>NZ_DYXM01000134.1 GCF_020742175.1 Dietzia timorensis
GTCGGCGTGCCGCCCGGGTCCGTGGCGAGTAGCTGGAACACGATGATGGCGACCGCAAGGGCGCGCGCTTGATGGGCGCCTTTGTAAGTCGCGGGTATCGCCGCCAACGTGCCCACGGCGACCGTCCAGTACCACGGCCACGAGAGAACGTTGACCACGAAAAATGCGGTCCACGCGATGGTGAGCCACGCGAATATACCGCCGGTCCGCGAACGCAGGGTATCGAGGTTGTCCCTTTCGCTCGCGACCGGGCGCGCCAACCACCAGCACACCGCGAGCATCAATGCTCCTGCCACCATGCACAATGTGCGCGCGATCGCGAGGGCGTTCTCGAAGCTGGACACTCCGATCCAGTCAGCGAGATGTGCGCCGGCCGTGGGCAGAGCGATCCAATAGACGACTCGATCGGACACCGACAACGCGTCCATCCAGCCGATACCGGCGCCGCTGGCGAGAGTCACGATGGCACCGGTGACGGCGGCGAACGCCGTCATCCAGACACCGCGCGCGAACGCGCGAAAGAATGCTCTCCCCGCGATCCATGCGAGGAAGGGGAGAAGGAGGAGGGACGTCACCTTGATCGTCCCCGCCAGCCCGATAGCGACTCCGGCACCGGCCAGAAGACCCCAGCGCAATCGGGGAGGCGCCGCCGCTGCGGCCGCCACGGACAACCACATGCCCAGGAGCGCGAACGCGAGAATTATCGCGTCGTTGTGGAGCCCGCCGACCAGATGCACCACGACCAGCGGATTGGCTACGCCTAGCCACAGCGCATGATCGCGCGATGCGCCGGTGAGGCGCGCAAGGCGCGACAGTGCCACGGCGGCGAGCGCGAGGAACGCGAAGACCACCACGCGCAGACCGATGATCGCCGGCCACGCAGAGTGACCGGAAAGCGCCGCCGTCCCCTGCATAATCAACAGATGTAGAGGTCCGTATGGGGTGGGAGTGAAGCGCCAATCCGGGTGGACATTGGCGGACATCGCACCGCCGGCCGCGCCGGTGCCGTCGACGTAGGGGTCGGCGGGCCCTGACAGCATTTCGCCCTGTGCGAGGTAGGTCCAGGCGTCACCGGAAAACACCGGTAATGCCGGCAACAGCGGTATCGCCCATGCGGCGAAGACGACCCACCACCGGACCGCGGTTCCCGACGCCACGGCTTTTCCGAGCGCCAACCACGCAATACAACACAGGATGACGCCGAGCCACACGAGAATCATCGACGCCACCGCGCCCGAACCGATGGCGAGAAATGCGAGGGCGTCGTTGCCCGCAAGCCCGATCTCGCCCGCCTGTGCGCCTGCGCCGAAAGAACCGGCCGAGATCATGCACGCACCAAGCGTCCCGGTGAGAATCGGCGCGAGCGCACCCGCGCCGCCACCGCCGCGATGCGCGCCGGCTATCGACTTGGGAACATCAGGGTCGGCCGCGCCGTGGCTTGTGGAGGAGGGAGAGTGATTCATGGAAGACGAAACGGCGGCGCTTCTCAGAACGCCCGGTCGACGGCCCGCCCGGCGAGGCCACGCAGCGTTTCCTCGCCAGGGGCGTCGAGTGCCGCGTGGTCCAGGGCGGAAAGGCCCTCCGACGTCAGACGTTCAATTTCTTCTTGTACGTGGTTCACGGCTCCGCTGGCGGTGAGGATATCGCGGGACCGTGCGAGCTGCTCCGCACCCAGATCGGCACCGAGCACGCGAGATAATTCCGCGGCATCCGCCGGCGAAGCCTCGTTGAGCGCATAGTTGATGAGCAGCGTGCGCTTTCCCTCGCGGATGTCGTCGCCCGAGGGCTTTCCGGTTACTTCCGGGTCCCCGAAGACGCCGAGCATATCGTCGACAAGCTGATAGGCGATACCCATGGACACCCCGAAAGTCCGCAGCGCCGCAATGGTTTCCGGCGGCGCACCGGCGAGCACCGCGCCGAGGTGCACCGGGCGCTCGATCGTGTACGCAGCGGTCTTGAAACGGTTGACCCGCGCGGGGGTGTCGAGGTCGGAGGCGTCGGTGGCTTCTGCGTGCACGTCGAGCATCTGCCCGCCGAGGACCTCGGTTTTCATATCCGCCCACACCGCATGCGCACGACGGAAAAGCTCTATCGACATGGTCGGGCAATCAAGGAGCGCTTCGGAGAACATTTCGTCCGCCCAGGCCAGGGCGATATCGCCGAGGAGGATGGCCTGGGATCGGCCGTAGGCGTCGGAGTTGCCGCTCCAGTCGGCTTCGGCGTGTTCGGCTGAGAGCGCGACGTGGACTGTGGGAAGGCCTCGCCGGGTGGCCGAGGCGTCGATGATGTCGTCGTGGATCAGCGCGCACGCCTGGATTAGTTCCAGTACCGCCAGGGCCTTGACCGCGGTGTCGATGTCCGCGGATTCGGTCGAGTCGCCGGTCGGTGCACATGCGCAGTAGGCAGCGATGCCGAAACGTGGCCGCATCCGTTTTCCACCGCCGAGGACGAAGCTCTCGAGCCGGTCGGCGATGGTGCTGCAGCGGCCGTCGATCTCCGAGAGAAAGGCGCGGCGTCGCGAGAGGAAGCTCTCCAATTCACGCTGGATGGCGGACGCGGGATCCGAGCACGTCCGTGAAGTGTCGGTGCCTGTCGCATCCTTCATCAGCTGCTACAGCCTTTCGCCCGGGGCCGCCCGTCGGCCATGATCTTCTGCCGTGCTGGATCTCGGGTGATCGCACGTGCATCTGTCACCCTATCGCGAGCACGACGGCGGCACGCCCGGGGCGTGAACCGAGGGTTCACTGGCAGGGGAGATGAGCTGATCCCTAGACTGGCCTGGAACTTCATTCCCTGACACAGGAGGCTCGACGTAGTGACCGCCGGGAACGCCCACGATTCGCACACGACTGCTCATGATGGCGTCATTGCGCGAATGTCGGCTTCCACAACTGCGCGGATCCCTTTCTCGGTCGAGTTCTACCCGCCCCGCGACGAGGCGGCCGAGGAGCGTTTGTGGCGCGCCGCCTCCGTATTCGAGCAGCTGGGCGCCGCGTTTGTGTCCGTGACGTACGGGGCGGGCGGGACGACCCGCGACCGCACTCTGCGCATCACGCGCGAGGTCGCCGACAACACGGCCCTGTTGCCGATCGCGCACCTGACCGCCGTGGGACATACCGTCGAGGAGCTCGACGCTCTTGTCGACGAATACGCGAATGCAGGGGTGCACAATATCCTCGCGCTGCGCGGGGATCCGCCCGGAGATCCGCTGGGGGAATGGACTCAGCACCCGGGTGGTCTCCGTTACGCGGACGAACTGGTTCGGCTCATCGGAGACAAGCGTTCCTTTGAGGTGGGCGTTGCCTCGTTCCCGGAAGGGCACTATCGGGCAAGGACGCTCGACGTGGACACCGATGTTCTCGTGTCGAAACTGCGCAGCGGTGCGGAATATTCGATCACGCAGATGTTCTTCGACGTCGACGACTACCTCCGGCTTCGCGATCGCGTGGTCGCCGCGGATCCCGAGCAGGGCGCCAAGCCGATCATCCCGGGCCTCATGCCGGTGACCTCGCTTCGCTCGGTGCGCCGGATGCTCGAGCTTTCGGGGTCGAAGTTGCCGGCCGATTTCGAGCGCCGCCTCACGCGAGCAGCAGGCAGCGGAGATATGGAAGATCGTGCGGCGGTTCGCGAGGTCGGCATCGAGTTCGCGACGAACCTGTGTGAGCGGCTCATTCGTGAGGGCGCCCCGTGCCTGCATTTCAATACGCTCAACTTCTCCCGCGCGACGCAGGAGGTACTCGCCAACCTGGGCATGGCGCCCGAGGTGGGCGCGCATGGGGGAGTCGTCCTCGCCTAATCGCTGCGGGAGCGGGCTCGTGCGCCGGGGGCTTGGCCCCGTGCCCGCTCCTATTTCAGCGCATCACAGCGGCGAGCGTATGCCCGCGTCCGTGCGTGCACGCGAGGACCGGGCGAGCAGGATCACCAGAATCGACACCAGGACGGCCGCGCCGATACCGACGATGAGCCACACGGCGAAGCCGCGCGTGGCTGGGTCGGGATAGCTCGTGCTGGCCTCAAGCGTGCTCACAGTCCCCGCCTGCGGCGACCACGAGACGCGGTTCGGATCGTCTTCGATGGTCCCATTGGTGTTCTCCACGGGAGCGGGGAAACTCAGGTCGATACGCGACTGGATTCCGCCCGTCTGCCCCGGGGGGACGCCGGTGAGGTCGATGCTGCCCTCGAACGTAACCTTGCCGCCGGAACGGCGGAAGCTCATCGAGTACGGCCGGGAATTATCCACCTGCAGGCCGATGACCATGGTGTCGACGTCGGCGAAGCTGAGCTCGGTGAAATATATTTCCTTGCCCGAGAAGTTGTTGGCCGCGTAGTTGGAGATGCGGACCTTCTCCTCGAGCCCGGAGGGGACGGAAAGTCCGTTGAGCACGGAAGCCTCTTCGGCGTTGTCCCCGGCCAACAGGATGCGGCCGGAGACCGTATCGTTCTTGCTCACCGAGAGATCGGCTCCCAGCTGTAGACAGCCCGACAGGGTGAACGCCAGCGCGACAACCAGCGACAGCAGCGTGCCGCGGCGGAGCCACGCCGGCCCGTAGCCGCCGGTCTGTCGATGCGCCTCTCCCGAAGAATTCTCGGGGGTGCGGTTGTTCGGGGCATTAACGGTCATCACAGAACACCATTCTGCCTGGGTAGGGCGCGGGTTGTTTGTCGCGACTCGCCAAAATCATCTCAGAGCATCTTCCTTGCCAAAGCTTTGCGGAGGTACGAGCGCGCGAGCGAGGCCGAGATCCGCCCACTCGTGCCGATGACGCCGCCGCCCGGATGCTGCGAGGCGCCGGCGAGAAAAAGTCCCTCAAGCCCGGGAATTCGGTACTGCGCGAGCTCCGGGTGGGGCCGGAAAGGGAGCATTTGGTCGAGGGACATCTCGACGTGCATGACGTTTCCGCCCCACAGCCCGAGCTCGCGCTCGAGGTCGAGCGGGGACTGGGCGAACCGGTGCTCGACCGAGTCGGCGAACCCCGGCGAATAGGCGTCCACGGCGGAGATGATGCGGTCGGCCTCGGTCTCTTTGACGTCATTCCAGCTGCGGCCGCCGGCCAAGTGCCGCGGATGCCACTGCGACCACAGCGTCAACTCGTGTTTCCCGGCCGGCGCCAGGCTCGGATCGAGAGAGGAGAAACTCATCACGAGCACCGCAGGATCGGCGTCGAGGCCGCCCGCGGAAGCTACGCCGTACCGCCGGTCGAGAAGCTTGCGGTCGGTTACGAGCAGCTGCAGCCCGTGCGAGCTGTCCTCGATGCGTGCTCCCTCGTAATTGGGAAGTCGATCGGTTCCCACGCGCACGGGCATTCCGACGCCGAAACCCGTGCGGATCCCGCGCCGCCAGCGGGACCAATCGGCGGAGGGGACGAGTGGGCGGACGAGCTCGAGAGTCGAGAGAACGTGGGCCGCGGAGATGACGCAGCGAGTGCGGAAATCCCGGTCGCCTGCGCGAACGGTCCACGCTCCGCCGTCATCCTGATTCAGTGAGGTGGCGGGATGAGAGGCAAAGACCTCGCCGCCGTTCGACCTGATGCTCGCGATAAGCGCGTCGGCGAGCGCGCCCGATCCGCCGCGAGCCCTACCGGGTGGGATCGAATGCATGAGCGCCGCGAAGCCGATCATCGGCGCAGTTGCCGGAGACGACATCGGCGGCCCGGACTGCGCGCCGAACCACGCGAGAGCCGCCTTGAGGCGCTCGGAGTCGAACCAATAATCCAGGAGCGCATCGCCGGAGGAGAGAAATTGGTGGGAGAGCGCGAGGGGATGGCGCATTCCATAGGTGCCGACCAGTTTTCCCAGGCCCAACGGGTTCGGCGCCGCGCCGAAGCTCGCCATCATGCCCTCTGCGAGCGGCGTCCATGCCGCGACGAACTCGCGATACGCCACAGCATCGCGTTCCGAACACGCGACCGCAATCGACGCGCACGTGGTGTCGAGATCGGCCGAGAACACCAGCGGCGGTTCGCCCGAGCCTGGTGGGGCGGGCGCGAATGCCCACGGATCACAGTCGAAATATTCGAGACCGAATCGGCTCAGCTCGAGCTCTTCGATGATGCCGGTGTGCCGGATCATCAGATGCGAAGACGAGCCGCGATCGGTGAGGTGCCCGGGGTAGCGCTCGACGGTGGACGTCGCGCCACCCAGGACGCTGTCTCGCTCGAGCACGGCCACCGACTTGCCGGCACGCGCAAGGTACGCCGCGGCGATAAGCCCGTTATGCCCCGAGCCGATGACCACGGCATCGTATCCACCTCTCGTGGTGCTTCGCGCGTCGGTCATTCCGCGCCTATCCCGGCTGCGGCGGATGACGCTGCGGCCCGGGCCAAGTCGGTTCGGAGGATCGCAAACCTGCGGGGGTCGCCTTCGAAGAGAAAATCGCGCAGTACATCGGAGAACCCTGCGCGGCGGTACAGACGCCACGCGTTGTTCGTCTCGCCCTCGACCTCGGGAGTCGACAGGAGTACCGAACTCTCTGCCCGAGTCGTGAGAAACGACTGAAGCAGAGCCCACCCGACTCGATGCCCGTGAAGAGCCGGCAGAACATGGAGCTCGGTGAGTTCGGCCATCTTCTCCGGCAGCGGCGTCCCCGCGGAACGCGCACCCGCCGAGACTCGGTCGAACCACCATTGACCCCGGCGGGCGCGGTAGCCGTAGCAAATGCCGACCAAAACCTCGTCTGACGTCGGAGGTGTTTGGTCTGCCAGGCCTTGCACGTCCGCCGGAGCCGGGACGACCCGGACATCGAGATCCTGTGGTGCGGACGCGGCCGCGGGGTGCGACCGGCGGAACCACCAGCGTCTTCCACGGCCGCGGGTGGCCGTGGCGTCCGCATGCACCGAAACAGCAAGCTCGGCTGCGTCCTCCTGAGAGACGAAGGCCGCGACCGCCGAGAAATCGGCCCAGCGGCTGTGCTCGTGCCACACGGGGCTGCGTTGCCAGGAAAGCCGAGGGGAGTAGCCCATCGCCGCAACGTATACGTCCAACGCCTCGCGCACCCGTAGCCGAAACTCTGCCGGCGAAAGAGAGACGATACGTATTTCCACCCATCCATAACACCACAATGTGCCGACCTTACGGAGGAACTGGAGGTATCTGCGCTGGTTAAGGACGAATGTCGGTGGGCGAATATAAGTTCTATCCGTAATCGAAACCACAAGAAATCGGGGAACTTCATGTACACCAACATTCATCGAGCAGCGGCGACGACGACCATCTCCACGCGCGGCGCACGGCGGGATTCGACTTTTGTCGGCCGCGCGCGGAGGGCCGAGTTGCTCAGGGAACAGGCGGTCTCGGCGCGCAGCCCGGAGGAAAAACTCGCCTTGTCCTACCGGAGCGC
The DNA here is from genome assembly GCF_020742175.1 of Dietzia timorensis. Taxonomy (GTDB): domain Bacteria; phylum Actinomycetota; class Actinomycetes; order Mycobacteriales; family Mycobacteriaceae; genus Dietzia; species Dietzia timorensis_A. The sequence continues at coordinate 7,337 of NZ_DYXM01000134.1, forward strand.
GAGGGAGAAAGGGGCGCTCCTGCTGGGCGCGCCGCCACGGAGAGGCCCGAACAACGTCTGGCTCCGGCTCGAACGAGAATGCCCGGCGGTGGCCGAGTGGGCGCGCGCATTTCGCGGTTACTCCAACCTGGTTTCGGCCATCGATGCCGGACTTCCGCGAAACGTCGACAGCGAATTCGCTCGACAGTTCCTGTGGGCGGTCGGGCAGTTCTTCGAGAGAGTCGAGGCAGAGCAGAATCAAGAAATTGCTGCTGCCTAGCCCTTTGTGAGGAAATTCTGGAGGATTAATTGGTAACGGCCCGAGCGATTGGACGTATGATGGTGGTGAAAAAAGCGCGCCATAATTCGGCGGGAACGAAAAGTTTGCGTCGCGCGTTGTACACACTGCCCAGCAAAAATCGGGGACCGCGTGCAGTGCGCATGGGAGCCTCGTGACAAACGCCAGCCAAGGGAGGATCCGTGCCACTTTCAGAGCACGAGCAGCGGATGCTCGACGAGATCGAAAGCGGGCTCTACGCGGACGATCCCAAGTTTGCGAGCAACGTCCGTCGAAGCTCCTCGTCGTCGGGCATCAGTCCAAACTTGTGGAAGTTTGTGCTCGTCGGGCTCGTCGGGCTTGCGCTACTCATCGTCGGTCTAGCGTTCGGCCCTAAGCCGGCGGGCTTTCCCATCGTCAGTCTCCTCGGCTTCATCATTATGTTCGGCGCTGGCGTTGGTGCGTTGCTCTCCAACCCGGGTTCGCCCGAGAAGAAGGGCGCTACGTCGCCCGGCCGCGGTACAGCGGCACCGAAGAAGGGGCCACGAGGTCAAAACGGCCCGGCGTCGAAAAACAAGCCGTCCGGCAACTTCAGTGATCGGATGGAAGAGCGCTTCCGGCGGCGCTTCGAGGAAGGGCGCTAGAAGCTAGCTCCCCACGTTCGCCCACAAACCCTGTCACCTTCGCGGTGGCAGGGTTTTTTGCGTCCTCATGGCCCGAAACCCGCCTTTACCCGCAAGTTCCCACTTTCCTCCATCATTCTTCCCCCAGGCTCCCCACTTTGCTCCACGCGCGGTAGTTTTACTATTCACTTGTTTAACATTTGCCACGTTGGCTACGATTAGTCCCAGTTAAAGAATCTTGCCGATAGGTGATGCCAAGCGTGTCGCCCGAATTTTCAAACAATTTATCCACTTTGAACTGCAGCTATGTAAGTGCGTGGGGCAAAGTGGGGATGAAGTCTTGTATGTGGGGCTTAGTGGGGTAAAGTGGGGGACGCAAGTCGCTCAGATGTAGTCCAGGGCCCTCGATAAAACACGGCCACGGATACGGGGAACGGGAGGTGGCTGGTGGATTCCACCGACTCGCCTGTCTCCACGGATGAGCGGGAGCCCGTTTTCGTCGGGTATGGGACGTATCGCCCCAGGCTCGACGACAAGGGACGACTGACAATTCCGGCGAAGTTTCGAGCACCGCTCGAAAACGGGCTGGTGATATGCAACTGGTTCACCAATGCGTTGTCGGTTTTCCCGGAAGACGAGTTCAACGCACTGGTGAAGAAGATTCGCCCGACGGCCAACCGCTCCGCGCGGCATATGGCCTTCTACCGAATCCTCGTCAGCGGAGCGGACGTGCAACAACTCGATAAGCAGGGACGAATTTCCATCCCCTCCGGCCAACGCGGGTACGCGGGTCTTGACAAAGACTGCGTGGTCAACGGGTTGGGCGAGCGCCTCGAAGTCTGGGACGCAACCGCATGGGATCGCTACAACGAAGAAAATCTTCCGGCGTTCTCGGAGATGGAAGGCGCGTCGCTCGGTATCGAGTTCTAGGAAGCGGTCCCGCTGGGATCGATTCCGTCGCGGAGTGTCTTGCGGCCTTCGCCCAGGGTGCCCTGGCGTACTTCCCCAACGCCAGGTCCCACTGGGCGGGGACCTCAAGATACTGCGGACTCAAATCACGATCTGTACGACCAGCGGGCCAATCGGCCGGCGTGGCCTCTCGGGAGGAGGTGGGTGGTGGACTCTCCATCGGCAACGCACATCCCGGTGATGCTCGCGCGAACGATCGATCTGTTCACTCCCGCTATCGATGCCGCCGTGAACGAGGGGCGCACCCCGGTGATCATCGACGGCACTCTCGGACTTGGCGGACACTCCGCCCACCTTCTGTCGCGTTTTCCCACGCTCCACATCATCGGAGTGGACCGGGACACCGAAGCGCTGGAAATGGCAGGGCGCAGGCTGACGGCGTACTCCGATCGTTTCACGCCTGTGCACGCACGATTCGACGATGCCGAAGCGATCACTGCGGCGATTCCCGACTTCTCGGCTGATGACGCCGGACCGTGCATCGACGGAGCGCTGCTCGACTTCGGCGTCTCATCGATGCAGCTCGATGTTCCCGAGCGCGGATTCGCCTACTCTGTCGACGCGCCGCTCGACATGCGTATGGATTTCACGGCCGGAATGACTGCCGCCGATGTGCTCAACGAATATTCCGCGAAAGACCTCGCCAGGATCCTGCGTGAATACGGCGAAGAACGCTTCGCGCGGCAAATCGCGTCCGCCATCGTCAAGCGCCGGGAAACCGAGCAGTTCAGGAATTCCTCCGAACTCGTGGAGCTTCTCTACTCCACGATTCCCGCCGGTGCCCGACGGACCGGAGGGCACCCCGCGAAGCGAACGTTTCAGGCTCTCCGTATCGAGGTGAACGCTGAGCTGGAAGCCGTCTCCGGCGCCGTCACCCTCTACCTCGATCTCGTTCGAGAGGGCGGAAACGTGATCTTCATGTCCTACCACTCGCTCGAGGACAAGATCGTCAAGAAGGAGCTCACGGCCCGGACTCGATCCACGACGCCGGCAGACCTTCCTGTCGAACTGCCGGGACATGAAGCCCAATACCGACTATTGACACGCGGGGCCGAAAAGGCTTCCGACGAAGAAATCGAAGGCAATCCACGATCGGCCTCGGTGCGTGTGCGCTGCGCCGAACGAATCGCTCCCCGAAAGCTGCCCAGGAAGGACCGCTGATGAGCTCTCGCACTCCGTCACGTGGACGTGTCCGCTCTGACCGCACTGCCAATCGATCGACTCGCAGGCAGGGCGGCGCGACGGGATCTTCGTCCCGTGCACGCCCGTCGGCCGGTGCGCAGACGGTAACGATGGAGCGCCCGGGCGCGCGGGGCGTCGCTGCCCCCGCGGCGCCGAAACCGCGAACGCGCAAGTCCGCGCCGCCGAGTGTTCGTGGGCGTCGAGTGCCGGAGTCGGCTCCGGCGTCACTCACCTTCGCGGACCGGGCGGCTGCACTGCGCCACGTGGTCACCCGGATCCCGTTCGTCGCCGTGGTGCTCATACTGGTTGTCGCGGGGATCGGGTTCACGTTGTTCCTGTCGGCTCAGTCGACAGAGGACACCTACGCCCTTCGTTCCGAGCAGAACAACATCGCGTTGCTTCGTGAGCAGCGCGACGCCCTGCTCACCGAAATCGAATCCGACCGAAGCGCCGAGGCTCTTGCGCGGAAGGCCGCAGACCAGGGAATGGTAACCGTCCTCGAATCGCCGATGATCGTGCGCAACGACGACGGAACGACACGTGTCGAAGGTCCCGAGGAGGCAACGCTAGGCGCCCCGATCGAGCCCCTGCAGGCAGAACGCAGCACGTCCGGTGATCGCGGTCGCGCGACGTCAAACGATTCGAATCGGTTCGGGTTGCCCTCCGAGCGGGGCCAGGCCACGAACGACAACGAAGGTGGGCTTCGAGTGCCCCACCAGCAGGAAGAAGCGCACGTTCCGGACCTTGGCGCGGGACGGCGAGTGGCAGACCTTCCCGCCCCCGCTGCGAACGAGGCCGCGCCGGTACCGGCCCCGGCGGAAGTTCCCGCACCCGCAGGAGACGCACAGGTTCCGCCGGCAGCGCCGGGACCGGTGGACGCGCCGCAGTAGATCGAATGATTCGAACCGGGAACAGGTAATTTCCGGGTTGAGAACGCAAAGCCATCGCGTGAGCGATGAATATCCGAGGTGGACCTTGGCCCAGGCCGGGCACGATCGCGGGAGGAGAGCACATGAACGGACGACCCCCGCACGAGCGCGCCGAGGCGCAAGGTGCGAGAAAACCGTCGTCTCGTTCCGCAGGGGCACGCAAGCCCATACGCACGACTGCGCAGACCGACTCGCGATTCAAGTTCCTTCGCGCGATCGTCGTGCTTCTGCTCGTCGTCGCATTGGCAAAACTGCTGTGGGTGCAGACGATCGGTGGGCGCGAGCTGGCTGCGCAGGCCGCGAATCAGCGCATGGTCGAACAGGTCATGCCGGCGACTCGAGGCGAGATCGTGGACTACCGGGGCGAACCCATCGCCTTCACACGTGAGGCCCGCTCGCTGTCCATTCAGCCTTCGGTCGAACGGGACAACGCCGACGAGCGCCACCAGACCGATCCGGAAAAGCCCGATTGGGATCAGCTGGTCGACGACATCTCCGACAAGTTCGCCGAGGTTCTCGGCGATAAGATCAACCGCGCCGAGATCAAGGACAAGCTCAAAAGCGACGACGGATTCACCTATCTGGTGAGGAACATCGACGTGTCTGAAGCCAACGCGATCACTCGGGACTTTCCGATGGTCGGCAGTGAACGCGTCGATATCCGCGAATATCCCGGAGGTTCCCTCGCAGCGAACATGATCGGCGCCACAAGCTCTGGTGACAACGGCCGCCTCACCGGACTCCAGGGGCTTGAAGCACAGTATGACGACGTACTCGGCGGGATCGACGGACGCCGCACCTTCGACATCACGCCGGACAACGCGGTGATCCCGGGGAGTATTCGCACCGCCGAAGAGGCCGTCGACGGCGGCGACGTTAAATTGACCGTCGATTCCGATCTGCAGTGGTACGTTCAGCGCGCCGTGCAGAGCGCCAAGGACAATTCGGAGTCCGGCGGGGCCTCCGCCGTCGTCCTGGACGCAGAGACCGGCGAAGTGCGCGCGATGGCGAACGACAACACCTTCAACCCGGCGATCGGTGTCGGAGACGAACTCAAGCGCGGGGCCGATCTGGGCAACCGGGCGGTGACCACTCCGTTCGAGCCGGGCTCGGTGAACAAGATCGTCACCGCGGCCGCGGCTATCGACATGGGAGTGACCGATCCGGAGGAAGTGCATACTGTCCCCGGAAGCATCGAAATGGCCGGTGTGACCGTGAATGACGCCTGGGAGCACGGGCCAGCACAGTTTACGACCACCGGGATCTTCGGCAAGTCGTCGAATGTTGGCACACTGATGCTTGCCGACCGGGTCGGCAAGGATCCCTATGCCGATTACCTCAAGAAGTTCGGTCTCGGACAGAAGACCGGGATCGAGCTCGAGGGCGAGTCCGCGGGCATGGTGCCCGACCGTGAGAACTGGCTGGGCGGCACGTTCGCCAACCTGCCGATCGGGCAGGGCCTGTCGATGACGCTCCTGCAGATGACCTCGATGTTCCAAACCGTTGCCAATCATGGCGAGCGAATCCCCCCGCGAGTCGTGTCTTCTGTGACCCAGCCGGACGGCTCTGTAACCGACACCGAACGGCCGCAAGGGGAGCAGGTTGTCTCCAAGGACGCCGCAGACACAGTCCTCGATATGTTCCGGGGCGTGACCCTCGAAGGGGGAACCGGAACGGCCGCCGGCGTCGAGGGCTACCAGGTTTCCGGTAAGACCGGCACGGCGCAGCAGATCGACCCGGAATGCTCCTGCTACTCGAACTCCAACTACTGGATCACGTTCGCTGGAGTATTCCCTGCAGATGCTCCGAAATACGTCATCGGCATCATGCTCGACAACCCTGTGCGCGGCGTGCATGGCGAGGGCGGGCAGAGTGCGGCACCGCTGTTCCACGACATCGCGGCTTGGCTGGCTACGCGCGACAATATCGCCCCGTCGGCGCCGGGCCGGCCGCTGACTCTCGAACAGGGCTGACGCCGGCGCGGCGAGTCGATCCGGTACTGCGACATTCGCGGCCGCCATGTCCAAGTGTGGTGCGCCAGATCGCGGTGGCGGGCGGTAGTGTTCTTACGAGAATTGGTTCGACACCTCGCCCGTTGACACGCTAGAAGCGGGACGTAAACACGATGGCTGGTAATTCGAGAAAGGGACGTGATCTACGCGTGCATGACCTCAATGAGCTCGCCGCCGTCATCGGTTGTGACGTTCAATGTGCGGGCGGGGGCGAGGAGGCCGCGAATCCGGTCGTGACGTCGGCGACGATCCGCGCCCAGAGCGCGCGGGAGGGGACCCTGTTCGTCGCACTGGCAGGCGCAAGGGTGCATGGAGCCCAGTTCGCCGGTGAGGCCGCCAAAAACGGGGCGGTAGCGGTTTTCACCGACCCCGAGGGCGCGAAACTCGTCGCCGAAAACGTCGGAAGTCAATGTCCGTGCATCATTCACCCCGCCCCGCGGGAAGTGCTCGGCGCTCTGTCCTCGGCGGTGTACGACAACCCCTCGAGTCACGTTCCTACCGTCGGCATTACCGGCACCTCGGGAAAGACCACGACCACCTACTTCGTGGAAGCGGCATTTCGCGGCGCCGGAAAAGTGGCCGGCCTCATCGGGACGACAGGCTCCCGCGTTGCCGGTGAACCGCTGCCCAGCGCATTGACCACGCCGGAGGCTCCGGAGCTCCAGGACCTACTGTCGGCGATGCGCGAACGCGGTGCCGAGGCGATTGTCGCGGAGGTGTCCAGTCACGCACTTCGTCTGGGGCGGGTCGACGGCGTCCGCTTCGCCGTTGGGGCCTTTCTCAACCTGTCCCAGGACCATCTCGACTTCCATCCCACGATGGACGACTATTTCGGAGCGAAAACCCGCCTGCTCACCACCGCGGTCGACTACGGATCCCGCGTGTTGCCTGCAAAGAAGGCCGTTGTTTGCATCGACGACGAATGGGGTAGGCGCATGGCCGACTTGCGTCCCGATGCGGTCACGGTGTCTGCCATTCCGGGAACCGACGCCGACTGGACGGCAGGCGGTTCGACGCCCACCCACGGCGGCGGACAACGGTTCTCCGCGTTCCGTGAGGGCCGCGAATACGTCGTGGAACTCGCTCTGACCGGTCGTTTCAACGTGGCGAACGCGCTGGTGGCGTTGGCGATCAGCGAGCAGCTCGGACTCGATCTCGACGCTGCGGCAGGCGGTCTGGCCTCCGCGCACGTTCCCGGCCGGCTCGAACCCGTCCACCTCGGCCAGCCCTTCCGCGTCCTCGTCGATTACGCGCATAAGCCCGCCGCTGTTGGCGCCGTGCTCGACAGCGTCCGCGCATCGACCGGGGGACGTCTAGCTGTCGTTCTCGGCGCGGGGGGCGACAGGGATACCGCGAAGCGCCCGCTGATGGGCGCCGAGGCCGTGGGCAAGGCGGAATACGTGGTCGTCACCGACGACAATCCGCGCACCGAAGACCCGACGGCAATTCGGGCAGCCGTGGTGGAGGGAGCAGAGCGCAAACTTGCCTCCATGCCGGCGGGGAGCTCCGTCGTCATCAAGGAAATAGGGGACAGGGCCGCCGCCATTGCCGATGCCATCAACTGGGCGCAGCCGGGGGACTCGATAGTGATCGCGGGCAAGGGGCACGAGACCGGCCAAGAGGTGGCAGGTAAGGTCTACCCGTTCGACGATAGGGAATCGGCGCGCGAATCGCTGAGCGAGCGCTCGCAGTTCGAGGCGTGGCAACTCCCGGACAACGGAGACAGCGACCAGGGAGAAGGCAAGTGAAAGAAATGACGCTGCGGGACGCGGCGCAGATCGTGGGTGGACGGCTCACCGACGCAGCCGACCCGGATACGGTGATTTCCGGTCCCGTCGAGTTCGACTCCCGCAAGGTCCGTCCCGGCGGACTGTTTCTCGCGCTACCCGGGGAGCGCGTCGACGGTGTCGACTTCATTCCCGCCGCGCTCGAATCGGGCGCGGTCGTAGCGCTGACAGCGGCAGAGGTGGACGCGCCGGCGATCGTCGTCCCACGCCTCGCGCCGACCGAGACCAACGCGATGGCGCTCGCCGCGGACACCGATGGTTCCGGCGCCGCCGTGCTGGCTGCGCTCGGCGCATTGGCCAGAGCGAACGTGGATCAGCTTCGTGAGCACCACGGGCTGCGCGTGGTCGGCCTGACCGGATCGGCCGGCAAGACTTCCACCAAGGACCTCATCGCCTCGGTGCTCGAGCCGGCCGGCGCCGTCGTTGCCCCTCCCGGTTCGTTCAACAACGAGATCGGCCACCCCTGGACGGCGCTTCGCGCCGACGAGTCCACCGATTTCCTCGTTCTGGAACTGTCCGCCCGCGCCCCGGGGAATATCGCAGCCCTGACGGAGATCGCTCCACTGGATATCGGCGCGGTACTCAACGTGGGCACCGCCCACCTCGGGGAATTCGGTTCGCGCGACGTCATCGCTCAAACCAAGGGCGAACTCGTGGAGGCGCTGCCCGCTTCCGGTCTCGCGATTCTCAATGCCGACGACGACAAGGTCGCGGCGATGGCCACGCGCACCCACGCGCGAGTGTGCACCGTCGGGCTTTCTGCAGCGGCGGACGTCTACGCCACCGCGGTGGAGATCGACGACGAGGCGCGCGCATCCTTCGTGCTCAACTACGGAGGCGAGACTGCGCAGGTGCGGCTCAAGGTGCACGGCGAACATCAGGTATCCAACGCCCTGGTCGCTGCCTCCGTTGCGATCGAATGCGGACAGTCCCTAGCGCAGGTGGCGGAATCGTTGAGTGGCGCGACCGCGCGCTCGACTAGGCGGATGGACGTGCAGACCCGTGCCGACGGCGTCACGATCATCAACGACTCGTACAACGCCAATCCCGATTCGGTGAAGGCCGCGCTGCGTTCGGTCGCGGTGATGGCGCGGACGACGAATCCACCGCGGTCCACCTGGGCCGTGCTCGGGGAGATGGGCGAGCTCGGCGACGAATCGATCACAGAGCACGATCTCGTCGGGCGTTACCTGGTCCGTCTCAACATTTCGCATCTCATCGTCGTCGGCTTGGGCCGCCCCCAGCGCGCGCTGTTCCAGGGCGCAATCCAGGAAGGCTCGTGGGGCGCGGAAGCCGAGCACGTGGCGACCGCCGAGGACGCGCTCGCTATTCTTAACGATCGACTAGCCCCCGGGGACGTCGTTCTGGTCAAGGCCTCGCAGGCCGTCGGCCTATGGACGGTGGCCGAGAGCCTGCTGGAGGACAATTAATGACGCAAATCATCGTCGCGGGAATCGTCGCCTTCGTGGTGTCGGTTTTCCTGACCCCGCTGCTCATCCAGTATTTCCGCAGGTTCGGGTACGGCCAGACCATTCGTGAGGATGGTCCTCAGAGCCACCAGGCCAAGCGCGGCACGCCCACCATGGGCGGTATCGCGATCGTGATCGGCATCTGGGCCGGCTACATCGCTGCAGGTCTCACCGGGCTCTTCACTATCGGCGGGGGCGGATTCACCGCATCGGGCCTACTCGTGATGTTCTTGGCCACCGCGCTCGGCCTCGTCGGGTTCTTCGATGACGGGCTCAAGGTCGTCAAGCGGCACAACCTCGGCCTCAACAAGCTGCAGAAGACGCTCGGCCAGGTCGCCGCGGCGATCCTGTTCGGCATCCTCGTCCTGTTCTTCCGCAACGATCAGGGCCTCACACCCGCGTCGACGAACCTGTCGTTCACCCGCGACTTCATCTCGATCTCGATGCCCGCGTTCGTGTTCGTGATCTTCGTCCTCATCCTCGTGTGGTCGTGGTCGAACGCGGTGAACTTCACCGACGGACTCGACGGGCTTGCCGGCGGCGCCGTCGCTCTCGTCATGGCCGTCTACACGATCATCTCCTTCTGGCAGTTCCGCTACTCTTGCGTCGGCGGCGATTCCGACAACCTCCTCGGCTGCTACACCGTCCGCGACCCGCTCGATATCGCGGTGATCTGTGCGGCCGCCATGGGCGCCTGCGCCGGTTTCCTGTGGTGGAACGCGGCACCGGCGAAGATTTTCATGGGCGACACGGGCTCGCTCACTCTCGGCGGCATCATCGCCGGTGTTTCCGTCGTCTCGCAGACCGAGCTCCTCATGATCGTCGCGGGCTCGTTGTTCGTGCTCGAGATCGCCTCGGTGGTCATCCAGGTGGTCATGTTCCGCAGCACAGGGCGCCGCCCATTCCGGATGACCCCCATCCACCACCACTTCGAACTCGGCGGGTGGAAGGAAACCACCGTCACGATCCGTTTCTGGCTGCTCACGATCATCTCGTGCGGCATGGCCCTGGCGATCTTCTACGGGGAGTGGCTGGCCGCAGCGGCGTTGTAGCCGCATTTACCCGCACCCCGGGGAGCCGTTAACCACACCAGTAACACCTGTCCCACCTGTAACGGTAGGATCGGCGTGCAGAGCGTGCCCACCGATTCACCTATGACGTCGGACGCACGCGCCGAGCACGACGCACCGAGCCCAACAGGGGAGTAGACATGGCCATCAACCGCGCATCCGAGATTTTGGGATCGAAGGTGCTTGTCGCCGGCGCCGGTGTCTCCGGCCCCGGGGCCGTCCGTCTCATTCTCCGACTGGGCGGAAAGGTGACCGTCGCCGACGGGCGTCCCGAAGCGCTCGAAGCGCTCCGCGAAACCGTCGTCGTGAGCGAGGGCGAATCCGCGCGTGAGTCGATCACAACCGTGAGTGTCGACGCAGCGCGCGAGAGTTTCACCGCGCCGGGCGCGGTTGACCTCGTCGTCACCTCTCCCGGTTGGCGTCCGGATTCCCCGCTGCTTCTCGCGGCCGCGGCGGTCGGGGTCCCAGTGTGGGGAGACGTCGAACTGTCCTGGCTCGCGGATCAGGAAGGCTGCTTCGGCTCGCCGCGCACGTGGCTCGCGGTGACCGGAACCAATGGCAAGACCACGACCACGGCGATGCTCGCCGATATGCTCTCCAGCGGCGGGCTGGCCGCGTCCGCGTGTGGGAACATCGGGGTTCCGGTGCCCGACGTGCTCCTCGCCGAGCCGCGGGTGGACTATCTGGCGGCCGAACTCAGCTCCTTCCAATTGCACTGGGCGCCGTCTTGTACGCCCCACGTGGGAGTGGTGCTCAATATCGCCGAGGATCACCTCGACTGGCACGGCTCTCTGGCCGCGTACACGGCAGCCAAGGCGCAGGTACTCACCGGCGACGTCGCGGTCGTCGGCGCGGACGACGTTGCCGCCGTGGCCCTCCTGGGCAATGCCCCTGCGCCTACGCACGTGTCCGTGACGGTCGCGGAGCCGAAGAGAGCGCAACTGGGAATCGTCGGTGGTTCCCTCGTCGATCGCGCGTTCGTCGACGAGGTCGAAACAAACGCGGGCGACGGCACCGCCTTCTACGAGGCCGCTCGGGTCCGCCCCGCGGGTCCAGCGGGGCAGACCGACGCGCTCGCGGCGGCCGCCATGGCCCGAGCGGTCGGCGTCTCCCACCAGGACATCGCGGCCGCTCTGGACGGTTTCAAGGTGGCGGCGCACCGCGCCGCAGAGGTCGCCACGATAAATGAAATCGCCTACGTCAACGATTCGAAGGCCACCAATCCCCACGCGGCGCGCACCTCGCTGCTCGCCGGCGGGATGCGGGTCTGGATCGCTGGCGGCCTACTCAAGGGGGCGAGCGTCGACGAACTCGTCGCCGAGGTTGCACCTGTTCTTCGCGGCGTGGTGCTCATTGGCCGTGACAGAGCTGAGATTGCGGCGGCGTTGTCCCGACACGCGCCGCAGGTCCACGTAGTTGAGCTCCCCTCGGGAGACGATAACGACACATCGGAAGCCGCACCGGAGCGCGACTCGCAGTCCGTGATGGACTCCGCTGTGCGTACCGCCACCGAGCTTGCTCGGCCGGGCGACACAGTGCTGTTGGCGCCGGCAGCCGCGTCGATGGACATGTTTACCAATTACGGGCATCGCGGGGACAGCTTCGTCGCTGCCGTCGCAGCCCTCGAAGGCGAGGAAGACCGATGACGAAATCGGCGGTCGAACCCACGCGGGGCGGCGACGACCCAGGCGCGGAGAGCGGTCTGCAAGCCGCCTGGCGTGCGCTGGTCAACCGCTTCAGCGGCCCCACGGCGTCCTTCCATCTCGTCCTCGGCATTACGATGCTTCTGGTCGCGATCGGGCTGGTCATGGTGCAATCGTCGTCCAGTGTGCGCGCGTTCGCGGAGACCTCGAGCCCGTACTACTACCTGATCCGTCAGGGCATTCTCGTCGCCATCGGCCTCGTGGCGTTCTACTGCGCGATGAGGATCCGGTTCACCACCCTGAAGAAACTCGTGACGCCGTTCCTGATCGTCGCGCTTGTCTTGCTGGTGGCGGTGCTCATCCCGGGGATCGGTAGCGAGGTCAACGGCTCGCGTGGCTGGATCCAGCTCGGCGGGTTCGCGATCCAGCCGGCCGAGATCGGACGGCTCGCAGTGATCCTTTGGGTCGCCAGCGTGCTTGCTCCCCGAATCCGCACCGCATCGTTGCGCGATTACTTCTGGCCTGCCGCGATCGCGCCGATACTCGTAGGCGGGCTGGTTCTCGTTGCCCCGGACATGGGCATGGCAACCGCCATCGTGATCGCCTATGTCGTGCTGATCTTCCTCGCCGGCTTCCCGTGGAAGCCGCTGCTGGCGTTCCTTTCGTTGCTTGTCGTCGCCTTCGTGGTGTTCGCCTCGATGTTCGCCTACCGAATGTCGCGCGTGCAGGTCTACTTCGACACCCTCAAGGGCAACCTCGAAGAGACCGGCGCTGCCGGCTACCAGACCTATCAGGGCATGATGTCCCTGGCAGAAGGCGGAATCTTCGGACAAGGCCTGGGACAGTCCTCGGCGAAGTGGTACTACCTTCCCGAGGCGTCCAACGACTTCATTTTCGCCATTATCGGCGAGGAACTGGGCTGGATCGGAGCGACGTTTGTCGTGGCGCTGTACGTGGGCCTCGCGATGGTCGGCGTTCGGATCGCGACCCGTTCTGTCGATCCGTTCCGACGCCTCGTCTCCGGTGCCGTCGCCACGACGATTTCCCTGCAGGCCTTCATCAACATCGGCTACGTCGTCGGCCTTCTGCCGGTTACCGGCATCCAGCTGCCGCTCATCTCGTACGGCGGCTCCTCTGCGGTGGTGACGCTCGCATCGCTCGGCCTTCTCGCGAACTGCGCCCGCCACGAGCCCGAGGCGATCTCCGACTACCAGTCCAGGGTCGGCGGTAAGCGTCACTGGTGGTCGCTTCCCGCGCCGCAGCCTTATACCCCGGAGCCCCTGGTGAAGCCGGCGGGACAGCCCGGACGCTCGTCCACGTCGGGACGGCGGTACGGCGAGCCGGTGCAGAGCCCGCGCGCACGCTACGAGTCCGTGCCCGTCGTGCGCGAAGGACAGATGAACCGCGCGATGACCGGGCGCACATCCAGGCCCGCGCGTGAGCACGAGCGGCGTCAGGAAACGATGCGCGGAGCGCCCGGGCGTAGAGAACAACCGCAACAGACGTCGAGGGCAGGCGAGCGGCGCGGCCAGCTGCGCAGCGTGCCCCGGAATGGCGGCGCACCGAGCTCGGCGTCGCGACAGGGACAACCGAAACGACAGGGCACCCAGCCGCCGCGCGGCGGGCAGCGCGGATACCGGGCAAGGGGGAACGGGTGAACGCACCGGAGACGGCATGGGTCGTCGGAGGGGGCACCGCCGGGCACATCGAGCCGGCACTGGCGGTGGGTGAGGCGCTGCGGCGCCTTCGCCCGAGCGTCGACGTGCGCGCGGTCGGCACCCCGCGTGGGATGGAAACCCGCATCGTGCCGGAGCGCGGGTTCACCCTGGAACTCGTCGACCCCGTGCCGCTGCCGCGCACGGTGAACATGGACCTGTTCAAGCTTCCGTACCGCCTCGTCAAGGCGATCGCGGGAACCCGCGCACTGCTGCGCAAGACGAGGCCGTCGGTGATCGTCGGTTTCGGTGGGTACGCGTGCGTGCCGGTCTATCTCGCGATGATGCTTACCAGGCGGCGCCCGCCGATCGTCGTCCACGAGGCGAACGCGAGCGCGGGGCTCGCCAACAAGCTCGGCGTGCGCGTTGCCGACGCGGTCATGGCCGCTGTGCCCGGTTCGGGGCTCGCGGGCGCCGAGGTCGTGGGAAATCCCGTGCGTGATGCGATCACGGGGCTCGACCGCGCCGGGCTGCGCGCGGCCGCGCGGAACTTCTTCGGTCTTGGCGAATCGGGCCCGGTCGTGCTCGTATTCGGCGGATCGCAGGGCGCGGCAACCCTCAACGCCGCGTTCGCGGGTGCGGCTGACGACCTGCGTCGCGCAGGGGTCGGGGTAATCCACGCCACAGGAGAGGGCAAGGAGTTCGAGCTCGCGGACGTGCCCGGCGATAACTCGGCGGGATACGCGCAGGTGCCGTACATCAAGCGAATGGACTTTGCTTACGCAGCCGCCGACCTCGTGGTCTGCCGCTCCGGCGCGATCACCGTCGCCGAGGTGAGCGCCACGGGCCTGCCCGCCGTGTTTGTCCCGCTACCCATCGGCAATGGCGAGCAGGCGCTCAACGCGAAATCCCTCGTCGACTCCGGTGCTGCGCTCCAGGTCGCCGATGCTGACTTCGATGCCGACTACCTGCGCGATACGGTGATCCCGTTGGCCACCGACGAGTCCGCGCTCGGCGCCATGACGGCGACCGCGATGAGCTCGGACTCCCGCAGCGCCGCAGACAAGGTCGCCCGAAAGGCGTTGGCGCTCATGGACGCCCGCGACTAGCGGCGCCCAACGACAACCGTCCACCACTCGACACCGAAGGCACCACCGAAGATGAGCAGCAGCGAGCCCGAGTTCCGCACCGTCCACCTGATCGGCATCGGCGGCGCGGGCATGAGCGCTATCGCTCGCATCCTCCTCGGCCAGGGCGTTCACGTGAGCGGATCAGATGCGCGCGACGGCGCGACGATCGCGGAGCTGCGCGAGCTCGGAGCCCATGTCGCCATCGGCCACGACGCCGCGAACCTCGAGTTGTCCGGGGAGCTGCCAGACTCCGTCGTCATCAGCAAAAAGGCGATACCGGCAGACAATCCGGAACTTGCCGCCGCCCGTGAGCGCGGCATCGAAGTCCTCACGCGCTCGCAGGTACTCGGCCGGCTCGCCGCCTCGGGCCGCTCGATCATGGTGTGCGGCACCCACGGCAAGACCTCGACCACGTCGATGCTCGTGTCCGGCATGCTCACCGCGGGCGTCGACCCGTCATTCGCCGTCGGCGGTACGGTGCTCGAGCTGGGTACCAATGCGCGTGGCGGCGCCGACCCGATCTTCGTCGCCGAGGCCGACGAATCCGACGGCTCGCTCGTCGACTACCAGCCGGACGTCGTCATCCTCACCAACGCCGAGCCCGACCACATGGACCACTTCGCTTCCGAGGCCGAGTATTTCGGCGTGTTCGACACGTTTATCACGCGGATCTCCTCCAGCGGGTGCCTCGTCGCTTGTCTGGATGACGTCGGAGCTGCCGAGCGCGCACGGCGGGCGAAAGCCGCGGGAATCCGTGTCGCGGGGTACACGACCGACGCGTCCGCCCTGCCCGCCGACCTCGCCGAATGCGTGGCGGCGGAGATCTCCGAGATCGAGATCGCCGGAAACACCACGCGCGGCACGTTGCTCATGGACGGTGCGTCGCACCGCGTCTCCGTGGGAATCGCCGGCACGCACATGATGCTCAATGCCACCGCGGCGCTGCTGTCGGCGCGCGAGGTCGGCGCACGGTCCGGGCCGTTTGCGGCCGGTCTCGCCGGGTTCGGGGGAGTCGGGCGACGCTTCGAATTCAAGGGCGAATCCGGCGGGGTCCGCGTCTACGACGACTATGCCCACCACCCGACCGAGGTGCGCGCGGTGCTCACCGCGGCGCGCGGGGCCATCAATTCCGAGGGGCCGGAACACGGACGCCTCATCGCGCTGTTCCAGCCGCACATGTACTCGCGTACGAAGCTGTTCGCGGCCGAATTCGGCGAGGCCTTGTCGCTGGCGGACTCCGTCATCGTCAACGAGGTGTACGGAGCGCGTGAGCAGCCGGTTCCGGGCGTCGACGCCGCTCTGGTCGCCGGGCACGTGGGCGTCGAGGTGTCGACCGCGGCGAACCTCGACGACCTTCGCGCGAAAGCGTTGGAGGTCCTGCGACCGGGCGATACCTGCTTCACGATCGGCGCCGGTGACATCACGACGGTCGGCCCGCTGCTCCTCGCCGACCTTGCCGGGAGGGACGCCCGATGAACGATCCCGGTCGAGGCCAGTCAGGCGATCGCAAGCCCGGGGACGTCGAACCGACGCTGCCGGACGACCCGCAGGCGCGGGCGGACGCCGCGACGGTGCGCAGCTCCAGCCAGCGTGTGCGGCTGTCTGACCCGGCGGTGCGCGCCGAGGTGCGGAGGAAGAAGCGCCGCAACAACCGGATCGCCGGGGCGGCGGCAATCGTCGCCGTCATCGCCGTGCTCGCTTATCTCGCCGTGTACTTCCTTCCGGTTCTGGCGGTGCGCTCCGTGGAGGTCACCGGTGTCCCCGACGAGCAGCGGGCCGAGGTCATCGAGCAAGCGTCGGTGTCGAACGGGACGCCGCTTCTGCAGGTCGACTCGCGCAACGTGGCCCAGCGCGTGTCGGTGATCCCGAACGTGTCCGAGGTGCGTGTGGTGCGGGCATACCCTTCGACCCTGCGCATCGAGATCGTCGAGCGCGAACCGGCCGTGGTCGTCGAAATTGACGGCTCGCCGCACATCTTCGACCGCGAAGGCGTCGACTACGACCAATCGGGCAACGTTCCCGAGGGACTGCTGCGCGCGGAGCTTTCCGACGTGTCTCTCGAGGTCGCGCCGCAGGCCGTCCGGGACATTGTCGAGATCTCCGAGGCGCTGCGCACCGCGACGACGCAGGCCGGCGCGGAACAGATCGCCACGTCGGTGTCCTCGCGCTCGCCGCAGGGCTATGAGGTCACCCTCGCGGACGGGCGCGTCATCGAATGGGGCTCGGTCGAGAAGTCCGAGGAGAAGGCCGCGTCGTTCGCAGCGGTCATGGACCGGCCGGGTCAGAGATGGAACGTGTCCAATCCTTCGATGCCGGTGTCGTCCGAGTAGCTGTTATTCCGGTCACTTCCGCCACGTGAGTCACATTCGCCGGGTGTGCGGCTGCGCGGCGGTGAATCCATTGCGACACGGCATCGAAATTCCGGCGCGCCTCATGGAAAATCGGCATTAGGTCTCATAACGTTCAGCCCGTCGGTTGAGGCGCTGACCTGCAAGTTTAACCCTTTAGTAGAGGTTTAGACTTCTGCTTATCGGGTAGAGCCTTCAGGGACCGCACAGCACACATGCACACCCGCAACTTAAGAGGGAAGGGCGCATCCCCACATGACTGAACCCAAGAACTACCTCGCCGTTATAAAGGTCGTCGGTGTCGGCGGCGGCGGCGTCAATGCCGTCAACCGGATGATCGAAGACGGTCTCAAGGGCGTCGAGTTCATTGCCATCAACACCGATGCGCAGGCTCTCCTGCTCTCGGATGCCGACGTCAAGCTCGACGTCGGCCGCGATCTGACGCGCGGCCTCGGCGCCGGCGCGGATCCGGAGATCGGCCGTAAGGCCGCCGAGGACCACAAAGACGAGATCGACGACGTCCTCCAGGGCGCGGACATGGTGTTCGTCACCGCCGGAGAGGGCGGCGGCACCGGCACCGGCGCGGCCCCCGTGGTCGCCTCGATCGCGCGCAAGCAGGGCGCTCTCACCGTCGGTGTCGTCACCCGTCCGTTCTCCTTCGAGGGCAAGCGCCGCAGCAAGCAGGCCGAAGAGGGCATCGAGGCGCTTCGCGGTGCCTGTGACACCCTGATAGTGATTCCGAACGACCGGCTCCTGCAGCTGTCCGATCCGTCGGTGTCGATGATCGACGCGTTCAAGAACGCCGACGAGGTGCTCCTCAACGGTGTTCAGGGCATCACGAACCTCATAACCGAGGCCGGCACCATCAATACCGACTTCGCCGACATCAAGGGCGTCATGTCGAACGCCGGCAGCGCGCTCATGGGTATCGGTTCGGCGACGGGCGACCAGCGCGCCCGCAACGCCGCGCTCGATGCGATCAACTCACCCTTGCTCGAGACGACGATGGAAGGCGCCAAGGGCGTCCTCATTACCGTCGCCGGCGGCTCGGACCTGTCCCTCATGGAGACCAACGAGGCGGCGCAGCTCGTTCAGGAGCAGGCGCACGAAGACGCGAACATCATCTTCGGCGCCGTCATCGACGATGCCCTCGGCGACGAGGTCCGTGTCACCGTCATCGCCGCGGGCTTCGAGGGTGGCGCTCGCAAGCACGTCACCGATCCCGCCGGCCGCCACCGCGCGGAGGGCGAGGATCGCCAGAGTGCGGGCCCTGCGCTCGGCGAGAGCCGTCGCCCCGAGCCGGAGCCGCGGCCGGAGTACCGTCCCGAGCCGCGCCCGTCGCGGAGCGGAACCGATGATGACGACATCGACCTCCCTCCGTTCATGATGAACTGATCCGCACCCGGCCTCGGTAGCTGAGCGCAGCGACCGAGGCCGCGCCGCGAAGACGCGGTGGACTTGTGCTGTGCCG
>NZ_DYXM01000135.1 GCF_020742175.1 Dietzia timorensis
CCCCGGAGACGATTGCTGCTCGGATCCGGTCGTACACCGTGTCTGTCAAGCACCTCGCCCCCTTCCTGGCCGTGTCTCGGGCATCGCGGCCGTTCGTCGTGCCACCTTCCCACGGTACCGGGGTTGCGCATGACCGCTCGCTCGCGCCACGGGCAGAGCACCGCATACATATGTATACAATGGACCTGAGGGTGACCTCAGGGGCATCCGACAATGACGGCCGACGTGCGGCCACGGGAAGGATCGAAGATGACGGATTCCAGCTATGACGTGATCGTGGTCGGCGGCGGTAACGCTGGCTTCGCCGCCGCGCATGCGGCAGCCGAGCGCGGGCGCCGCGTCGTTCTGGTTGAGCGCGGTCAGCGAGACATGTCCGGGGGCAACAGCTTCTACACGGCCGGCGCGACGCGGATCAACCATGGCGGATTCGACGACCTCAAAGACATCGTCGAGTCGGACGAGCGACACGATCGCACCGAGGTACCGCCGTACTCGTCGGAGGAGTATCTCGCAGACCTCGTCAAGGTGACCGACGGCAAGACCGATCGCGCCATGGCCGAGGTGCTCGTGCACGAGTCGCAGGACGCCGTGCGCTGGCTACATGGGCTCGGCCTCAAGTACCGCCTCATGTACGAGCGACAGGCCTACGACCGGCCCGACGGCACCTACCTGTTCTGGGGAGGTCTGCACATCGGCAACGTCGGCGGCGGCGAGGGTCTCATCGCCGACCACACCGCGGTCGCCGCGAAGCTCGGGACCGAGGTCCGCTACGGAGTCCGTGCGACGTCGCTGCTGGTCGAGGACGGACGCGTGGTGGGCGTCCGTGCCACCGACGAGACCAGTCAGGACGAGCTGGAACTACGCGCCGAGAGCGTCATCCTCGCCGCGGGCGGCTTCGAAGCGAGTCCGGAGCTGCGCGAGAAGCACCTCGGTTCGGGATGGTCGAACGCGAAGGTTCGCGGCACGCCCTACAACCTGGGCGACATGATCTCAGCGGCGCTCGCCGTTGGCGCGGCGGAGGGCGGCGACTGGTCGACGTGCCACTCGGTGCAGTGGGATGCCGGCGCCGAGAACAACGAGTCGAATCGCGAGCTCACCAACCGGCTCACGCGCCAGAGCTACCCGCTGGGCATGATCGTGAACCGGGAGGGCGAACGCTTCCTGGACGAGGGTGCGGACTTCCGCAACTACACGTACGCGAAGTACGGTCGCGAGATCCTCAAGCAGCCCGGATCCATTGCCTGGCAGATCTTCGACGCCTCGCTGCGACCGATGCTGCGTACCGAGGAGTACGACATGCCCGGCATCGGCGTGCACCAGGCGGACACCCTTGACGAGCTCGCAGACGCGATGGGCGTAGAGCGCGCCGCACTGGGGCGCACGGTGGACGCGTTCAATGCATCCATCGACCGCGACGTCACCTTCGACCCGACGGTGAAGGACCACCGTCGCGCGGACGTTGTCCCGCCGAAGTCGAACTGGGCGGCGCCCATCGAGACCGGTCCGTTCTACGCCTATCCCGTGACATGCGGTATCACCTTCACCTTCGGCGGTGTGAAGGGAGATCTCGACGGTCGGGTGCTCGACCAGCGCGGCGAACCGATCCCCGGACTGTTCGCGTGCGGCGAGATGCTCGGCGGACTCTTCTCGGGCAACTATCCGGGCGGCTCAGGGCTCGCGGCCGGCATGGTCTTCGGCCGTCGCGCGGGAACCGCAGCCTAATCGTCCCGGGGTAGGTTCGTACGAGACCGAGGAGGCCGAGATGGCGACGAGCGTGTACGACGAGATCCGCGAGGCCATCGTGGTCGGCGCCATCGTGCCGGGGCAGGTGCTGTCCGAGAACCAGCTGGCGACCGACTTCGGCACGTCACGCACCCCCGTGCGCGAGGCGCTGCACCGCCTCGAGATCGAGGACCTCGTCGAACGACTGCCGCGCGGGGTGCGCGTCCGCGAGACGAGCCCCGAGGAGATCATCGACATCTACGACGTGCGCATCACCCTCGAGGGTGCTGCCGCGCGGGCGGCGGCGGAGCGAGCCACCGAGCTCGACCGCCGACGCCTGCGCGTCGCGCAGGACGCGATGGTCGCCGCCGGGAGCGACCCGCGGCAGCGTGCGGAGACGAACCGGCACTTCCACGAGGCGATCTGGTCCGCCAGCCACAGCCCGACGCTCGTCGACCTGTTGCATCGATTGAACGTGCATCTCGTGCGCTACCCGACGACCACTCTCGAGGGGGACGACCGCTGGACCGCGGTGCTGTCGGAACACGAGGAGCTGCTCGAGGCGATCGAGTCGCGCGACGCACTGCGGGCGCGCCAGATTGCCGAAACGCATATGACCGCCGCGCGCGAGGTGCGGATGCAGATGTACGCCGAGCAGGGCGGGCGGCCGACGCGGTCCTGAGCCGACGGCGTCAGGCGGCGTTCTCGAGCCAGGCCGTGCCCTTGACACGGCGACCGAGGGTCCACCAGCGCATGGCCATGAGCACGCCGAAGAAGGCGAAGGCGACGAAGAACAGGCCCCAGGATCCGTGGGGGGCGGCCATCAGCACGATCAGCAGGTAGGCGATGAAGGGCACGAGGTTCACGAGGCCGGCGAGCGCGAGGTAGCGCGAGTCGTTGGCGCCCATGAGCACGCC
>NZ_DYXM01000136.1 GCF_020742175.1 Dietzia timorensis
GGGCGCGGAACGAGGCGCGTGTCAGTCCCGAACGCTCCTGGTAGCCGGGCGCGACGTAGTGCACGTCGATGCCGGCGTCCGCGAGTTTTTCGAGGCGGCTGGGGCTGGTCTGGACCTCGCGCGGGGGAAGATCGGCGCGGGCGTCCGCTCCGCGCGCGGAATCGAAGCGCCAGCGCAGCGAGTTGAACAGGCGCCTGCCGCTCCCCTGCTCCGGTAGGCCGAAGCTGTAGCCGACGATGCCGTGGGCCCCGCACGGCGCTCCGATCGCGAGCGTCGACAGCGAGGTCGCCGTGGTGGCGGGGAACCCGGCGGCGATGGTGTGGGCGACGCGCGCGTGGAGGGTGGGCGCGAGCTCGCGATGCCGCTCGAGGAGGTTGGCCCCGAGCCCGTCGATGAGCAGCACCACGACGTCACGATTCGGGGCCAGGGCGAACGGGGCGTGCGCCCCATCGATACCGCTCAGCCCGAACGATGCCGCGACGGCGGGGAGAACGTCGGCCAGTTGGCCCTGCGTGGCTGAGTGGTGCTGATGCGCCGGCATGGGTAGGTCCTTTCGCGCTCGTACCTAGCCGCGATTGTGTCACCGCTCGGGCGCGCTGTGCCCCTTTCGGCCGAATGCGGTGATGGCGAGGGCTGCGATGCCGGCGACCATCGCGAGCGCGACGTAGCCGGTGCCCACATCGGGCAGCGAGATCGTCTTCGACGCCTGCCCGGCGGCGAGCCCGGGGATGGCAGCGCCGCTGTAGGAGATGAGATACATCGTCGCGAGGGTGCCCGCGCGCTCGGAGGCTTCGACGTTGCCGAGCACCGCACGCATGCCGCTGCTGTTCGCGGCACCCTGCGCGAGCCCGGCGATGAGGCTGACAGCGAGGAACGGGCCGATGGCACCGGCGTGCAGCGACACCATGACCGCCACCGAGAGCACGAGAAACGCGGCGAGCCCGAGGCGAAACGCATGAACCGGCAGCATTCGCCCGGACAGGCTTCCGCCCAACGGGGCGAGGATCACCGCGGAGGCGAACACCACGGAGATCACCAGCGCGCTGCTCGAATGGAAATAGTCCGCCGTCATACCCGGGGCGAAGGCCTGATAGAAACCGGTGAACGACCAGGTGGCCACCAGTGCGCAGCCCGCGGCGGCGAGGACCCGCCCCGAGCCCGCCGGCACGTGGACGCGCGGCACGAGGGAGCCGAACGCGCCCGCGCGCCGCGGCATGGTTTCCGGGCACAACGCGACAAGGACGGCGATGAGGGCGAGCACGACCGCCGTCAGGATAAGGGTGAGTGTGCGCGGGAACGGAGCGAACTCCGACAGCGTTCCCGAGATCAGTGCGCCGACGGGAATGGCGAAAGGCGGGGCACTGCTCGTGATCACCGCGGGCAGCCACAGGAGTCGGCCGCGCGGGGCGGCGTCGATAACGAAAGCGCCCGCCGCGGTCGACGCGAGCCCGCAGGCCAGGCCCTGCAGCATGCGGGCGGCGAGGAGCACCGGCAGCGAGTGAACCTGGGTCATCACCACACAGCCCGCGATGGCGAAGAACAGTGCCGCGATGATGACCGGCTTACGCCCGAGATGGTTCGAGAGACGCCCGAGGAATAGCAGCGAGAGCGCGGTGAACGCGAGGTAGGTGACTGTGGTGAGCGCGAGGTCGCCGTCCGTGATCCCGTCGGTGACGCGAAACATGTTGTAGAGCGGGACGGGCACGCCCGAGGACATGAAGATGAAGATCATCGCCGCCGAGGCGATGGCGAAGACCGCAGGACGCGGCAGGCGCGGAGACCGCGGGCTCATCGTCGCATCGACGACCCCGTCCGCTCCTCCGTGCGCGACTGCGAACGCGGTGTGCTCTGGTGTGTGCTCATCGTCAGTCGAGCCCCTCCGAAAGTTCCATCCACTGTTCCTCGAGTTCGGCGATCTCCGTCTCCTTCGCGCCGACCTTCTTGCCGAGATCCGAAAGCCCGCCGATGTCGCTTTGGTCGTGCGCGGCCATTTCGGCGTTGAGTTTCTCGATCTCTGCGGAAGCCTTGTCCATCTTGCGTTCCACGGCCGCGAGTTGCTTCTCGGCGGCGCGCTTCTCTGCCCCGGACAGTTTGGGCTCGGCCGACGCTGCCGCCTCGCTTGGCGTCGCCGACTTCATCCCGCCGGAGCTCGCAGTGCCCTTGGCGATCTCGGCGCTACGGCGAAGGTATTCGTCCACGCCGCCGGGCAAGTGGCGAAGGTGCCCCTGCAGCACGGCGTACTGGTCGTCGGTGACGCGCTCGAGGAAGTACCGATCGTGGCTCACCACTACAAGAGTGCCGGGCCACGAGTCGAGGAGGTCCTCCATCGCCGCGAGCATGTCGGTGTCGAGGTCGTTGGTCGGCTCGTCGAGGATGAGCACGTTGGGCTGGCTCAGCAGGATGAGCAGAAGCTGCAGTCGGCGCTGCTGCCCGCCCGACAGGTCCTTGACGGGTGTGGAGAGCTGCGCGCTGGCGAAGCCGAGGCGTTCGAGGAGCTGCGCCGGTGTCATCTCCTGCGCCTTCGATCCACTGCCGAGGGTGTACGTGCTCTGCAGCTCGGAGATGACGACGCGGACCGGGTCGTTCATGTACTTGTCGAGCTCGTGCGTCTGCTGCGTGAGCGTGGCGACCTGTACGGTCTTCCCGCGCTTGACCCGACCATCCGAGGGCTCGACATCGCCGGTGATGAGCCCGA
>NZ_DYXM01000137.1 GCF_020742175.1 Dietzia timorensis
GTATATCCTCTGGCCCGGGCGGTCCCGGGGGCGATTCCGGTATTGAGCATTACCGCCGCGAGAAGCGCACCGATCCACAGCGCGAGGACCGTGTACAGCGGCGCCATGCCGGCGCCGAAACTACTCACCGGATAGACCGCCTGTCGGTCTACTGCCACCGGCGAGGCGATTTCTGCGGCTAGCGCTTCCGGGTCCGAGCCGATGAGGTCGGAAATTCTGGAGAGATCGCCTGTCTCCCCCGCCATCCGAACCTCGCCCTGCAGGTCGGTAAGCTGCTCGGCGCGTAAATCCAATCGGTCCGCCAGCGCCCGGGTGGTTTCGCTCGCTCGACCGAGGGAGCCCGACAATGAGCCGGGCGAGTCGGCGATCGATGATCCGACCCTCCCGAGGTCCTCCTTCACCGAGGTGACGTCGTCGCCCAACGTCTGCAAGGACGAGCCGAGTTCCGTGAGCTGTGGCCTGAGGTTCTCCTGGTACGAGGTCACGGCATCGTTGACCGCGTTCTTTGCCTCTGCAATTGCAGCGGTCGTCCCCTGGCGAACGTCCTGCGCCGACGCGTTGCTCGAACGGATGTCCCTCGCGGATTGAGCAAAATCATCGTGCAGGTCCTGGCTCTTGTCCACTGCCGAGTCGAGGCGCGTCATCACGCGGTCGTATCCGAGTCTGGCCTGGTCCGGGAGCTGCGTTCCGATTCCTTGATCGAGTGTGGTGCGTAGGTTCCGGAGTGAATCGGTTTGCTGTTGCACTCTTTGGGCGAGGGTGTCGTAGGTCTGCGCTGCGCTCGTGCTGGTGGTGTCGGCACTACCCAGGAGCTCGTCGATTCGGTTTCCCACCGTTTCGTAGCTTTCGCTCGTCGCCCGTAGCCCGGTCCCCAGCGACGACGCCGTGTCCCGCAATGTAGACGTGAGGTTCTCGGTTGCGCTCGAGCCGTTTCCGATATCGGTGGTTGGATCGTCCAATTGTTCGCCGGCGGCGTTGACGATGTTTCCGGCGCCCTCCACCAGCGGAAGGCTGGAGTCGATGAGGCCGTTGAACGCTCGTGCCGTCTGGGCCCCGGAGTGTAGCTTCGAGGCGGTGTCCCCGATCCTCGACTCGATTCGGTCGATAGTGTCTTTGACGTCGTCGCTTTCCAAGAAGTCCTCGAGCGAGGTCAACAATCCGAAACCCACGTTGCTGACGGTCTGGGTGAACGTCGAATTGATCTGATCGATCACGCCGTCCGCTCCTTGGGACGTGATTGTCGTCGAGAGGGCGTTCTTCTTCTCGTTCGTATACAGCGCCAGCTTCGTCGGATCGGATCCTTCGACATAGAACGTCAGAAGGTCAGCGCTGAAAGTGGGCGGGAGCACGATTGAGGCATAGTACTCACCGGATTCCGTCCCCTCGATCGCATCGTCTTCGCTGGTGATAACCCAATCGATCTGGTCGTTCATGCTCAATTCGGAAAGCACTTGTTCGCCCAGGTTCACGCGAAGCTTGAGCAGATCGCTCTCGTAACCTTCGTCTGTACTTGCCACGGCAATCTTGAGGTCGTCCGTATTACTGAACGGGTCCCAGCTCGCGAGGACGTTGAATGAGGAGAACAGCAACGGAACGATGGTGAGACCGAATATGACTACGGCGGTCATGACACTGTTCCGGGCCGAGCGAAAGTCCTGCCTGATAATGCTCAGGATATTTTTCATGAGTCGCCGCCGGTACTGTCGTCACTTCGGTTCGTGCTCGCCCGTTCGGGGGAGCGTTGTTCGCTGTTCGTGGAGGATTCATCTTCCGTGTCGGTGACCTCTTCATCGGTTCCGGACGAAGTGACTGCGCGACGAAGCTCGTCCTCGGGTAGGTCGGCCAGTTGCTGCGCGCGGGCGAAACTGTGCCGCGCGTACTCCAGGATCGACACGAAAGCCGTGATAACCAGAATCCAAAGGCAAACCAGGCCGAACAAGATCGCCTTTTGTTCGGGAAGACTGCGGGCGATAAAGGTGAGGATGACTACCCCGACCACCCCGATGAGAATGGTTGATCTCAGCAGGGCCGGATAGTGATCACGCAGAGGCTTCCATCGACGGTCGACTTCCTCGCGAAAGTCGTCGCGATCCCGGAGCGCGTGGATGATATCCGGCAAGGGGTACTTACTGCCCGTCAACTCAACTTTCTCGTGTACCACCAAGCCGCCGTCGGCAAGTTGAGTGTGCACCAACACCTTGACGTGTGAAAGACCACGACGGAAAAGAGTGCCGAATACGAATGCAGCTACAGCCATCCCCGCAAGCAAGCCCAAATCGTGCCAGTAATGAGTGCCGTAGAAGCCGCCGATTGTTTCGCGAAGGGCGC
The DNA here is from genome assembly GCF_020742175.1 of Dietzia timorensis. Lineage (GTDB taxonomy): Bacteria > Actinomycetota > Actinomycetes > Mycobacteriales > Mycobacteriaceae > Dietzia > Dietzia timorensis_A. Next base: position 2,329 of record NZ_DYXM01000137.1, read on the forward strand.
CGATCCCGTACGTGAACGGGAGGAAAGGAAAGATGTCTCGGAAGAAGTCGGGAACCATTTCGATGGGATATAGCCCGGAGGCGCCGGGGATTTGGATGAAGGCCAGGACCACCGCGATCCCCCTGCCGATGTGCCCAAACGCCGTGACCAGAGCGAACACGATGCTCAAGTAAGCGAGGCCGATCAGAGCGCAGGTCGCAACGAAAACAACGGGATTCACTGTCTGGACATCGAGGACGAGGTTACCGATCGAGACGACCAATGCCTGCCCCACCGCGATGATCGCAAGGAGCAGGAAACGCGCGGAATAAGCTTGGGTGATCGACGCTCGTTTCAGACCTGCTGTGTCCACCTCGGTCCGAAAAAGTACGACGAGCATAAATGATCCGACCCACAGAGCGAGATTGGTGAACAAGGCGGCCATTCCCGAGCCGTAGCTTGATACGGGGAAGACAGGGTGGCTTACCACCTCGGCGGGAGACGCGAAGAACTGTGAGATACCTTCGGAGTCCAGGTTTGAAACGGTGTTCAGGGCGCCGTCACCGGACGCCGCGTTTAATAGAAGTATGTCCGACTGTGCTGTGCGCAGGCTATCCTCGATACCCGAAAGGTCACCGATAAAGCTATCGAGAACGCCATTGGCCGCGGAAAGTTGCCGGCCGGTACCGTCGAGCAAACCAATCGACTCGCGGACCAGGGTCTGCTGAGAAGCGAGCGCGGAGGAGTATCCCCCTGCGCTGGCGTTGAGCTCGTTGATTGCGGAATTGAGGACGGGCAGCGTCTCTCCGACGGAAGAACGCAGGTCGTCTGAGGAATCGCGAGTCGCCAGCGTCGCATTTTCTAGTGCGTTCGCCGCTGCGGTCACGGTACCCGCAGTGTCCGAGGCAGCATCCTTAAGCCCGGTGAGGTCAGTGACGAGCTGGCGATTCGTGGCGTTACGTTCACGTAGACCGTTGAGAGCGTCGGTGAGAGGTGCAGCGGCCTCCGTCGTGCCTCCGCCACCGTCTAGTAGTTGTTGCAGCTGATCGATGGCACGATCGCTTTGGTCCACAACCCCCGACGCTCCACCGAGTGCGTCGTCGATACCGGAGCCTGCGCTCTCCAGATCCCCGGTCACAGAGGACACGGCGTTCATAGCGGACGTCACCGCGTCGCTCAAACTGGATGAGCCCTGAAAATATGCGGCGTTCACCGAGTCGGAAACAGCTGCCGTCTGCCTCTGAACCTCCCCTGTAATATTTTGGACCTGGCGCAGTGCTCTTTCGGCGTCACCGAGTGTCTTGTCGACGGATTCCAACGCGTCCGTGGTCGCGTCGATCGTGGGTCCTGCGCTGGTTACGTTTTTCTTCGCAGCTGTGATTTCGGCTTGTGCCGAGCGTAGAGACTCCGCAGTTTCGGTCAGGCTGTCCGCGGCGCTATCGCCGGTGTTGTTGAGCGTCGTTGATAGCTCGCCACCCGAATTCCGCAGCTCGGTCGTAATTGCATTCGACACTTGTTCTTTGAACGCGGAATTGATTTGATTCTCGATGCCTGTAGCACCCTGGTCCGTGATTTTCGGACCGATGGCGCTCGTCTTCTCGTTGACCTCATATTGAAGTGTCGGTTGAGAATACCGTCCCTGGAAAATGCTGAGGATATCGGCAGAGAAACTGGGCGGTACGGTGACACTGGCGAATACGTCGCCGCTATTCACGGCGCTTTTCGCAGCATCTGCGTCCATGAACTGCCAGCCGAGCTGATTATTCTTTTTCAACTGAGCAATCATCTGGGTGCCTACGTCCAAGTCCCCGGTCAGCTCCGAGCCGGCGCCTCGGTCTTCATTCACTACGGCGACACTTATATTCTCAGTATTGCCATACGGGTCCCAGAACGCGGCAATGTTGACCCACGCGTAAAACGCTGGAGTAATCATGACTCCCAGGACAATTACCCAGACTTTCCTGGTCTGCCAGAGACGAAGAGCGTCACGAGTGACGATGCTCAACGAGGTTTTCACACCTGAACGCTATCATTCACGTTCGGTGAGCAATGGTCTGAGCACGTCTCGTTCGGTCCTGTCGTGCTCGCGGATCGGCCAGGTCATCGAAACGCGAAAGAACCGCTCGTCATACTCTCGCTCGTCATATTCCCGCTCGTCATATTCCGTAGCGAAGGTCGACGATCGCCGGAACCTCCGAATCCGGCAGCAGCTCATTCGGCTCGTCGGCGGCGAGAAAGTCCACACACGCACGGTCCGCCTGCGACAAAGCGTAGGGTTGGGAATCGATGGACAGGCCCGTCTGCTGGCGCAGGCGCTTGATCTCACCGCGCACGGTCGTCGTCGCACTCGCATCGCCGTAAAGCTCCTCGGCCAGGGCGCGCGCAGTCCACGCCTCGCGCGAGGCGAGAAGCGCGAGGAGTTCTGCGCGTCGCCCGCTGAGCAGCACCTCCGAGCCATCGGAGCGGACGACCGCGGGCCGCCAGCCGAGGAGCCGAATCCGGCGAATCGTATTCGCGACGGGCTCTACTTCTGCAGAGCCGGAAATCGCGACATGCTGCGCCAGCAGGGTTTCGGCGAGCCGGGCGCCGCAGCGCACCAGGGGCACCACCTCGGTCGTCGCGAAGCGCACGGGCAGCGACACATCGAGCACCCCGACGATGGACCCCGCCCGATCGCGGATCGGCGCCGCCGTGCATGTCCACCCATGGTGGGCGCGAACGAAGTGCTCGCCGGCCGTGGCGTGGGAGAGCCGCCCGGAGTCGAGGGCCAGCGAGATCCCGTTGGCGCCGATCCCGCCTTCCGACCAGTCCGCGCCCTCGGCGAACGCGATCGAATCTGCGCGGCGCAACGCCTCCGGAGAGCCGGCTCTCCATAACAACGAGCCCTGCGCATCGGTGAGCACGACGAGGTGCCGGCCGGCCGTCGAGGTGTCTGCCAGCGAGGCCACGACATCGTCCGCGACCGCCCGCAACGGAGTGCACGTGCGTGCCCGCTCGAGCTCGGGCGCGCCGAGGAAATGCGCGGGAAGCTCCTGCTCCGGCGAAATCCCGGCATCCCCGCTGCGTCTCCACGCGTGCAGGACCCGCGGGTCGAGATCGACCGGCCGGCCTCCTGCGAGCGCCTCCTCGTGCGCGGAGATTGTGCGGCGCGCGAACACCTCGGGCTCCGCGAAACGCAGGTCCGGATGCAACGACATTGCCACCCCCTCGGGTCCACAGTGTGAGCTACGTCATAACCGGCAGTATAGACGCGAAGGAGCGGACATGACCGACACCAAGATCAACCCCACCGAAACCGCGGACTCCGGCGACCCCCGGTCCGGGGCCGACAAGGCCATCGACTCGTGGCTCGCGGAGTTCGACTCCGCGCTTTCCGCGAATGACGTCGGACGTGCCGCCGAGCTCTTCGAGGCCGACGGATTCTGGCGCGACTTCGTTGCGTTCACCTGGAATCTCAAGACCATGGAGGGGCGCGACGACATCCGCGACATGCTCACGTCCCGTCTGGCGGACGTTCGTCCGAGGAACTGGCGACGGGACGACCCTGCAAATGCGGACTCCGGCGTCATAGATGGGTGGGTAACGTTCGAGACGGATGTGGCGCGCGGGTGGGCACACCTGCGGCTGCGCGACGGCAAGGCGTGGACGCTGCTCACGACGATGCAGGAGCTCAAGGGATTCGAGGAGCGCAAGGGTCGGGCGCGCGATAAGGGCGTCGACCACGTGATCACCCGCGAGCGGAAGACGTGGCTCGAGCGGCGGCGCGAAGCCGAGGAGACGCTGGGGTATTCGGAGCAGCCGTACGTGGTTATCATCGGCGGCGGGCAGGGCGGCATCGGGCTCGCCGCGCGGCTTAAGCGGGCGGGCGTGCCGACGATCGTCGTCGAGCGCAACGAGCGCGCCGGGGACTCGTGGCGCAAGCGCTAGAAGTCCCTCCACCTGCACGATCCGGTGTGGTACGACCACATGCCGTACCTGCCGTTCCC
>NZ_DYXM01000138.1 GCF_020742175.1 Dietzia timorensis
ATGTGGCACATGACCAGCGCCATCGTGCCCGAATCGTTGAGCGAGGTGGCCAGCGCGTCGCCGACCGCCTTCTTCAGCCGCGGCGCGTTCGCCCAATCGGTCGCCGTCTCCAGGGTCTCGCACAGCGCGCCGGCGTCGAGGAGGGAATCGCGGAGCACTGGAGCGCCGAAGCGGCCCTCCTCCCACTTTCGGGCCGGGCCTTCACCGACGGACGTGCCGCCTTTGGCGAGCAGCAGCTCGCGGGTTTCCTTGTGGCGGCTTTCCGCGTGTTCATAGGTGCCCTCGAACACCGTGATGCACAGGCAGCCCTGCGGGGCCTGCAATTTCTCGCCGATCGCATCCGAGGAGGTGAGGTTGATCGCCGACTCGATCTCGTCGGACAGGCGGATGACGGTGGGACCGGTCCCCTGCTGTTCGACCGCGCGCAGCGCATCCGCGCCGACCCCGAAGCTCGGGAACACGAATGCCTCGTAGCGCTTGACCTGCGGAATCGGATGCACGTGGACGCGGACGCGGGTGGCGATTCCGAACGCGCCCTCCGAGCCCATGACGATCTCCTTGAGGTCCGGTCCCGCCGCCGAGGCCGGCGACTGCTTGCCCGGATGGAATATGCCCTTCGGGGTGATGACGGTGAGCTCGCGCACCATGTCGTCGAAGCGCCCGTAGCCGGCGGAATTCTGCCCGGCCGAGCGGGTCACGGCGAAGCCGCCAATCGTCGCGTAGGGGAACGACTGCGGGAAGTGGCCGAGCTGCAGTCCGTGCTCGGCGAGCAGGAACTCGGCGTGCGGGCCGGACAGCCCGGCGCCGAGCGTGGCGAGTCCGGACACCGGGTCGACGTCCTCGATCGCGTCGAAACGGCGCAGGTCCACCGAGATCACGGCGTCGAATTCTCCGGACACGGGGTTAACGCCGCCGACCACCGAGGTGCCGCCGCCGAAGGGTACGACCGCGATTTCGTGCTCGGTGCAGTATTCGAGGATCGCGAGGACCTCGTCCTCGGTGCCCGGAACGAGCACGGCGTCGGGCGCGGAGATCACATCCCCCGAGCGCCATTCGAGAAGGTCGAGCGAGGACTTGCCGCGCGCCCGCGCCATGCGCTGCTCGCGGTCCTGGGACACGTTCTTCGCTCCGACGATTCCCTCGAGGTCCCGCACCGCGGATTCGGAGAGCCGCGGCTCGGTGAGGGACACGGATGCGGCGTCGACGGTGTTGTCCTTTTCGGTGTCGACCCCCATCGCCTGGGAGAGCAGCTTCTTGATCGAGTCGCTCAAGGGCTTCGCCTCGTCTGCGGTTCCCCACAGGTCGAAACGCATCGGGGGGAGGGCGACAGACGAGGAATCGGAAGTCGAAGACATGTCTTCGATGGTACGTGACAGGCATGTTCTCGCCCCTACCTGCTCCCATCCCATTCGACAGGGTTCGGGGGCAGAAATCCGGTGCCTAAAGCGGACCGAATTCGTCCTGTACCCGTTCTAGTCTTGGATCACCCGAAAGGCCGACACGAACGAGGATCCCGACATGCGCGACATCATCATCTACGCAACCGACACGATGGCCGACTGGGAGTTCGCTTATCTCACGACCGAGGTCGCCAGGGCCGAGCAAGCCCGCCCGGGCAGGTTCCGCGTGCGCTTCGCCGGCGACGGCACCGCAACGGTTCGCACACTCGGCGGTCTTCCCGTCACTCCTGAGATCGACCTGGGAGAGATCGATCCTGCCACGACCGCCGCCTTTGTTCTGCCGGGCGGCGACACCTACGCGGACGGCCATCTCCCTGTCCTCGGTACGGTCGACCGCCTCGTCGCCGAGGGTGTGCCGATCGGCGCCATCTGTGGCGCCACGTTCGCGCTCGCGAGACACGGGCTCCTCGATTCCATCGCCCATACCAGCAATGCACCCAGCTTCCTGCTCGAGTCCGGGTATGACGGCGGACGCCACTATCGCCATGTCGATGCCGTCACCGACGGAGGAATCACCACGGCGACGGGACTGCGGCCCATCCCGTTCACCACGGAAATCCTCCGTGCGGCCGAGGTCTTTCCCGACAGCTACATCGATGCCTGGTTGGAGCTGAATTCCTCGGCGAGCGAGGAGAGCTTCCATGCCTACATGGAGCAGGCCGAGGCGTTCGCCGGCTCGGCCTAGAGCCGCGCGCTATGCGCCACGCAGTCGAACGTTTGGCACTTGGAATTATTCTGAGCCGCGCATTGCGAGAACCGCCTTGGCGGTCATTGCCACCGCAAGTTCCGAGTCACCGGTGAGCCCCCGCAGCGCCTCGTCGACCTCGACACCCGGAATTTCCGCGAGCGCCTGAGTCAACCGGCACCGCACGTCCGCCGGACAGTCGGAAGCGTGGAGACGGGAAATGAGCTCGCCCGCGATGTCGGAGTTTCCCGCTCCGCGGGAGGCGAGCTCGCCGAGGATTTCGGCGGCTTCGACGTCATTCCTGCCCTCCACCACCAGGGCGACGAGGTGCCCGGCCACGTCCGGCAGACCCCGGCGCCCGAGCGCTAACGCGGAGCCAGCGCGGATGCCGGGATCGGTATCGTCGAGAAGCTCGCGCAACACCCGCGTCGAGCCCGCCGAATCGAGAGCCGCCAACGCACGAACAATCCGGGCCCGAATCTGCGCTTCGGGTGAGCCCGCGGCCTCGGCCAGCGGCTCTAGGGCATCGTCGCCGACCCTGGCGATCGCCCAATCGAGCGTGCCCGCAACGTTCGTTTCGCTCTCACCGATTCGGGCCTCGACGAGCTGCGCGGCACCCACGCCGGGGTCCACGTCGAGCACGGCACGCTGCCGCGAGCGAGGGTCCGCACCACGCAGCGCTCCCAATCGACCGAGCACGGCAAGCACGCCCTGCCAATCCCCCGGGCCCGCGGCCGCGACCTCCTCGAGATGGGCGAGCAGTTCGCGTTCGTGCTCGATTCGCTGCCGGGTCTGCCGAGCCAGCTCGGCGAGCGAGGTCTCGACGCCGCGCGAGGGATCGGCCAGCGCGCCGGATACCTCGGCGAGCGACATGCCCAGCGACCGTAGGCTCTCGACGTGCAACAGCCGAGCGAGATCCTCGCGGGAGTATTCGCGATACCCGGACGACGAGCGCGCGGACGGCGAGACAAGGCCGAGCTCGTCGTAGTGGCGCAGCATGCGGCGGCTCAGCCCCGTCCGCGCCGACACCTCGCCGATGAGCATCGCTACCCCGTCTCCATCTGCCGAAATCCCAGGGCCGTGGCCCTGTTGGCCTCCTCCAGAGCGTAGCCGAAGCCAGCCTCCGGATTCCGCAGCAAATGTAGAGTCGCCCGCGCATGCGCCGCCGTGTCCGCATCCTCCGCACGCGCCGCGTCCTCGAGAACATCCTCGGCCGCATAACCCAGCTCGACGAACGCCATCGCCAGGCTGCGCTTGACCTCCGCAGTTCCGCG
>NZ_DYXM01000139.1 GCF_020742175.1 Dietzia timorensis
TCCTCGGTGCGGGAGGCCTCGGCTGCGGTACGTGCGCTCGACACCGAAATCGATGTCATGGTCAACAATGCCGGGGCGGTCACCGGTCGCAGGGTCCTCACCGCCGACGGCTTCGAACGCATCCTCGCGACGAACTTCCTTGCGCCCTTCGCGCTGACCAACCTGCTTGCCGACCTCGTCACCGAACGCATCGTCATCACCGGGTCCCACACGCACAAGAAGGCCCACGTCGACATCGGCGACCCCCACTTCGAACACCGCAAGTGGACCTTCACCACGGCGTACGGGCAATCCAAACTCGCCGACCAAATGTGGGCGACCGCTCTACAAAAGAGGATGGATGACGCCGGACGCGGCGTCTCTGTACTGACAGCGCATCCGGGATGGGCGCACACCAACATCCAGAACGCGAGCGGAGTGCCCCCGGTCGACGCCGCCCTCGACTTCGTTTCGGCACAGCTCGCCGGAACATCCCGGGAGGGTGCGATGCCACTTCTGGAGGCGTCCGCCGGCGACTATCCGCCACTCACATACCTCGGTCCGGACGGGTGGCTGGACATGTGGGGGACACCCGGAGTGCACGAGGCCTCCGCACTGTCTCGTTCGGAGAAGGCCACGGAGCGAGTCTGGGAGCTCGGCGTGCGGGAAACAGGAACAGACCTGCCGTTCTAGCCCGAAAAAACACCGCCCGCCGCGATAATCGCGGCGGGCGGTGTGGGAAAGTGCCCGGGAACTAGTTGCCCGTGAGCCCGTCCTTGATGTTCTTGGCGGCGTCCTTGACGTTTTCCGCAGCCTTCTTCACGCCCGACTCTGCCTGATCGGCTGCGCCATCGGCCTGCAGGTTCTCGTCACCAGTCTTCTCGCCGACGAATTCCTTCGCCTTGCCCTGGACCTCTTGAGCCTTGTTCTGAGTCTTGTCGTCGAAACTCATACTGTCACTTCCTTCGTGCCGCAGAGAAATTCATTTACGCCTCCACGATACGCGCGTTTCGGCATACCGTGCCGGTGTCTAGGTTCGCAAACAATCGCGGCGATTCCGCTCGTGTGCTCCACTTGCTATATGGCTATCAGCTCGCATCTCAACTACTTCGTCCTCGACTGCCCCGATTGTGAAGAACTTGCCGCCTTCTACGCCCGCCTACTCGGGTGGAGCGTGAGCAGCTTTCCGGACGTGCCCGGGTGGGCCAACGTCGTCCCGCCCGGCGAATACGGCGAGAACTTCCGGATCGGCTGTCAGCAGATCCCCGATTTTCAACCACCGACCTGGCCTGGTGGCCCGGTTCCCCAGCAGGGCCACCTGGACTTCTACGTCCAAGACCTCGTCGAAGGTGAGCGCGAGGCCATCGCGGCCGGCGCGACGAAACACGAGGTGCAGCCGAGCGAGACCGGCCAGTTCGTCGTGTTCCTCGACCCCGTCGGGCACCCGTTCTGCCTGTGCACCGACTAGGTCGGCGCCGCGGGCAGGTTACCGAGAGAGCGGATAGCCGTCCTGGACCCCAGCCGTGTTCGGCTGCCATCCCAGCGCTGGCGCGACATGCTCGGCGAAGGACTGCAGGATGTGCAGGTTGAGGTCGACCCCCGCCTGAGACGGGATCGTGAGAAGGACGTTGTCCGCATCCTGTACCGCGGAGTCGGCCTTCAGCTGCTCGATAAGAACATCCGGCTCTGCCGCATAGGTTTTGCCGAAGGTCGAGGTGAACCCGTCGATCTGCCCGATACCGTCCGAGCTCCCGCCCTGGCGGCCGAATATCTGCGCGTCCTGTGCGGTCACGATCGGGAAGATGGATCTGGACACCGAGACGCGCGGTGCGCGCCCGGTCGTGCCCCACTTCTCGGACCAACGCTTGCGATACAGGTCCATCTGTTCGCTCTGGAGCTCGGCCAATGGCTGCCCCGTCGCCTCGGTGACCAGCGTCGAGCTCATCAGGTTTACTCCTTGCTCGGCGGCCCACTCCGCGGTGTCCCTGGACCCTGCGCCCCACCAGATGCGGCTATCGAGGCCGGGCGACTGCGGCTCGATGGCCAGCCTCGCGCCCGCGCCGAACTGTGTGGGGTCGGCGTCGACGACCTTCTCGCCGCGAATCGCCTTCATGAACAGGTCGAATTTATCGCGCGCGATATCGGCTCCTCGTGGATCCTCGGACCCGGTGTAGCCGAAGGCCTCCCAGCCGCGCAGTGCGGGCTCCGGCGATCCCCGGCTCACACCTAATGCCACGCGCCCCTCGGATAACAGGTCCAGCGCCGCGGCCTCCTCCGCGAGGTACAGCGGATTCTCGTACCTCATGTCGATGACACCGGTACCGACTTCGATGTGTGAGGTCCGCGCCGCGATGGCGGACAGCAGCGGCATAGGGGATGCGGCCTGCTTGGCGAAGTGGTGGACGCGGAAGAAGGCGCCGTTGACACCGATCTCGTCGGCGCCGACACCGATCTCGACGGCCTCGCGTAGCGCCACCCCGCCGTCAAACCCGGGCCGTCCCATCTGTGGGCCGTAGTGGCCGAAACTCAGGAATCCAAATGATTTCATGTCTGTTCCAACTCGTCGCTCGCCTGCGGGATTCCCCCAACACACTACATTGGGGACATATCAACTAAATACGGGGTTGCCGCCCGCTGTCAATCATCGCCCATGACGGCGGACGGCTCCTTCTTCTCGTCCACATGGACGCGCCGAACGACGAACAGGCAGCCGAGCTGGATCGTGAGCATTATGAGCATGAGAGCCGCCATCGGCACTGCGGACGCTTCGCCTGCCAGGCCCGTCAGTGGCGCGATGGCCGCGGCGAGGGAGAACTGAGCGGCTCCCATCAGTGCGGAGCCGGAACCGGAGGATGTGCCCGCCGACGTCATCACGATCGAGGCAAGGTTCGGCATGAGCATGCCGTTCGCGCCGGCGATGACAAAGAAGCCGGCGATCATCGCCCACGCGGGCGCGCCCCACGCGAACACGGCGAACGCCGTGAAGAGCACGGCGCCGGAGAAGGGGACCGCCGCGACGAGCGCGATGCGCAGCGGGCCGAAACGGCCGACGATTCTGCCACTTGCCACGGAACCGGCGAGTAACGCCAGGGAGTTCACGGTGAACACGACGGAGTATTGGCCTTCGCTGAGCCCACCTATGCGTTGAAGAACAAAGGGGCTGGCGGAGATGTAGGCGAAGAGCACCCCGAAGGTGCTCACGAAAGCGGCGAGCGGGGCCACGTACACCGAAGAGCGGAGGAGGCCTGCCATCGACCTGAGGGCGTTGGGCACGCCGCCCGAGGTCCGTTCGGCAGGCGGCAGCGATTCCTTGATCAA
>NZ_DYXM01000140.1 GCF_020742175.1 Dietzia timorensis
GCGTCGTTGACCACGGAACGACGCGTGGATGCCACGCTCGCGTCTATGCGCCAGGTGATGAGCGAAGAGAAGATCGCCGCTCCTGCGATCATCGTCATCGGTGACGTGGCGGGCCTGCCCCAGGTGCTGGCGCCTACACAGTTCTAACCATTCGAGCGTGCGGGAGCCCCTGGGGCCTTCGGGGCGCGGACCTTCGCCGTCAGGAGGTAGGCTCCGATAAGCGTGCCGAGCCACACGACCAGGTAAGGCTCGTGCAGGATGATTCCCCACGGCTCAATCAGTGCCTGCCCGGACATAAACCAGCCGGTCCCGATCCATAGTCCCTCGGGTTGTTCGGCGACAGGCCATGTGAAGGTCCAGGCCCCTATGAAAAAGTAGAGGACGAACGGGAGTACCCAGGCCAGGAGCGCCCATCCGCGGCGCGCATGCTGGATGAGCAGGTGCACGAGCACGACCATGAGCGGCACAAACCACACCCAATGGTGGCCCCACGAGAACGGCGAGATGACGCATCCTGTCATGCCGGAGATGACGAATGCGAGCTGAGGCTGCCCACGAAAGTGGACGCGGTATGCCACGGCGAGGCCGACAGCCGCGCAGACGAGGGCCACGAAGAGCCAGACCAAGCGTGGGGTGCCACCGTCGAAAAAATAGTAGGCGAGCACGCCGCTCGCGGACTGGTTGCTAGGCGCCGCGATGTCCCCGATGCGCTCGGCCTCGAAAAGACCTCCTGTCCAGAAATGGAGCGAATCACGAGGCGCGGCGATGGCACCGACGATGATCGTGCCGACGAATGCCGCGACTCCCATGAACATCGAGCGGTACTGCTTGGTGACGAGGTAGTGGATCCACAGGAAGCCCGGCGTGAGTTTGATGCCGGCCGCGATGCCGGTGAGAGCACCTCGCCAACGCCCCTTCGCTGCGGCATCGAGAACCATGAGCGCGAGTAGAACCATGTTGATCTGGCCCAGCCAGAAGGTCGTGCGCACCGGTTCGGTGAACACCATCGTTGCCGCGAAGAAGATCGACGCCCAGAGAAGCCGATTGTCCCGGCGATAGCCGAGCCACGAAAGCATCGTCCAGCACACGACAACCGTCGACGCCGCGATGAGTCCGAGCCACGCTGCTTCCATGAGCTGGAAGGAGAGGTTCGCGAGCACCACGAACAATGCCGCCGAGAACGGGGTGTACGTGTACGGCATCGGACCGCGCCAGCTCTGCGATGGATCCAGAGAGTGGATGAGACCGTCATATAGCGGCAGTGAGTTCGACACGTACTCGCCGCCCCATCGATAAACGTGGAGATCGGTGAGCAGGTTGTAGATTCCCCAATAGTTGAGCTGATCGTCGGGGAAAGTGACGACACAGAACAGGGATATGACGCCGGTGATGCCCAGAACCGCAACGAGCGTCCGGGGAATAACCCGTTCCACGGCGGGCTCTTCCGTCGCGGGCCGGGAAGCAAGAAAATCGCGAATCTTGGGCATGGTCAGTGCATCGCATTCCGGAAGTCGTTGGTTACTCTCTCAGACCTGCATACACCCGTAACTTACCCTGTTAGGCGAGGCGCGCCCTGATTTCGGTAACGCTTCTCTTCGCCGACACCTATTGTTCTCTCAGCACCATGGTGAGCGCGCGAGGATTCTCTCCATCCACGTCGAGCTCGATCCCCGCCTTCGAGGCGACTCGGCGCAGCGAGCGGACGTCGTCGATCGTCGCGCGGGAGGACACGAGAGCCCTTGTGAGTACGCCCTTGTAATGCTTGTTGAAGTGGGTGATCACCTTGCGGCTGCCGTCGGGTAAAACGCTGACCACGTCGACCGTCACCGCGCCCGGGTCTGGGCCGAGCGCGCGGTAGCCCCCACTGCGAAGGTCGACGACGAGTTCCTCATCGAAATCGGCGAGGGCCTCCGTCAATGGACCGGTCCAGCGGCTCCGGAGGGTACCGCCCGTGGGTAGTGACGACGATGCGCTGAGCCTGTAATGGGGGATCTGGTCGGCGGCGCCGACGAGACCGAACAACGCCGAGCCCACGAGGATCGTGTCGCGGGCGCGGTCCTTACGTGCCTTTGTCAGCGAGCCGAAGTCCAGGGCGTCGTACAGGACGCCGGTATAGCGCGAGATCGCCGGCGCAGTCGGGGCGGAGAGCAGCTCGGCATTGGCCTCGAGCTCGGCGGGCGCCTGCTTCTCGGACAGGCCGAGCGCCTTCGCTGCAATCTCCGCGGGTCCTGCGCACAGCGCGGAAAGCTCGGTGACGAGAGCGCGGCGCAGCGACGTCACCCCCTGGTGTTCCGAGAAGCTCAGCGCCTCGAGATCGAGAGGAGCGTCCGAGCCGCCGAAGGACTTGGTTTCGGAAGGGGGGAGGAGAATACGCACGAGCGTCAAGAATAGTCGCGCAGGGTTTTGCGGGGTCTTGTGGGCGGCGAGGCAGCGCTGCGGATAACCTGGGTAACCGTGATTGAGCGCCTATCTCATTTGTTCCTTCGTACGCTTCGCGACGATCCCGCCGATGCCGAGGTGATCAGCCATAAGCTGCTGGTCCGCGCCGGCTATGTGCGACGGGTGGCGCCGGGCGTGTACTCCTGGCTACCGCTGGGCCTTCGTACTCTTCGCCGTATCGAGGACATCGTGCGCGAGGAGATGAACGCCATCGGCGGCCAGGAGATCCTCCTTCCCGCGCTGCTGCCGCGCGAGCCGTACGAGAAGAGCAACCGATGGACCGAGTACGGCCCGTCGCTGTTCCGCGTCAAGGACCGTAAGGGCGCCGATATGCTGCTCGGTCCCACCCACGAGGAGCTTTTCACCCTCACCGTGCAAGGCGAGTACTCCTCCTACAAGGATCTGCCCGCGACCCTGTACCAGATCCAGACGAAGTATCGCGACGAGGAACGGCCCCGCGCGGGCATCCTGCGCGGCCGCGAGTTCGTGATGAAGGACTCGTACTCCTTTGACGTCGACGATGCTGGGCTCGACCGGTCCTACGATGCCCACCGCGGTGCGTACCAGCGAATCTTCGATCGTCTCGGCGTGGACTACGTGATCGTCAAGGCGACATCCGGGGCGATGGGCGGATCGGCGTCCGAGGAGTTTCTCGCCGTCGCGCCCGCAGGCGAGGACACCTTTGTCCGTTCGACCGGCGGAGACTACGCCGCGAACGTCGAGGCGGTGACGACACCGGCGCCCCAGGCCCTGGATTATTCGGGCACGCCTGAGGCGGTCGTGCACGACACCCCGGACGCGACGACGATCGACGCGCTGGTCGAATGGGCCAACGCCGCCGAACTCGGCCGCACCGTCACCGGAGCCGACACGCTCAAGTGCGTCATGGTCAAGGTTCGCGAGCCTGGCAAGGAGTCCGAACTCGTCGGTATCGGCGTGCCGGGCGACCGCGAGGTGGACATGAAACGCCTCGAGGCCTCCTTCGAACCCGCGACAGTGGAGCTCCTCGACGAAGAGGACTTCAAGAACAACCCGTTCCTCGTCAAGGGATACATCGGCCCGCGAGGACTCGAGCGCAACGACGTGCGCTTCCTGGTCGACCCGCGCATCGTCTCGGGCACGGCGTGGATCTCGGGCGCCGACGAACCCAACCGGCACGTCGTGGACTTGGTCTGCGGACGCGACTTCACCCCGAGCGGCACGATCGAGGCGGCAGAGGTGCGCGAGGGCGATCCGGCTCCGGACGGCTCCGGCACGTTGACCTTGCAGCGTGGCATCGAGATCGGCCACATCTTCCAGCTCGGCCGTAAGTACACCGACGCCTTTGGCTTCGACGTGCTCGGCGAGAACGGCAAGCCGGCTCGGGTCACGATGGGCTCGTACGGCATCGGCATATCCCGCCTGATGGCGGTGCTCGCCGAGCAGCGGGCGGACGAGAAGGGCCTGTCGTGGCCCTCCGCGGCCGCGCCGTTCGACGTGCACGTGGTCATCGCCAACAAGGATGAGGAAGCAGCGCGCGGCGCCGAGGAACTCGCGCAGGCTTTCGACCACGCCGGGCTCCAGGTGCTTTTCGATGACCGCAAGGCCTCGCCGGGCGTGAAGTTCAAGGACTCCGAGCTCTTGGGTATGCCGTGGGTCGTCGTCGTCGGGCGCGGCTGGTCCGAGGGGACCGTCGAGCTTCGCGAACGCGCGACCGGCGAGGTCACGCAGGTTCCCGTCGAAGGTGCCGCCGAGACGATCGTCGCAAGGCTGCGGGACTAGACGCTAACCGGGCCTCGGCTCGTCACCCGTGCTCCCCGCTGGACTTCGGCTACAGGCCGGGAAGTGGGGAGAACGGGGCGCCGGGGATGATGTTGCGCCACCTGGCCATCTGCACCGTGGCCTTCTCCAGGGCATCAGCCGCGAACGCGCGCTGCTGCTCCGTCTGGTCTTCTGCCGCCAGCTGCGAGGCCCAACCCTCGCACGCATCCGATTCGAGCCTGACGGCGAAGATCAGGGCATCCCAGGACGTCTCGAGCGGCTCGCTCGTGCTGTATCCAGCTTCCGCCGGAGGAGCGTCCGGCCACAGCAGCTGTGCGCGGTCAGAAAGCGAGCGGTGCTGCTCGAGCATCCGCCGGCACGCCGCATTGATGGTCGAGTCCGCGAGCGGGAGGATGAGCCCGTAGCCATAGGCGGCCGCGTGTTCGGCGCGAAGTCCGTCGAAGTTCGTCATGTACGTGTGCTCCCTTTTCCTCTTACGTCCTACCGCGATCGGCCCAGCGCGACGCCCAGCGATACCTGAGCCAACGCGCTGCATGCCGCACCTACCGAACCGGCGAGCGCGCTGGGGTATCCCTCGAGAATCGCGGCGGCCTCCCGTGCCGTCCGGCCGGAGGCGGTGAGCGCCTCGACGACACGATCCAGCGTGGCCGGCTCAACCGCTTCCGGTGTAGGGGCAGAATCGCCCGTGCCCTCGGAGACCTCGGAGTCTTCGGTCGGCAGCTCCTCTCCGGCGGCCTCGAGAGCCTCGACGAGGGAATCGCGGTGAACCGTGCGCGCCTCGATAACCCGATCCAGTGCACCGAATTCGGCGGACTCGGGGTCGAACTGTTCCCGCGCCGATTCCGCCAGGGCGATGTCCGAACGCGATGCGCGCCACGAATCCACGAGCCTGTTCTGTTGCTCGGAATCCAGCTCGCCGCACGCCGCGACCGAGCCGCCTACCACTGCCAGCCCGGCTGCGAGTCCGACGAGTTTGAACAGTTCGCGGCGGGTGGGCCCGGGACTGTGCCTCATCGTGAATCCCCTCGTTTCGGGTCGTATAGGAGCGGCAGGCACCGGCAGGCACCTTACGGACTTTCCAACGCACCTGTTTACCGCCTGCGGGTGCACAGGCTTGTGAGGCGGGGCCGGTAAGCTCGGCACTCATACGAGCATACGAAAGGGCGGTGAGTCGTGATTCTCTCCGAGCAGGACCGAGCCACCATCGAGTCGATAGTCTCCCAGTTCGGCCTGGACGTCGACCGCATCGACGACTCAGGCACGGCAGAGGGTGCCGCCAGCGTGAAGATCATCGTCGACGGCGATAAGCCCGTGGGGCTCGACGAACTCGCCGAGGTGTCGAACGCGCTCGACGGACCGTCGCAGGGATGGGGGTCCCCCGAGCAGAAGGTGGTCCTCGAAGTCTCGAGTCGGGGAGTGGGTGCACCGCTGGAGACGGCGACGCACTTCCGTCGTGCGCGAGGTAGGAAGGCCGAGATCGCGTTCGCCAGTACGGATGCTCTGTCCGACGTCATAGGCGGTAAGGGGAGCAAGCACAAAGCGCGGATCGGCGATGTCGACGAAGTCGAAGGACGAGTGTGGCTGGTATTCAAGGCGGGAAAGAGCCTGCACGCCCAGTGGGTCGGCCTCGGTGACATCGAGCGAGCGGTGGTCCAGGTAGAGTTTTCCTCTCCACCACAGGACGAGATCGACCGGTTAGTGGCAGACTCATAATTCGAGAGTCTTTTGGCTAGGAGACGGAAGCTGCAATGAATATAGACATGACGGCCCTCAAGCTGTTGAGCGCTGAACGAGAAATCTCTCTCGAGGACCTTCTTGTCACATTGGAAAGTGCGCTGTTGACGGCGTACCAGCACACTCCAGGCGCCCAGCGGCCCGCGCGCGTCGAGGTGAATCGCAAGGCCGGCTCGGTTCGCGTGCTTGTAGCGGAGCTCGACGACGAGGGCAACCAGATCGGCGAATTCGACGACACGCCAAGCGATTTCGGCCGCGTCGCCGCGTCGACCGCCCGTCAGATCATCATGAACCGCCTGCGGGAAGCGGACTCGGCGAAAACGTACAACGAGTTCCAGGCGCGCGAGGGCGAGATCATCTCCGGCGTTATCCAATCGGATGCCCGCGCTAACGAACGTGGCATCGTCGTCGTTCGGCTGGGGCCCGAAAGCGGCGGTACCGAGGGCACGATCATGCCGTCCGAGCAGGTACCGGGAGAGCGCTACCCGCACGGCGAGCGCATCAAGTGCTTCGTCGTCGGCGTGACAAAGGGGCCGCGGTCGACGACGATCAACCTTTCACGTACCCACCCGGATCTGGTACGCGGGCTGTTCCGCCTTGAGGTTCCCGAGATCGAGGACGGGTCGGTCGAGATCTCGTCCATCGCTCGTGAGGCCGGGCACCGTTCGAAGATCGCAGTGTCCGCTCACGTCAATGGCCTGAACGCCAAGGGTGCGTGTATCGGGCCGATGGGTGCGCGCGTGCGCAACGTCATGGCCGAACTCGGCGGAGAGAAGATCGACATCATCGACTGGGATTCCGACCCCGCGATTTTCGTGGGCAACGCCCTGTCGCCGTCGAAGGTCGTATCGGTGGATGTCGTCGACGAGGTGAACAAGGCAGCTCGCGTCGTTGTGCCCGATTACCAGTTGTCGCTGGCTATCGGGAAAGAAGGGCAGAACGCCCGGCTCGCGCACCGCCTCACCGGATGGCGCATTGACATCCGATCCGACGCCGACACCTCCGATCCCATCGAAGTGCCGGGCGTCGATTAAGTCATCTGATGGAATTCGCGGTAAACTCGGGCATTGCGACTTTTACCGGAAGGTAAACGGAACGCCCGATAGGGTCCCGCCGCGGAGGCGGACGTATTAGGCGTGCCGCGAAAATCGGCCTAAGGTCGTAATTGGTGGATCCGGAATTGAGGAAGGGCGAGTCACTTGGGTGATTCAGTGCCTGCGAATCGATGCGGCCCCGTACGGACGTGCGTGGGTTGCCGCCGGAGCGAGCCGCTTTCCGACGACCTCGTTCGCGTGGTCGCCGTGGAGCACGGCTCGTCGATCGTTCCCGACCGGTCAGCAACAATGGCCGGGCGCGGAGCCTGGGTTCACCGCAATGCCGACTGCGTTCGGACCGCACTTGAGCGGAAGGCCTTTCCGAGGTCGCTCCGCGTGGGACTAAACGCGGATGTTTCGGCGTTAAACGAGTTTGTCGCCCAGCTATGTGGCGACCAGACGATCCCTCCTGCAGACGCGCAGGGGAGGAGGAGTGAAGAAATGGACCGCAACCGATGAGAACACCGTGAAGTCGAAACGATGAACGGATATCGGAAAGCATTAGGGGCTTGAAAGCGACCTGCCATGTCGCCTTCTAGTCCCTACAGGACAGGAGAACAGTGGCAGGAAAGCCCCGCGTCCACGAGATCGCGAAAGAGCTCAACGTAACGAGCAAGGAGGTCTTGGCGAAGCTGCGCGAGCAGGGAGAATTCGTCAAGTCCGCATCGTCGACCCTGGAAGTCCCAGTGGTTCGGCGACTCAGGGAGGCATTCCCGGATTCGTCCGGAGACGCCTCCTCATCGGCGGATAAGGCCCCCGCCAAGTCGGCGAAAACAGATGGGCCGAAGCCCGGAGCTAAGAAGGCTGCGCCGAAGGCCAGCCCGTCGCCGGCTACGCCGGGACCGAAGCCGTCCTCTGCAAAGCCGGGACCGGCCGCGAAGCCCAGCCCCGCCGCGTCGGAGAAGCCGGCCCCGACCAGTGCTCCCAAGCCCGCACCGGCGAAGCCGGCCGCAGACGCGGCTGCAGAAGCCGCGCCGAAGCCCTCGGGTCCAGCCGCGCCCAAGCCCGGTGCTCGCCCCGGACCCAAGCCCGGACCGAAGGTTCCGCGCGTCGGCAACAATCCTTTCTCCACCGGCGGCCAGCCGGCACGCCCGGCGCCTCGTCCTGCTCCGGGACCCGGTGGACCCCGGCCCGGCCCGGGCGGTCAGCGTCCGGCTGCTGGACAAGGCGGACCTCGCCCGCAGGGTGGCGGACGTCCGGGTGCCCGTCCCCAGGGTGATCGTCGTCCTCAGGGCGGCGGCCAGGCTGGCGGACCTCGCCCCAACCCGGCGATGATGCCCGCGCACCCGAGCCCGGGCCAGATGCCCGAGCGGGTCAAGCCGGCCGGCCGTGGCCGTCCCGGCGGTGGTCGCCCAGGTGGTGGCGGCGGCGGATTCCGCGGCGGCGGACCCGGTGGACCGGCTCGTCCGGGCGGCGGCGGTCGCCCAGGTGGTGGCGGTCGCGGACGCGGCGGCGCAGCCGGCGCGTTTGGTCGTCCCGGTGGCGCACCGCGTCGCGGACGTAAGTCGAAGCGGCAGAAGCGTCAGGAATACGATTCGATGCGCGCACCCGAGGTGGGCGGCGTTCGGCTGCCGAATGGCAACGGCCAGACCGTCCGCCTCGCGCAGGGCGCATCTTTGGCCGACTTCGCCGACAAGATCGACGTCAACCCCGCGCAGCTCGTGCAGGCTCTGTTCAATCTCGGCGAAATGGCCACGGCCACGCAGTCTGTGAGCGAAGAGACGCTTCAGCTCCTCGGCGAGGAGATGGGCTTCAAGATCCAGGTCGTCTCTCCCGAGGACGAGGATCGCGAACTGCTCGAGTCGTTCGACCTCACCTACGGCGAGGATGATGGCGGCGACGAGGAGCTCGAGAAGCGTCCTGCGGTTGTCACCGTCATGGGTCACGTCGACCACGGTAAGACGCGACTCCTCGACTCGATCCGTCGTGCCAACGTCGGAGAGGCCGAGGCCGGCGGTATTACGCAGCACATCGGCGCATACCAGGTGACCACCCCGGTCAACGACGAAGATCGCACGATCACGTTTATCGATACCCCGGGTCACGAGGCGTTCACCGCCATGCGTGCCCGTGGTGCGAAGTCGACGGATATCGCGATCATCGTGGTCGCGGCCGACGACGGCGTCATGCCGCAGACGGTGGAAGCGATCAACCACGCCCAGGCTGCGGATGTGCCGATCGTCGTCGCCGTGAACAAGATCGATAAGGAAGGCGCCGACCCGGCGAAGATCCGCGGTCAGATGACCGAGTACGGACTCATCCCCGAGGAGTACGGCGGCGAGACGATGTTCGTCGACATCTCTGCCCGTAACGGCGAGAACATCGACAAGCTTCTCGAAGCCGTCGTGCTCACCTCGGATGCGACGCTCGAGTTGTACGCCAACCCGGAGATGGATGCCCAGGGCGTCGCGATCGAGGCTCACCTCGACCGCGGCCGCGGCCCCGTCGCGACCGTCATCATCCAGCGCGGTACGTTGCGCGTCGGCGACTCCATCGTCGCCGGTGATGCCTACGGCCGCGTGCGCCGGATGGTCGACGAGCACGGACAAGATGTCAAGGAGGCCGGGCCCTCCCGGCCGGTTCAGGTTATCGGCCTGACCAGCGTGTCCGGTGCCGGTGACACCTTGATGGTGGTCGACGAGGACCGTATTGCACGCCAGATCGCCGATCGTCGTAATGCCCTCAAGCGCAATGCGCAGGCGGCTCGCAAGCGCAAGCGGATCAGCCTCGAGGACCTGGATTCGGTGCTCAAGGAGACAAGTCAGCTCAACCTCATCCTCAAGGGCGACAACGCCGGTACGGTCGAGGCACTCGAGGAGTCGCTACTCGGTATCGAGATCGACGACGAGGTCGAGCTGCGCGTCGTGGACCGCGGTGTCGGTGCCGTCACCGAGACCAACGTGGACCTCGCGGCCGCATCCGATGCGATCATCATCGGCTTCAACGTGCGTGCCGAGGGTAAGGCGACCGAGCGGGCCAACCGCGAGGGCGTCGAGATCCGCTACTACTCGGTGATCTACCAGGCCATCGACGAGGTCGAGTCGGCGCTCAAGGGCATGCTCAAGCCGATCTACGAGGAGTCCGAACTCGGCAAGGCGGAAATCCGCCAGCTGTTCAAGTCCTCGGCCGTCGGCACGATCGCCGGTTGCATGATCACCGAGGGGCGCGTGCGACGCCACGCGAAGGCGCGGCTCGTTCGCGACGGCAACGTGGTCTCCGACTCGATCGAGATCAAGACGCTGCGCCGCGAGAAGGACGACGTCACCGAGGTGCGCGAAGGCTTCGAATGCGGTCTGACCGTCTCCTACCCGGATATTCAGATCGGCGACTTCATCGAAGCGTACGAACTGGTCGAAAAGCCCCGCGACTAAGCACGGGACTCTTCGACAACGGGATACACCGGCGGGGCCGCGGGCGCGAGAGCGTGACCGCGG
>NZ_DYXM01000141.1 GCF_020742175.1 Dietzia timorensis
CGCGTCAAGGGCGCGAAGGCGCTCGCCAACTGGATCAACACCGACGAGGACCTGTCCCGCTCCGGCCGCACGCTCGTGATCGGCGACCTCAACTCCTACGCCAAGGAGGACCCGATCGCCACGCTCGAGGACGCCGGGCTCGAGAACATGGTCGCGAAGTTCGGAGGCGGCGATGCCTACTCGTACGTCTTCGACGGGCAGACCGGCTACCTCGACCACGCGCTCGCGACCGCCAAACTCGCAGGCGAGATCGAGGGCGTCGTCGACTGGCACAACAACTCGGACGAGCCGGATATCAACGATTACAACCTCGACTTCGGCCGCTCGCCCGCGTACTTCGAGGACAACCCCTACCGCGCCTCGGACCACGATCCGGTCATCATCGGGTTCACCCCGGGCGGCAAGGGCGCTCCAGGGGATGGCGGCGACGATTCCGATGACGACGGAGAGCCGCAGCCCTCGGGACCGCTGGGCTCGCTCGGCTCGATCGGGAGCGGCTCGGCCGCACTTCTCGAACGTTTCGGCCTCGGGAACTGAGCAGCTCCGACGTCATAAATGAATAAAAAGATTTCGCCTGTGCAAACCCTGGTGGCGGGGGCATGGGATTCGCCGCAATCGGCTGCGCTCCTGGACAATGGCGGCTGTGTCAGAACGTGAACCCGTCAAAGAATCCGCCATCAACGCCGAGGCCAGCTCGTACCCCGACGACGAAAAGGTCGGTTTCCCAGGGGTGCCGGCGGTGGTCGGCAACGCGCTCCGCGGTGGCCTGATCGGCTCCGCGGAGCTCGTGCCGGGCGTGTCCGGCGGCACGGTCGCGCTGGTCACCGGCGTGTACGACCGGCTGCTGTACAACGGCTCGGTGCTGCTCAGCGGGATCAAGGGCGGGATCACCGGCCCGGACCGCGGCGCGCAAGTGCGAAGGGCGAGCCGCAAGATCGACTGGTGGCTGCTGCTGCCCATGGCGCTACTCATGTTCCTCGCCGTGTTCATGCTCGCGGGCGTGCTGCACGATTTCGTCGAGAACTCGCCCGAGGTCTCGCGCGCGTTGTTCGGCGGGATGGTCGCGGCGTCGATCGCGGTGCCGCTGATGATGGCGCGCGAATCCGCGCGCGGCGAAGGCGGGTTCAAGCCCGTACGGGCGGCGATCACGCTCGTGCTCGGCTTCGCCATCGGGCTGATCCTCGTGTCCATCCCCGGCGAGGAGAACCCGGACCCCTCGTACATCGTGGTCTTCTTCGCCGCGGCGATCGCCGTGTGCGCGCTGGCGATGCCCGGCGTCTCCGGCTCGTACCTGCTGCTCGCGATGGGGCTGTACGCGCCCACGCTCGCCGCGGTCGACGAGCGCAACCTCGGCTATATCGGCGTGTTCATGCTCGGCGCGCTCTTCGGTATCGGCGCGTTCATCAAGCTCCTCGAATACCTTCTCACCACCCACCGCACGATCACACTGCTCGCCATGACCGGCCTCATGGCCGGGTCCCTGCGGGCCCTGTGGCCCTGGCAGGATGACGACGGAGCGTTGCGAGGCATCGGGAGTGACTGGCCCGCGATGATCGGCTTCTTTGCCATCGGTGTGGCCGTGGTCGTTGTGGTGCTCGTGGCCGAGCGGTTCCTCGGACAGGGGAACGTCACCGATCCGCCCTCTACTTTTGACGAGGCGACAACGGCGAAGGACTAAACTCCGCGACCGACCGCCAGGCCGCGCTCGGTTCCCCGGAAATGGAGGCTGCGGTCGCGGACGTGCAGACCTTCGCGACCGGCGGCGTGACGATCTTCCTCGCCGACGAGGCCGACGCGCCGCTCTGACACAACAAGAGATACACCCCGCCTATGACGGCGGAGTTCCGGATCGCCCAGGCGAACCTCGGAGCTCCGCCGTCATACATATTTGTGTGCCATCGAGCAGGAATTCGGGGGTCGTCCCGAGAAATTCGCGGAAACCTGCAATTTCCCAAACTTGAGTGGAATAGACGCAAGGTTGCCGGCGTTGCACTGAGTGGCGCGAACAAAACTTGCGCCCACGGAACTTAAGTAAACTTGGCTGTACGTTACGAAAGGGCAGGTACATGAGCGAATTCAATCCCACGACCAAGACGCAGGCGGCGATATCGTCGGCTGTGCAACAGGCCTCCGCGGCCGGTAACCCGGATGTGCGTCCGGGGCATTTAGTCCAGGCTCTTCTAGAGCAGGAGGGTGGCATCACGGTGCCGCTGCTCGAGGCGGTCGGCGCGCCGGTAGACGTCGTGCGCACCCGCATCAACGAGCTCGTCTCCGGCTACCCGTCCGCACAGGGCGCCGGTTTAGCGACGCCGAACTTCAACCGCGAGGCGCTCGCGGCACTTAAATACGCGCAGGACCTCGCCGCCGAGATGGGCGACGCGTACACGTCCACCGAACATCTCCTCGTCGGTATCGCCGCGGGCCCCGCCGGCGGCGACGCGGCGAAGGTTCTCTCGGAGGTCGGCGCGACCTCCGAGGCGCTGCGCGAGGGCTTTACCGCCGTGCGCGGCTCCACGCGCGTGACCACCGACAACCCCGAGGACCAGTACCAGGCGCTCGAGAAGTACTCGACCGACCTCACGGCCGAGGCGCGCGACGGCAAGATCGACCCGGTCATCGGCCGGGACCAGGAGATTCGCCGCGTCGTGCAGGTGCTCAGTCGCCGCACGAAGAACAACCCGGTG
>NZ_DYXM01000142.1 GCF_020742175.1 Dietzia timorensis
CTCCGCCATAATCGGCCGCGGCGTTGTGCTCAGCCTGCGAAGAGCTCCGAGGTGCGCGCTTCCATCTCCGTGCGGTACTCGGCGGCGTTGCGTTCCTTGATTCCTTCATAGCCGCGAACCATGTCCGGCAACTCCGCGACAGCGGCAGCCCGTGCGAGCCACATCGCGTCCGGGGTTTCCGCACGCATGTGATGGACGAGCCGGTCGACGAACGACTCGTACTCGGCGAGTAGCTCGCGTTCGAGTTTGCGCGCCTCCGTGCGGCCGAACACGTCGAACTTCGTACCGCGAAGCCGCTTCGCCTTGGCAAGACCGACGAGCGCGGGACGCGCCCATTCGCCGAGCGCAATCTTGTTCTTCATCCCCATCGCACGGAGTACCGGCGGATGGAGTCGTATCGCCATTTTCGCGCCCTCGCCGAAGTCGTCGGTGACCTGAGCCGTGAATTCCGGGTCGATGGCAAGGCGAGCGACCTCGTACTCGTCCTTGTACGCCATCAACTTGAACAGGTAGGTGGCAACAGCCTCTGCGAGGACTGTCGAACCCGGAGATGACTCGCTTTCGGCTCGCCGTACCGATTCGACGCGGTCCGCATAGCGCTGCGCATAGCGTGCGTCCTGGTAGGCGAGCAGCTCTGGCACGCGGACGGTGAGAATTTCCTCTAGCCGGTTTCCGCTCGAGTCGACGCTCGAGAGGATCGAGCGTTCCTCGCCGGACAGCGCACGCGGTGCGGGGGCCGGATGCAGGCGCTCGACTTCCGCGGTAACGCCGGCGGGGTCTTCGACTGCCTGGCGGCCGCGGCGGAAGGATTGGATGTTGCGCTCGACCGCGACGCCGTTGAGTTCGATGGCGCGCTCGATCGACTTAGCGCTGATGGGCAGCGACCCGGACTGGTACGCGGCGCCGACGAGCACCATGTTCGCGGCCGACGTATCCCCGAAAAGCTGCATGGACAGCTCCATCGGATCGAGGGCAACCACACGGCGCGAGCTCGCTCCGATACGCCCGGAAACCTCGGAGGCGGCGGGGTAGGAGGTCTTCGTGTCGATGACCATCTTGCCGGTGGGGATCTTCGCCGTCGACAACACCGACACGGTCCGCTCGGGCGAGGCGACCTTGAGATTCGTCTGGTCCGCTCCTACAAGTCCGTCCGCACAAAGGTAGAGATCGCAGTTCGCGGTCGCGACCTTAGCGGCCTGCGGGAGCGGCGTGCCCGAGATCTTCACGTCCGAGACGACGGCGCCGCCCTTCTGCGCGAGCCCGGTCATGTCGAGGGTGCGCGAATGCTTGCCATCGATCACCGCGGCCGTCGCGAGCACCGCGGACAGGGTGACGACACCCGTGCCGCCGATACCGGTGATCCGCATGGAGAAACCCGCGCCTCCGCCGTCATACTGCTCCGGGGTAGGCGTGGGGAGGGCGGCGGCGTCCAGCGAGGCGGCGCGCGCCGCGGGCACCTTCTTCTTCTCGCCTGGGGTGACCGTGACGAACGACGGGCAGTCGCCGGACAGGCAGGAGAAGTCGAGGTTGCAGGAGGACTGGTCGATCTGGGTCTTGCGGCCGAACTCGGTGTCGACCGGGTGAACCGACAGGCAGTTCGACTTCTTGCCGCAGTCGCCGCAGCCTTCGCAGATCCGCTCGTTGATGACGACCCGCTGGGTGGGCGTGGGGTAGTCGCCGCGCTTGCGCTTGCGGCGCTTCTCCGCGGCGCAGTGCTGGTCATGCACGAGAACGGTGACCCCGGGGACGGCGGCGAGTTCTCGTTGCACGTCGATCATGTCCGCGCGGTCCCGCACCTCGACACCTGCGGGGAGGCCGAGACGACGGGTGCGCTTTACATCGTCGGTGGTGACGACGATCTTCGCGACCTTCTCCGCCTGCAGCATGCGAAGCGTCTCGACCAGCGATTTGCCGCCGACCGCGTCCTGCCCGCCGGTCATCGCAACCGTGCCGTTGAACAACAACTTGTAGGTGATGTTGTCGCCGGCGGCGACGGCCGCGCGGATCGCGAGCGAGCCGGAATGGTCGAGTGTGCCGTCGCCGAGATTCTGCACGAAGTGGCGCTCGCCGACAAACGGCGCCATGCCGATCCACTGCGCGCCCTCGCCGCCCATCTGGGTGACGCCGACGACGTTGCCGACCTGCTCCTCCGGCTGCAGCAGCACCATCGCGTGACAGCCGATCCCCGCTCCGACGAGCGTGCCGTCCGCCGTCTTCGTCGACGCGTTGTGCGGGCAACCACTACAGAAGTAGGGGGTGCGCTGGATAAGCGGTAACTCGATGCGAGTGGGCCGTCGAGTCTCGGTGTCGAGCCAGCGTTCGGCGGCTTCGATGTGGTGGACGGCGCCGAGGCGATGGGCGAGGCCGCGAGTCACCGAATCGATGTCGAGTTCGCCGAAGCGGGAGAACAGCGTCGAGCCGTCCTCGTTGGACTTGCCACGCACGTTCGGGTTGTGAGGGCGATCGTAGAGGATCTCGCGGATCATCGTCTCGATGAAATCTCGCTTCTCCTCGACGACGATCACCTCGCTGAGCCCGTCCACGAAGCGGAAAAGCATCTCGCGCTCCATCGGGTAGACCATTCCGAGCTTGAGCAGGCGCACGCCGCGGCGACCCAGTTCTTCCTCGTCGAGCCCCATGCGCAACAGCGCCGAGCGCACGTCCATGTATGTTTTGCCTGCGGCGACGATGCCGATGCGGTCGTCACCGGTGTGCGTGATGAGCTTGTTGATTCCGTTGAGCCGCGCGTATTCGAGTGCGCGCGGGATGCGGGTGGTGAGCTGATTTTGCTCGAGCTCCATGAGGTTACGGCCGAGAAGCTTGCCGCTCGGAACGTGCGGGCTCTCCCCGAGCGGTTCGAGGACCGGTGAGATCCTGTCGGGGGACACGACCGCGGTCGACGAGCCGTCGGCGACGTGCGCCGAGATCTTCAGCGAGGTCCACAGTCCAGAGGCGCGCGACATGAACGCGGCGTGCACGCCGAGGTCGAGGATGTCCTGGGAATCGGCGGGGTAGAGGATCGGCATGTACATGTCCGCGAGCGCCATCTCCGAGGCACAGGGCACCGTCGATGACTTGGCGCCCGGGTCGTCTCCGACGAGAGCGACTGCGCCGCCGCGGGATCCTGTCCCGATGAGGTTGGCGTGACGAAGCGCATCAGTCGCCCGGTCGAGGCCAGGCGCCTTGCCGTACCAGTAGCCGACGACGCCGTCGAGTGGGCGAGAGCCGGAATTCGGGCTCGAGGCGAGAGTGCCGGCGGTGCCTGCGAGCTGTGAACCCATCACGGTGGTCGCGCCCAGTTCCTCGTTGACGGCGGGGCGATGGTGGACATCGAAGGGTTCGAGGAATTTGGCGGCGCGGCGGGAGATCTCGAGATCGTATCCGGCCAGCGGTGAGCCCTCGTACCCCGAGATCATCGAACCGGTGTGGAGGCCGAGTCGGCGATCGATGATCGCCCGATCGCGCACCATCCGGACCAGCGCCGAAATGCCGGACAAGAAGATCGTCCCGGATTCGCGCGTGTAGCGGTCCTCAAGCGAGAAATCGCCGAGGTGCTCTGCATCGCTATGCCGATGGGGGCCGAGTACTGAGGTCATGGGGATCACCGAACCATTCCGTATTCATCGTTATCGCGCGCGGCGGGGTCGCGTCGGGGGTGGTGACGCGCTCCGTGCGCACTTCGCAGGTGCGGGTGCGCAACTGCGTGTGACCCAGAACATACCCAATAGGTGTGAACTACGCCACAAAACAGGATTCGGTGGACAATTGTGAGGGGTGTCACTACTATCGAATTACAGTTAATCGAAAATAACCGAAGCTTGGTTCGGCATGGACTTGGCTCGGCGGGAAACGGTCAGGGGACGAGGAATGGCTGCACGCACGCCCGGCGAGAATCGCACGGCGCACATCGAACTCCTCGAAGAACTACGCGCCGCGCGCGAGGAGGTCGCCGCCGGTGGCGGGGAGAAGGCCCGCGCGCGCCACATCGAGCGCGGAAAGCTTCCGGCCCGCGATCGCATCGACGGCCTGCTTGATCCGGGCAGTCCGTTCCTCGAGATCGCGCCGCTTGCCGCCTACGGGATGTACCGCGGCAAGGCGCCCGCGGCAGGTGTTATCGCCGGAATCGGCCGCGTGTCCGGGCGCGAATGCCTCATCATCGCCAACGACGCGACGGTCTCCGGCGGTACCTATTATCCGGAGACGGTGAAGAAGCACCTGCGCGCGCAGGAGATCGCGGCAATGAATCACCTGCCTTGTATCTATCTCGTCGACTCCGGCGGCGCCATGTTGTTGCAGCAGGATCAGGTGTTCCCCGATCGCGATCACTTCGGCCGCATCTTCTTCAACCAGGCGCGGATGAGCGCGCAGGGAATTCCGCAGATCTCCGCCGTCATGGGCTCGTGTACCGCAGGCGGGGCGTACGTGCCGGCCATGAGCGACGAGGCGGTCATCGTGCGCAACCAGGGCACGATCTTCCTTGCCGGCCCGCCGCTGGTGAAGGCGGCGACAGGGGAGGAGGTCACGGCCGAAGAACTCGGCGGCGGCGAACTGCACGCGAAGACCTCGGGCGTGGTCGACCACCTCGCGGCCGACGATCAGGACGCCCTGGCCAAGGTGCGCGACATCGTCGCCACGTGCCCGCCACCGGCGGACGCCGAATGGGACGTCGTCGACCCGGTCGCGCCGGCGCGACCACAGACCGATCTCTACGATTTGGTCCCCACTGATTCGCGGACGCCGTACGACGTCCGCGAGGTCATCTCTACAATTGTTGACGGCGGGGCGTACTCCGAATTCAAGCCCGAATACGGTGCCTCGCTCGTCACCGCCTTCGCACGCATCGACGGCCACCAGGTCGGGATCATCGGCAACAACGGAGTGCTGTTCTCCGAGTCGGCGCTCAAAGGCGCGCACTTCATCGAGTTGTGCGACCGGCGCAAGATCCCGCTGGTATTCCTGCAGAACATCACGGGATTCATGGTCGGCCGCCAGTACGAGGCTGGCGGCATTGCGAAGAACGGCGCAAAGATGGTCACGGCCGTCGCCTGCGCGCGTGTGCCGAAGTTCACGATCATCATCGGCGGCAGCTTCGGCGCCGGGAACTATTCGATGTGCGGCCGGGCGTACTCGCCGCGTTTCCTGTGGATGTGGCCCAACGCTCGGATCTCCGTGATGGGCGGGCCGCAGGCGGCGGACACCCTCGCCACGGTGCGCAAGAACCAGGTCGAGCGCTCGGGTGGCGAGTTCACCGACGCCGAATACGAGGACTACGCGAGCCCCATTCGCGAGCAGTTCGAAAACCAGTCGAGCGCCTATTATTCGACGGCGCGCATGTGGGATGACGGGATCATCGACCCCGCCGATACCCGCAAGGTTCTGTCCCTCGGCCTCGCTGCCGCCGCCAACGCGCCGCTGGAGCCCATCTCCAACGGCATCTTCCGGATGTGATGTGAGCTCATGACCGTCTCCACCGAACACTTCGCCTCGCCAGCCGGACCTCGCGCGTTCGACACCGTGCTCGTCGCCAACCGAGGTGAGATCGCCTGCCGCGTGATCCGGACGCTGCGCGAGATGGGTATCCGCTCGGTCGCGGTGTACTCCGATGCCGACCGCGACGCGAAACACGTCCACGCCGCCGACGTCGCCGTCCATATCGGGCCGGCGGCCGCGAACGAGTCGTACCTCGTGATCGACAAGATCCTCGCCGCCGCAAAGGCGACGGGTGCCCAGGCGATCCATCCGGGATACGGCTTTCTCTCCGAAAACGCCGAGTTCTCCGCCGCCTGCGACGCCGCGGGCGTGGAGTTCATCGGGCCGGCGGCGTCATCCATTAGGGAAATGGGCGACAAGATCTCGGCCAAGGCCGCGGTGTCCCGGCGGGACGTCCCGACCGTCCCTGGAATCTCGCGGCCGGGCCTCAGCGATGACGAACTCATCGCCGGCGCGGAAGAGGTCGGGTTCCCCGTGCTCATCAAGCCGTCTGCCGGTGGCGGCGGCAAGGGCATGCACCTCGTACACGAGCGGTCCGAACTCGCTGCAGCACTGCAGACCGCGCGGCGCGAGGCGGCAAGCTCGTTCGGCGACGACACGCTGTTCATCGAGCGCTTCGTCGACACCCCACGGCACATCGAGGTGCAGATCCTCGCCGATACCCACGGCAACGTCATCCACCTCGGTGAGCGTGAGTGTTCGCTGCAGCGCCGCCATCAGAAGGTCATCGAGGAAGCGCCGAGCCCGCTGCTCGATGCCGCCACGCGCGAACGGATCGGCACAGCTGCGTGCGATGCGGCGCGTTCGGTCGGCTATCGCGGGGCCGGCACCGTGGAGTTCATCGTCTCCGCGAACGCTCCGGACGAGTTCTTCTTCATGGAGATGAACACCCGTCTGCAGGTCGAGCATCCCGTCACCGAGATGGTCACCGGCGTCGACCTCGTCGAATGCCAGGTCCGCATTGCCGCGGGCGAGGAGCTTCCGATCGCGCAGGACGAGGTCTCGATGCGCGGGCACGCGATCGAGGCGCGCGTCTACGCCGAGGACCCGGCGCGTGGATTCCTGCCCACTGGGGGCACGGTTCTCGCGCTCGAGGAGCCGTCCGGCGACGGGATCCGCGTGGACTCGGGGCTCCGGCCGGGAACCGTCGTCGGCGGCAATTACGACCCGATGCTGTCGAAGATCATCGCGTGGGCGCCAACGCGCGACGCGGCACTCACGAGGCTCGACACGGCACTCGCCGCCACGCGCGTCGACGGGGTCGGTACGAACCTCGACTTCTGTCGATTCTTGCTCGCGCAGCCGAGGGTGCGCTCCGGCGATCTCGACACCAACCTGCTCGACCAGCTCGTCGCCGATGACGGCGGAGGCTCGGGGTACGCACCGCCGCTGGTGCCCGCGTCGGCCTTTGCTGCGGCGTGCCAGGCGATCGAGTCGGCGCAGGAGCCGAGCCGCGCTCGCGGGCATGCCGGCTTCGACGCCGGCCGGGGTTGGCGGCTCGGCGGGCCGGCGGACTTCGTCGCTCGCTTCGAGGTCGGCGCGGAGACGCCCGTCGTCGCTCGGCTCCGGTCGGCCGACGACGAGCGGCTCCTCCCGGGCAAGCTCGGCCTCCAGCGCGCCGGCGACGTCGACGCCCCGGTGGAGGAGTCCTACGAGAGCTACGTGCTCGGCGGGCCGTCCGTATTCCGTGTGACCTGTGACGGCGAGACCTCCGATTTCACGACGACGCTGCAACGCGATCCCGGCGGCGACGTGCGCGCGGTGTGGGTCTCCAGCGATTCCGGCAGCTGGACCCTCCACCTCCTGCCCACGCGCGTTCCCCGCGATGCGATCGACGCCTCCGATAACCGTGCGATCACCTCACCGATGCCGGGATCGGTCGTGGCGGTCCATGTCGCCGAAGGCGACGAGGTCGCGGAGGGTGCCGCCGTCCTGGCCGTCGAGGCGATGAAGATGGAACACACCCTGCGGGCCCCGGCAGCCGGCATCGTGCGCCTGAAGGTGCGCGAGGGCGAGCAGGTCGGAGCGGATGCGGTGCTCGCCGTCATCGATGACGTAGAAGAACCACAAAAGTAGAGAACGAGGGAATCCACCATGGCTGAACTAGAAGGCGACTACGCCGAACTGAAGAAGACGGTCGCGGACTTCGCGGACAAGGTCGTCGCGCCGCAGGCCGCGGAGAACGACCGCGAGCATCGCTTCCCCTACGACATCGTCGCGCAGATGGGCGAGATGGGCCTGTTCGGGCTTCCGATCCCCGAGGAATATGGCGGCATGGGCGGCGACTACTTCGCCCTCGCCCTCGCACTCGAGGAGCTCGGCCGAGTCGACCAGTCCACGGCGATGACGGTCGAGGCCGGCGTCGGACTCGGCATGATGCCGATCTTCAAATTCGGCACCGAGGAGCAGAAGCAATCGCTGCTGCCGGACCTCGCCGCCGGTAAGGCACTCGCGGGATTCGGGCTCACCGAACCCGATGCCGGTTCGGACGCCGGTGCCACCAAAACCACCGCGAAGCTCGACGGCTCCGAGTGGGTGATCAACGGCGCCAAGCAGTTCATCACGAACTCCGGTACCGACATCACGAAGTTCGTCACGGTCACGGCGGTGACGGGCGAGCGGGAGAACGGCAAGAAGGAGATCTCGACGATCATCGTGCCGTCGGGCACCCCTGGTTTCGTTGCCGAGAAGGCCTACGACAAGGTCGGCTGGAACGCCTCGGACACGCACCCGCTGAGCTTCTCGGACGCGCGGGTGCCGGAGGAGAACCTGCTCGGCGAGCGCGGCCGCGGCTACGCGAACTTCCTGTCGATCCTCGACGAGGGACGCATCGCGATCGCAGCGGTGTCGGTGGGGGCGGCGCAGTGCTGCGTCGACGATTCCATCGCCTACGCGCGGGACCGGAAGTCCTTCGGGCAGCCGATCTCGCAGTTCCAGGCGATCAGCTTCAAGATCGCGCGCATGCAGGCTCGCGTCCACGCCGCCCGCCTGGCCTACTACGACGCCGCGCGGCTGATGCTCGCCGGCAAGCCGTTCAAATCCGAGGCCGCGATCGCGAAGATGATTGGGTCCGAGGCGGCGATGGACAACGCCCGCGATGCGACGCAGATCCACGGCGGCTACGGATTTATGAACGAGACGCGCGTGGCGCGCCACTACCGCGATTCGAAGATTCTCGAGATCGGCGAGGGCACCACCGAGGTCCAGCTCATGCTCATCGCGCGGGGGCTGGGACTGTGAGCGCGGGAAAGGCAAGCGGCGAGGTCGAGGTCGTCCGTGAGGTCGTGCAGCGGGGGCTGTGGTTCGAGGAATTCGAGGTCGGCACGCTGTACAAGCACCGGCCCGGCCGCACCATGACCGAGGCGGACAACGTCCTGTTCACGACCCTGACGATGAATACCCAGTCGCTCCATCTCGACGCCGCGTGGGCGGCCGAGCAGCCGGGCTTCGGCGGAGAGCGGCTGATGAACTCGATGCACACGTTCTCCACCCTTGTCGGCCTCTCGGTCGCGCAGCTCACCCAGGGCACGATCGTCGCGAACCTCGGCTTCTCCGAGGTCTCGTTTCCGAAGCCTGTGTTCCACGGCGACACCCTCTACGGCGAAACGCTGTGTGTCGGGAAGCGCGAATCGCGCTCGCGGCCCGGCGAAGGCATCGTCTCGCTCGAGCACATCGGGCGCAATCAACACGGCGACATCGTGGCAAAGGCGGTGCGCAAGACATTGGTGCGCTGCCGCCCGGACGGTGGGGAAGGGGAGACCGAATGATCGTGAAGCCCACGTGGAGGCCGCCGGGTCCGGCGCTGTTGTTCTGCCCGGCCGACCGGCCCGAACGGTTCGCGAAGGCTCTCGAACGTGCGGACGGGGTGATCCTCGACCTCGAGGACGCCGTGGCCCCGGAGCGCCGGCGCGAGGCGCGCGAGGCGCTCCTCTCGGCTGCCGGCGAGCTTGATCCCGGCCGCTATATGGTGCGCCTCAACGCCGTCGACACCCCGGACTTCGCACAAGATGCCGAGACCGCCAAGCAGATGGGCGCGTCCGCCGTCATGCTTGCGAAAACCGAATCGGCCGACGACGTGCGTGATGCCGCGAGGGCATCGGGCGCGGACGTGATCGCGCTGATCGAAACCCCGCGCGGGGTCGTCAACGCCGCGGAGATCGCGGGCACGGTCGGCTGCGTCGGGATGATGTGGGGCGCCGAGGACCTCGTCGCCGCGATGGGCGGTGCGACGTCGCGATTCCAGCCCGAGGAGGTCGAACTCGGCCGGACGGCGGATGAGTACCGCGACGTCCCTCGGCACGCCCGTTCGGCGGTTGCCCTCGCGGCTGCCGCTTTCGGTCCGTTCGCGATCGACTCGGTGCACCTCGACATCGCCGACACCGCCGGATTGCGCGCGGAAGCCGTCGACGCCGTCGCGCTCGGCTACGCGGCGACGGCCTGCATTCATCCGTCCCAGGTCGAGGTGATCCGCGAGGCCTACGCCCCGCCCGCCGCGGAGGTGGAGTGGGCGCGCAAGGTTCTCGCCGCCGCGGAGGAGAACGGCGGGGTGTTCAAGCTCGACGGTCGCATGGTCGATGGGCCCGTGATCGCCCAGGCCGAGGCGACGATGCGCCGGGCCGAGAACGCCTGAGCTAGGTCGGAGGCGCCCCGCGCGCAGCCCTCCACTTTCGGTGGATGGCCGGCGGTTTCGCGGCGGACTATGGTCTAAGTCACAATCACAAGTGTTTCGACTGGGCCGCGGCAGATCGTGGTCCTTACCCGTTGGAGGGAACTGATGTCCGCTCTCTCGCTATCCCACGCACAGGGCGCCACCGAGCCCGCGCTGCTCACCACGACGATCGGCGAGAACCTCGCGCGAACGACCGAGCGCTTCGGCGAGCGCGACGCCCTCGTCGACGTGCACGCCGGGGTGCGTTTCACCTACGCGGAGTTCCTCGGCATCGTGCGGCAGGTCGCCACCGGCCTCCTCGACCTCGGAGTGACGGCAGGCGATCGCGTCGGCGTGTGGTCCCCGAACCGCTGGGAGTGGACGGTGGTGCAATACGCGACGGCGGAGATCGGCGCGATCCTGGTCAACATCAACCCGGCCTATCGCACGAGCGAGCTCACCTATGTTCTGGGACAGTCGGGGATCTCCGTGGTCCTCGCCGCGGAGAGCTACAAGGATTCCGATTACGCGGGCATGCTCGAGCAGGTCCGCCCCGAGACGCCCGGGGTACGCGAGGTCGTGCTGTTCGAATCGGAGCAGTGGCAGACGATCGTCGACACGCCCGCCGACGAGCAGCGGCTGTCCGAGATCGCCTCGTCCCTGCGGGCGGCGGATCCGATCAACATCCAGTACACGTCGGGGACGACCGGATTTCCCAAGGGCGCGACCCTGTCGCACTCGAACATCCTCAACAACGGGTACATGGTGGGCGAGCTCGTGAACTACACCGAGCAGGACCGCGTGTGCATTCCGGTGCCGTTCTACCACTGCTTCGGGATGGTGATGGGTAACCTCGCGTGCACCTCTCACGGCGCGGCGATGGTGATCCCGGCACCGACCTTCGATCCGGTCGCGTCGTTGACGGCGGTCGAGAAGGAGCGTTGCACCAGCCTGTACGGCGTCCCCACGATGTTCATCGCGGAGCTTGCCCTCGATAACCTCGCCGACTTCGACCTCGGCTCGCTGCGAACCGGAATCATGGCCGGCTCCCCGTGCCCCGAGAACACGATGCGCCGCGTGATGGGCGAGATGGGGATGGAAGAGGTCTCCATCTGCTACGGCATGACCGAAACCTCGCCGGTCTCCACCCAGACCCGGGTCGACGATTCCGTGGATCGTCGCGTCTCCACCGTCGGCCGCGTCGGCCCGCATCTCGAGGTGAAGATTGCCGACCCGTCGACGGGCGAGACGTTGCCGATCGGCGAGCCGGGCGAGCTGTGCACCCGCGGCTATTCGGTGATGCTCGGCTATTGGGAGAACCCGGAAAAGACCTCCGAGGCGCTGGTCGACGGGTGGATGCGCACCGGCGACATCGGCGTCATGGACTCCGACGGCTACATCCAGGTTACCGGCCGCATCAAGGACATGGTCATCCGCGGCGGCGAAAACATCTACCCGCGCGAGATCGAGGAATTCCTTTACACCCATCCTGACGTCGTAGATGCTCAGGTTATCGGCGTCCCCGATGCGAAGTACGGTGAAGAACTCATGGCCTGGATTCGGCTCTCGCCCGGCGCGGACGAGATAACCGCCGAGTCCCTGCGCGCCTTCGCCGACGGCAAGCTCGCCCGCCACAAGATCCCGCGGTACGTCCACATCGTCGAGGAGTTCCCGATGACGGTGACCGGCAAGGTTCGCAAGGTCGAAATGCGCGCGGCGGCCGAGAAACTCCTCGCCGGCGGCGGCCCCGCCTAGCCTCCGTCCCACCCGGCCGGCCGGCAACGCGCCCCCGCCGCGCCGTCAGACCGACGACGCGTCCCCGCCGCGCCGGCCGACCGACGACGCGCCCCCGCCGCGCCGCGCCGAGGCGCCGCAAGTCACCAACCTCCGGGGCTACACACCAACTCCAGGCCCCACACACCAACCTCAGGGCGCGAAAACTGCGATCCCAGAGTGGTTTCTTGGACCACAGGTTGGTGTGTGGCACCGCGAGTTGGTGTGTAGCTTGAGATGTTCTGAATTCCGGCAATATTCGATGATTCGATGCATCCTTCGATTCCGCTTTGTCTGCTGGACGTGCACAATCACGAATTTCACAGCCCCAGAGCGGACGTCCACAGAAGTGCGATAGGTGTCGCTCGCCGGCATAGCCACATCACGTCGAACTCGAGACTGCAGGTATGCCGAAAATACTGCAGCTGGAAGAGTCCACCGTCCGATTCGTTACCACTCAAGATCTCAGTGATCGGGGAGCGTCGAAGGCGAAAATTGCTCGCCTTGTACGCGCGGGCAAGTTGGTCCGAATCTGCTCAGGCGTATACCTCGAACCGCCGATCGACCTGCAATACGCCGAGAGCAGACATTTACTCCGAGCTGCAGGATTCTCCCTGCGCTCTCAGTGTGATTGGACCTTGTCACACTGCAGTGCCGCGCTGATGCACGGTCTTCCAACGTTGGACATTCCCTTGGGGAAAGTTGTGGTTACCAGACATTCGGACACGCCTCGATCGGGTCAAACCTCGGTCTGCATTCAGCATCGGAGACCGTTGCCAGCGGAGGAGGTCGTGGTGATCGCAGGGTTCAAGGTCACCGGAATCGAACGCACACTTCTCGACGTGGCAACGACCTACGGATTTTCTTCGGCAGTCGTAGCGATCGAGGCCGCTTTGTACAGGCACCTGGTCAGCAAGAACGTGCTCGTCGAATACTTTGGGTCGAAGCGAAATCTCAAGAATATGCAGGCAGGGATTAGTGCCCTCACGTTCGCCTCGCCAGCTTCGCAGTCGGCCCTCGAATCGCGCAGTCGCTTGTTCTTCGACCATTTCGGCATCGCTCAGCCCGAGCAACAGGTCCTCATCACCACCAGGAGCGGGCGACAGTATCGTGTCGACTTCCTCTGGCGCGCGCTCAAGCTCATCGGCGAGGCCGACGGGAAGGCAAAGATCGTCGGGGCAGGCACCACACGGGAGCAGGAGAAGCGGCTTCGGGAGCACTGGCGACGCGAACAGGATCTACGCGCCGAGGGGTACACCGTGGTGCGGTGGACATGGGATGACCTAGCCACGCCTGACGAACTCCGCACCCGGCTCGAATCCGCATTCGCCCAGGCGAGACACCTCGCGGCATAACTTCGCTGCTCCATCCTCAGCCCGTTCGCGGCAGGGGAGAGCCACGAAGCCCCGGCGGCAGGGGCACGAAGAAGGATGCGGCGCTAGGCCTCGGCCTTCGGGGTTGCGAACTCCAGGAGCGGATCATGGTGGCCGTGGGTGTAAGGATCCTCGGCAGCGTCGGCCTCGCGCTCGCGCAGCATGTCCGCATATTGGACCAGCGGGGGCCGGGGATCGCCGAAGGCCTGTCGCGCCTCGGCGGGCGTCCAGACCCGGGAAGATTCCGGTGCCTCCCCGCGGAGGTGCGGGGCGAGTACCGGCCCGCCGTGGGGCGAGATCGCTTGGAGGAATTTCGCCTGTCCCTCGGGGTCGCGGTTGAGCCGCGCCATGGCGATGCGGAGGACCGCCGTCACACCTGAATCGACGAGGCGTGATTGCCGGACGCCCATCATGGTGCGCATCCAGTGCGGATACGTGGCCACCACGCCCGCGCGAATCACCGGCGCAGACACCGCGCGCATCCAACCCGGGAGTGTGGTGAAGATCGTGCGCATGCCGTCGAGGATGAAATCGACGTTGTACTGCGCCGCCTCAGAGGCCGCCAGGTGCGGGCGCCATGCCTCGAAATATTCGCGTACCTCGGCGCGCGAGGTCGGGATGTCGGCTGGCTCGATCGGTTGGAACGCCGCCGCGATCGCGCACTCGCGCCAGTAGCGATCCTCCTCGTCCGCAGGCAGCGGGCCCGGGCCGAACTTCTCGTAGACGTAGAGGATCGAATGCCACGCCGTCATATGTATCCACAGCTGCGAGGACGGGCGGTTGGAGTCGTAGGTGCCGCCGGTCACGGGGTTATGGCCGCGGGCGCGCGAGTGGATCTTCATGAGCACGTCCGAGGACTTGATTACCGTGCGGGCGTCGCCGTAGAGCACCGTCGCGAAGTATTGCACCGTGCGGTCGTAACGAAGGCCGGGGCGCTGGAGCACCTGTCCGCTCGCGTCGACAGAGGCGGCAAGGTCGGGGTCGAGGTGCTCGATCGTCACGGCGCGAATGAACCCGAGCAGCGCCGAGGTGGGGTAGGACCACACCTTTCGCGCGACCGAATCGGGCGGGAAGAACCCCTCGTCCTCGCGGATGTAGCGCTTCTTGGTGCGAGTGGACATTTGGACACCCCTTAGGCATTTGTCAAACGTTGTGTGGCCGACCGTAGCACTCGGGAGTGATCCGCGCCACACCCGAATTCTCCTGCCGGGTTAGCCCAAGGAGAGATTCGGGAAGCGGCCCTGCGGGACGACCCGGGATCCGTCCCAGGTGAAAGTCACGTCGGTCGTATAGTTCGAGGCCTCTGCGTTGGGCGCGCCCGCGGTGTCGAGTGCCTCCCAGTCCTTGTAGCGTACGGTCACCGAATCGTCGGTGGTGGCGATCACCTGATGCTGTTGGACGGTATCCGATCCGACTCCCAGGTACTCGCCCTTGTGGAAGAGCATGAGCTGGTTCTGGAACTGGGAGTTGCCCTGCTCGGACTGTTCGACCGTGGCGTAGGAGAGCGTCGCGCACTTGTCGTAGTTGCTGTCGCCCTTGTAGGTCCACGTGAGGCCATCGAGAGATGGGGCGGGCACCTGGCTGATGTTGTCCGTGATCGCGGAAGCGTTCGGGTCGACGCCGCAGTTGCCTTCATCTTCACGCTGGTTGGAACTCGTCTGTCCGGCGGCGCTCCCGGAGGCGTGCGCGCTGGATGTCAGAGAAGACGAAGCAGACGGACTCGGCTGCGAGATGTTGCCGGCGGACTCCGACACAGTGGTCATCGCCGTCGGGGCGGATTGTTCGGCCGAGTCGGAACCGCACGCAGAGAGGGCGAGGGCGGCCGCGGCGGCGAACGCCCCGAGCGTGACGCGGACGGGCTTGAGGTCGTGCATCGTGAACCCCTGTCTGTCGGGCTTGGCGCGGAAGTCGTTTCGCCATTCCTATTGTGCGTCGTCCGAGCGCCGTTACAGCGGGAAGTGCTCGACGATCCTCGATTGGGACGCACACCAAATCCGTCCAGAGCCGAGAAAACGAATTAGTCCCAATTAACTGAAAGGCTGTTGTTCGGTCCGAGGAGCGGGTAATTTGGTCCGTAACCCACGCCACAGAAGAAGGGGATCGAAGATGAGCGAGTCCGACACCGCCGGGGCGGCAGCCGAGGACGACATGCCGATCTGGGAATCGTCGCCGCAGCAGGTCGAGGAGTCCGAGCGCACCGAGTTCGCGCGCGGCGCGGCTGCGGAGTACGGATACGCGGGGGCCCCGGACGACTACAAAGCGCTGCACGCCTGGTCCGTGGCGGAAATCGGGAACTTCTGGTCCGCAGTGGGTAGGCACTTCGACGTCGATGGTTTCGGAGAGCCCGGCGACCCGCTGCTCGCGCCGGAGGACGCGTTGGAGGTGGACGTCATGCCCGGCGCCCGCTGGTTCCCCGGCTTCCGCGGCAATTTCGTCGACGCCGTGCTCGCCCATGAGGCGAAAAATCCGAGTGTGTCCGCCGTCATCGCCGTCTCCGAGCCGGGGGACGCTGGCGAGGTAAGCCGGGTCGAGCTGACGTTCGCGCAGCTGCGCGAGGAATCAGCTGCGCTGGCCGCGCGGCTCATCGACGCAGGGGTGCGGCCCGGTGACAGGGTGGCGGCTTACGTGCCGGACATCGCCGAAGGGATCGTCGCGTTCTACGCCACCGCGTGGATCGGCGCGGTATGGACGGCGTGTGGGCAGGACTACGCGCCCGCCGCGGCGGCCGCGCGCATGGGGCAGCTGGAGCCGGTGGTGCTCATCGCGGCGGACGGCTACCGAAACGCGGGCAAGTGGCACGACAAGCGCGCGGACACCGCAGACCTCGCCGAGCGGCTGCCCGGCGATGTGCGTGTCATCGAGGTGCGCCGCGGCGCCGAACCGGGGGCTCCCGGCGCGCTCGTGGGCGCGGAGTCGTGGGACGAAGCGCTCGCACGCGGCCGCGAACTCGTGGAAGAACAGGGCGAACCGGCGGTCGAGAAGGTGGCGTTCGATCATCCGCTGTGGGTGCTGTTCTCCTCGGGGACGACCGGTACGCCGAAGGGGATCGTCCACGGCCACGGCGGCGTGCTGCTCGAGCACCTCAAGGTGCTCGGCCTCCACGCCGGGCTTCGGGCGGGGGATCGGCTGCTGTGGTTCACCACGCCGAGCTGGATGATGTGGAATTACCGCACGTCCGCGCCGATCGTCGGCGCCACCGCCGTGTGCTTCGAGGGACACCCGACGCGCCCGCCGGAGGCGCTGTGGGAGGCCGTCGCCCGCGAGAAGGTGACGATCTTCGGCACCTCGCCGGGGCAGATCCTCGCGAGCCGCAAAGCCGGCCTTCGTCCGGCGGCGCAGTTCGACCTGTCCGCGCTGCGTGCGATCGGCTCGAGCGGTTCGACGATGCCTGCGGACTCGTTCCACTGGATCTACGACGAGGTGGGCGGCGTGCCCACGCTGTCCATTTCGGGCGGAACCGACGTCGTTTCCGCCTTCGCGGGCGGGCAGGCCGCGTACCCGGTGTACGCAGGTGAGCTTTCCGCCGCCTATCTGGGCTGCGACCTGCGCTCGTGGTCGCCGGAAGGGGAGGACTTGATCGGCGAGGTCGGCGAAATGGTCATCGCCCGCCCCATGCCCTCTATGCCCGTAGAGTTCTGGAACGATGCCGACGGTACGCGGTACCGCTCTGCGTACTTCGAGCATTTTCCCGGGGTGTGGCGCCACGGCGACTGGATCAAGATCAACGAACGCGGCGGGGTGACAATCCACGGCCGCTCCGATGCCACGCTCAATCGCAACGGCATCCGCATGGGTTCGGCGGACATCTACGGTGTCGTCGAGGAGATCGACGGCGTGGCGGAGGCGTTCGTCCTCGGCGTCGAGGGGCCGGATGCGAAATACTGGATGCCTCTGTACGTCGTTCCTGCGGAAAATGCCGAGGTTGACGCCGCACTACGCGATCGCATCACCGCCGCGATCCGCGCGGACTTGTCCCCGCGGCACGTGCCGGACGAGATCTCCCAGGCGCCGGGCATCCCGCACACGAAGACGGGCAAGAAGCTCGAGGTGCCGGTCACCGCGATCCTCGCCGGGCGCGAGGACGTCAACGTCGACCGGCAATCGATCGACGACCCGGACCTGCTCGACTGGTACGCAGAACGCGGCGCCGAACACACCTGGTGAGGGTGCTCGGCGCCGCGTTCCGGGCGAATTTTTAGGAGCGCGCGGGTTCCGGCTCGCCGGCCTGGCTCGGCTCTCCGGCGTCAGCAAGTGATGCGGTTTTCGTCTTGGCGCGCGAGACGCACAGTGCGAGGCCTGCGCCGAGCAGCGCCGCGGCGGCTCCGACGAGGAAGCACAGCTTGAACGCGTCGTGCGTGGGGATCTCCGGAGTGCCCGGGACGAGCGCGACGGTCTGGCTCGTGAGAATCGCGGCCATCACGGCACCGGCGATCGTCGTGCCGACCGACCGCATGAGTCCGTTGACGCCGACCGCGGAGCCCGACTCGCTCGAGGGCACGTTGTCCATGACGAGCGTAGGCATTGCCGCGTAGCCGATGCCGACGCCGGCCGAGCACACCAGCGTGGCGAGCATGAGCTGCCACGGGGCGCTCATGAGGAACAGCCCGACGAGATAGCCGCACGAGAGCACCACGGCGCCGATGGCCAGGGTGATGCGCGCGCCGATCGAGTTCATCAGTCGGCTCGAAACGGGCGCGAAGACCATCATCATGAGGCCGCCCGGTGCCATCCACAGACCGGCGGCGAGGATCGACTGGCCGAGCCCGTAGCCGGTGATCTCGGGCATCTCGAGCAGCTGCGGTACGACGATCATCTGGGCCATCATCCCGAAGCCGATCGCAACGGCAGCGAGGTTGGTGAACAGCACCGGACGGTTCGCCGTCGAACGAAGATCGACGATCGGATCGGACTGGCGTAGCTCGAACGCGCCCCAGAGGATCAGGATGAGAATGCCGCCGACGATGCTGCCGATCGTCGTCGCGCTCGACCAGCCCCACTCGGAGCCCTTCGAGATGCCGACGAGGAACGCGATGAGGCCGGCGGCGAGGCCGATGATGCCGGGCACGTCGATGTGCGCGGGATGCGCATCCCGGACATGGGGAACGATGAGTGCGGTGAGCGCGAATACGACGATCGCGAGCCCGGTCGACATCCAGAACAGTCCATGCCAGGAGAACTGCTCGGTGATCCAGGCGGCGAGCGGAAGGCCGATCGCGCCGCCGACGCCCATCGTCGCCGACACGGTGGCTACGGCACCCGCTTGCTTCTGCGGCGGGGAAACCTCACGGACCATCGAGATGGCGACCGGGATGTAGCCCATCGCCATGCCCTGTAGAGCGCGGCCGATGAGGAACAGGGGGAGTCCGCCGGCGACCGCCGCGACGAGCGAGCCGACGGCGAGGACTGCCGCCGAGGCGCACAGCACGACCTTCTTGCCGTAGAGGTCGGCGAGCCTGCCGGTCACCGGCATCGTCACCGCGGCGGCGAGCAGCGTGGCCGTGACCGCCCACGAGGCGTTCCCGGCCGAGGTGCCGAGGAGCTGCGGCAGCTCCGCCTGGATCGGGATGACGAGCGACTGCATCAGCGCGCCCGAGAAGCTACCGAGGCACAGGATCGCGACGACGATCTCTGTGGGGAACCGGCCGGCGCGTAATGCCGCCGAGGTGGTGGCATCCATGCAAATCCTTCAAAGTGTCAGTAGGTAAGTGCTCGTTTATGTAAATTACATACAATGTGTGTAATCTACATACCGTAATCGGCGGGGGACAAGCTCCAGGTGGTGTGAGATGCACGACAGCTCGAATACGTCCGGGCTCAGCGCGGACCGCGAGGTTGCCTCGCTACTCAATCGCCTCGAACAGTCGCGGCGTGGCGCGACCGCGAACGCGAAACTCGGCGCGGCCGACGCGCGGATCCTGTGGTTGCTCAGCGGAGGTGAGGAATACACGCTTCGCGATATCTCCGACAAACTGAACCTCGAGCAGTCCACTGTCAATCGGCAGGTCAACGCGGCGGTCAAGGCCGGGTATGTCGAGAAGAAGCGCTCACGGGCGCGCGCGGCGTGGGTCTTCTCGCCTAGCGCCGAGGGGAAGGAGAGGTTCGACGCGGACCTCGACATGCACCTGGGATTCTATGCTCGCGGGCTGGCCGAGCTCGACGAGTCGGAACAGACCGCCTTCATCGACCTTCTCACACGAGTCGTCGGCGGATACGAGGCTGCCATCCGCACCGAATCCTGGTCGCGAATCTAACCGGGGCACGCCTCACGATCACCGCGAACCATGGCGCGACGGCCGTAGGTGATGGAAGGTGGAGGCAGACGGGCGCCAAGCCCTGGCGACCGCGGCGCCGATCCGTGCCCGGTCGCGACCGACGAGGAGAAGACATGTCGCTTCACGCCCGCCAGCTCCTGCACCACGATTACGAGCGCGTCGCGGAGTGGTTCGCCAGGCCGGGCGCCGAACGCAGGCTGACCCCGGGCCACGCCCCGCTCATTCCCGTGGGCGAAGACGACTCCCGCCGCGCCGCCGTCACCGGTTGGAGCCACACCCGTTACCTCGAGGCGGTCACGGGCCCGAACGGCGAACCGTGGTGCATCGTCGGCGATGATGTCTCCGCGCGAATCCCCGCCTTCGGCCTCGAGCGCCTCGCAGCCTTCCGCCACTCCACACTCGCGGGCGACCTCGCGGCCGCCGACCGACTCGCCGGCTACCTCGACTTTGGCCACGGCGCCGACTCGGGACGGCTCCTACCGCGGTGGACCATTGCCGTCACCGGATCCACCGGGACCGTCGGGTCCGCGCTCTGCGCGCTTCTCACCACCTCCGGACACCGCGTCATCCGACTCGTCCGCTCGCCGCGCGACGCCGGCCCAGGCACGCGCTACTGGGATCCCACACGCCCGTCGCGCCACCTTCTGGATGACGTCGATGCGCTCGTCCACCTCGCCGGCGAACCCATCGCGGGCCGCTTCACCGACAAACACCTCGAAGCCGTGCGCTCCTCGCGGGTCGAACCCACCCGTGCCTTGGCCCATGCCGTCGCCGCGGCGGAAACTCCGGTCGTCGTTTCGGCCTCGGCGGTCGGCTACTACGGGCCGAACCGCGGCAGGGAAGTTCTCTCGGAGACCTCGGTCAGAGGCGACGGGCCCCTCGCGGCGATAGTCGGGGAGTGGGAGCGCGCGTGGGATCCGGCACGTGAGTCGGGCGCGCGCGTGGTCCCCGTGCGCACCGGGCTGGTCCAGGCGGGCGACGGGGGACTGCTGCCGATGCTCGCGCGGATCGTCTCCTCTGGACTCGGCGGGCGCCTCGGCAAGGGCAGCCAATGGTTCCCGTGGATCGCGCTCGACGACCTGATCGACGTCTACCACCACGCACTCTTCGACGAGGAGCTTGCCGGGCCGGTCAACGCGGTCGCCCCGGGAGGCGTCGACAACGCCGAATACACCAAGACCCTCGCAAAGGTTCTGCGCCGGCCCGCGGCGATCCCGGTTCCCAAATTCGGTCCGGCGCTGTTGCTCGGCTCGCGCGGAGCCGACGAGCTCGCCTTCGCCAATCAGCGCG
This sequence comes from Dietzia timorensis, assembly GCF_020742175.1. Taxonomy (GTDB): domain Bacteria; phylum Actinomycetota; class Actinomycetes; order Mycobacteriales; family Mycobacteriaceae; genus Dietzia; species Dietzia timorensis_A. The sequence goes on from NZ_DYXM01000142.1 coordinate 20,847, forward strand.
CCGAGCCCACCGCACTCGTCGACTCCGGGCACATCTTCCGATTCAATGACCTCGAACCTGCCCTGCGCCACGAGCTCACACGCGAGGAGCTGCGTCCGTATCGCGGCGACGCGTCGGATTAACCGGTCTCCCCGCCGCGATCAGACCGACTAACCCGCGAGCACAGCCGCAACGCCGATCAGCACGGGAAGAGCCAAAACAGTAGTTGTGACGGCGGAGTCGCGCGCCAGCAGGACGCCGCGGCCGTAGCGGTTCGCCACCACGAGCACGTTCTGCGCCGTCGGCAGGCACGCGGCCACGACCACCGTGAACAGTGCGTGCCCCTCCATCCCGAGAGCGAGACCGACGCCCCAGGCGAGAAGCGGCTGCACGATCATCTTGAGAATCGTCACGAGCGCGACGTCCGTGCGCGGGGAAATGCCGCGCTCGAGCACTCGCACGCCGTAGAGCGACATCCCGAACACGAGCAGCGCGCCGGGAACGGAGGCCTGTCCAATGAGGTGGATAGGCTCAAGCACACGTTCGGGCAGCTTCCACGGCAGCGCCGCCAGAACGAGTCCGAGAATGCCCGAGATGATGAGCGGGTTCCGGGCGGACTGGCCGAGAGCGGCCAGGGCGCCGGAACGCCCGGCAACACCGGTCGAAGGAGAGCCGTAGCCACTGGCTCCCTCGGAAGAGGCGGCCTCCGCCGTCATGAGCCGATCCATAATGGCGATGATGACGGGCTGCAGAAGGCATACCTGAAACAGCATGAGCGGGGCGACGAAGGCAAGATCGCCGAGCACGTAAAGCGCGATGGGAATGCCGAGGTTCGCCGAATTCACGTACGAGGCGGACATCGCGCCCATGACGAGAGTCGGCCCGCGGCGACCGAGCAGCCCACGTGCGAGCGCGACATAGACGAGCGCGACGATCACGGCTGTGCCCGCGGACACGAGGAAGATTCCCGACAGCACGTCGCGGATGTCGCGCTGGGCGAGGGAATTGAGAAGTAGCGCCGGCGTCGCGACGAAGAACACCATGCGGTTGAGTACGAGCTGGCCGTCCGAGCCGAGCACGTTTGTGCGCGCGCAGATCCAGCCGACGGCGATCACGACCGCGATGACCCCGAAGCCGGAGAGCACACCGAGCACGCCGCACGCTCCTTCACCTCGGGGATAACTGGTACCTGGCCGGGCTTCGCGCGCCAGGAAACGGGCCGGTCGCGCGCGAAAACCGTATTCATTTAACTCCCGGCGCCACGTATGTGTGAAACCGCCAGGTCGGCATGCGAACGCGCCATGGGCGATACACGGGGAAATGCGGCGAACGCGATAGGCGACCGGTCCCCAAATGCCAGAAGACCGAGGGCGCAGACGTCCCCAATTAGGGAGTCGCGCTCACCTCGGTCTTCGATGGCGCTGTTGTCCTTGGTGGCTAGCCCTGGGTTAGGAGTCAGGGCCGGGCCGCGGGACTTGGGTGCGCCGCAAAGTGCGGCGCGGGTGCTCGGGTGAGATCCGAGCGGGGTGCCTACCGGCTGGTGAAGGGGAGCAGCGCCATTTCGCGCGCGTTCTTCACAGCGGTGGCGACCTGGCGCTGCTGCTGCGGCGTCAGGCCCGTCACGCGGCGCGAACGGATCTTGCCACGATCGGAGATGAAGGTACGGAGGGTGTTGATGTCCTTGTAATCAACGACCTCGATACCAGCGGTCTTCAGCGGGTTCTTCTTGGGGCGACGGCCCTCTTGGATCCGCGACTTCTTCGGGATGCGCTTGTTAGCCATTGAGTATCACCAGCTCGACTTCGTCACACCGGGCAGCTCGCCACGGTGGGCCATCTCGCGCATGCGAACGCGGGAGAGACCAAACTTACGGAGGTAACCGCGGGGACGGCCATCGTGGACGTCGCGGTTGCGAAGACGCACGGGCGAAGCATCGCGCGGCATCTTGTTGAGAGCGGTCTGGGCGTCGAAACGCGCCTCGTCGGTGCTCTCCGGGTTCTTGATGATGGCCTTCAGCTCTGCGCGACGCTCGGCGAATCGCTCCACCTTGGCGCGGCGCTGCTTGTTCTTGGCAATCTTGGACTTCTTTGCCATATGGCTAGCGCTCCTCTCGGAATTCGACGTGCTTGCGGACAACCGGATCGAACTTCTTCAGCGTGATGCGGTCCGGGTTGTTACGGCGGTTCTTGCGGGTCACGTACGTGAACCCGGTGCCGGCCGTGGACTTGAGCTTGATGATCGGGCGGACATCGTTACGTGCCATTAGATCTTCTCCCCACGTGCTCGGATGCGGGCCACTACGGACTCGATTCCGTCGCGGTCAATGGTCTTGATGCCCTTGGTGGAGACGGTCAGCGTGATGCGACGTCCCTCGGAGGGCAAGTAGTAGCTACGGCGCTGGATATTCGGGTTCCAGCGTCGGTTGGTCCTTCGGTGCGAGTGCGAGACGGACTTACCAAAGCCTGGCTTCCGTCCCGTTACCTGGCAGTACGCCGACATGGCGTGATCTCCTTCTCCCTGGCGGAATGAACCTTGCAGGACCTACGAATCGTGAAACGCGCAGGAGGCCGCGGAACCGAATGGCGAAAATGCCGATCCGGAACTCTCGGCCAACACTCTGCGGCGGATCCCTGGTGTGGGCTCGTCTCAGCGCGCTGGTTGCGTCGTGTTCGTAAGTCCGCATCCGTATGTTCATCTCGCGCAAATGGGCGATAGCAAACGTGCAGACAACAGCGAGTGTCTAAGTTACAGCGTTGGGTCCGAAATTGGTAATCGGCGACCGCCGCGGCGCACACCAGCGCTTTCGCGCACCCGTCTCGGAGCGTCCTATATATAGGGCCTTCCGGCCCGCTGTGGCACGTGCGGATAAAATCCACCCTATGACGTCGGACGTGGCGACCTCCCTGGAGGTTCACGCGCGCCCGTAGGGGATTGGGAGAGGCGGTGGCGAGAGCCGCTTGTGGCGAATTTGTCTTGTGCGCCCCTGGGGGTACGATCGACACAAGCGTGTGTGGTGGTATCGGAGTTCGCGGGTCAGACCGTGGCCTCGGTGCAGACCTGTTTGCCCCGGTCTACCTGGGGCGACGAGATAGGGTTGCGTCGCTTGCGAGTCGACCGGCCCGCCTGCGGTACTCCACTGACACGGCGCACGACCGAGATCCGTTCCGCGTCCGCGAGGGCGAGTTGCACAGGAGATCGACGCGCATTCCCCGGACAGTCCCCGCCGGGCGGGGTAGCTGGACCGGAGATGTTTCGTGTGCCCATAGGTAAAGAGCCAAAAGTAGAGGAATCAAAGCAGATGAAGAAGGACATCCACCCCGACTACCACCCGGTGGTTTTCCAGGATGCTGGTACCGGAACCAAGTTCCTCACCCGTTCCACGATCTCGTCCGACCGCAAGGTCGAGTGGGAAGATGGCAACGAGTACCCGCTGATCGTCGCCGACGTCACCAGCGAGTCGCACCCGTTCTGGACCGGCGCTCAGCGCGTCATGGACACCGCCGGCCGCGTGGAGAAGTTCCAGCGTCGCTACGGCAACCGCGTTCGCCGCAACAAGTAATTCCGGCCGCACAGCCCCCGACTTTTTCAAGGTAAGGACCCATCATGGCAGTTCCCAAGCGGCGCCTGTCGCGCGCCAACACCCACTCCCGCCGTTCGCAGTGGAAGGCCAACAACCAGGCCCTGCAGAACACGCGTATCGACGGCCAGGAGGTCGCCATCCCGCGTCGCCTGGTCAAGGCCGCCAAGCTCGGCCTCGTCGATCTCGACCGCTAATAGCGGTTCGGTCGCGCACCGGCGTTTAGTTCCGTCACGTCGCACGTTCGCTGCACACATTGCAGCGCCCGTGCGACGTTTCGCATTTCTGCACAGTTGTCATTCGTCCAGCTAAAGCGGCGTTCTGACCAACCTTTGCGCGAGTGCTCAGCGAGTGCACAGTGAAAGCTGTAAGACTGGCAACATGAAAATCCTTGTTGTAGACGACGACCAGGCGGTCCGCGAATCGCTTCGACGGTCGCTGAGTTTCAATGGTTACGACGTCGAACTTGCCGGCGATGGTGTCGAGGCGATCGATCATGTCGACTCGAACCGCCCCGACGCGCTCATCCTCGACGTGATGATGCCGCGTCGCGACGGGCTCGAGGTGTGCCGCATCCTTCGTAGCCGCGGCGACGACATCCCGGTCCTCATGCTCACCGCCCGCGACGCGGTCTCCGAGCGCGTGGCCGGGCTCGACGCGGGCGCGGACGACTACCTGCAGAAGCCCTTCGCCCTCGAAGAGCTCCTCGCCCGCCTGCGCGCACTCCTGCGCCGCACCGGCAGCGGCTCGGAGGAGGAGAACGAGACCCTCACGTTCGAGGACCTCACGATGGACGTGGGCACACGCGAGGTGCGCCGCGGCGAACGCCCGATCCAGCTCACCCGCACCGAGTTCTCGCTCCTCGAGCTGCTCATGCACAACCCCCGCCGCGTGCTCACGCGCTCCCTCATCCTCGAGGAAGTGTGGGGCTATGACTTCCCGACGAGCGGCAACGCCCTCGAGGTCTACATCGGTTACCTCCGCCGCAAGACGGAGGGCGAGGGCGAAAGCCGACTCATCCACACAGTCCGCGGCGTCGGTTACGTCCTGCGGGAGAACCCATAGTGCTTGGCCTTCCAGGCCGCCGGAGCCGCAAGAAGTCGGCGACCGGCGGTCCCGGCGCGCCCGAACCCCGGCGGATCGAGCCGACCGGATCAACGCAGCCCTCTGGAACATCGCAGCCGGACGGTACGCGCGGCGATCCCGCAGATGCCTCCCGGCAGGAGCCGGGTATGGGTCAACACCCCGTTTATGACGGCGGAGTTCCCGTTCTCCCCGAGCCCGGAGTCTCGGAGTCCGCGACGATGCCCCAGGCGGCGAAGCTGCGCGCGAAGTCGGCGCCGATGTCGCTTCGCCGTCGCGTCGCGCTGCTCGCCGCGACCACGGTCGGCGTGGCCGTGGCGCTCATGACGGTCGCCGCGTACTTCGTCGTCACCAACGCGCTTGTAGACAACGCGAGCAAACGGCTCGAGCGCCAGGCCGTCACCATGCTGCAGCTCGGCGCCGCGGATACCGCGAACACCCAGCCCCGCACGTGGATCGCCGCGCTCACGACCTTCAACCCTGATCTCGAGCCGATCGTCATCACACGCGACGGCCTCACCTACGGCCCGTACCGGGACGATCCCTACAGGCTGCCGTTCCAGATCGGGGAGGCCGAGCACAAGGTCTATGACCGCGAGGTGTCCTCGTCGATGCGCACCGCGGAGGGCAAACAGATCATCGCGGTGGCCAACCGCGACGGCTCGACGCTCATCCTCGCGCAGGACCTCGGCCCCACGCGGGAGGTGCTCAACAGGCTCGCCATCGTGCTGTCGATCGTCGGCGCGCTCGGCATTATTCTCGCCGCCGCAGCGGGCACCGCGGTCGGACGGACCGGTCTCGCGCCGGTCGGCAGACTCACGCGCGCCGTCGAGCGCGTCGCCCGCACCGACGACCTGCGGCCGATCCCGGTCGCCGGTGACGACGAACTCGCCCGGTTGACCTACGCATTCAACCAGATGCTCATCGCGCTGCAGGAGAGCCGCGAACGCCAATCGCGCCTCGTCGCCGATGCAGGCCACGAGCTCAAGACGCCGCTCACCTCGCTGCGGACGAACGCGGAACTCCTCATAGCGGCGAACCGGCCCGATGCCCCGGACATCCCCGAAGAGGACCGCAGGGACCTCGAGAGGGACGTCGTCGCGCAGATCGAGGAACTCTCGACGCTTGTCGGTGACCTCGTCGACCTCGCTCGCCAGGATGCCGGCGCGGAAACCATCGAGCTGGTCAACCTCGCCGACACGCTCGGCGCGTCCATGGAGCGTGTGCGGCGCCGCCGTCAGAACGTGGAGTTCGACGTGCAGAAGGTGGACTGGTTTCTCTATGGCGACGACTCCGCGTGGGAGCGCGCGCTGCTCAACCTGTGCGACAACGCCGCCAAGTGGTCGCCGTCCGGCGGCACGGTGACAGTGCGGATGTCCGCGTCGCACAACCTCCTCACGCTCGATGTCGCCGACCAGGGCCCGGGAATTCCCGAGTCCGATCGCGAGCTGGTATTCGAGCGTTTCTACCGGGCCACAGAATCGCGCACGATGCCCGGCTCCGGTCTCGGCCTCGCGATCGTCCGGCAGGTCGTCGTCAAGCACGGTGGCACCATCGAGGCGCGCGAGGCGCCCGGCGGGGGAGCGCTGCTTCATATGGAGTTGCCGGGAACACCGACGTCCCCCGAGGAGCCCAATTACTCGGAAGCAGCCACGGGAGAATCGGCACGGGCCGATGCCAAGGCGGCCCCGGTAAAGCGTGGGTCCGGACGTGGGAAAAGCGGCAAGACGCCGCCCTCTAACGGTCGCTGACTGCGGCTGCGCACGTTTCCCACGTAGGTCCCACATGGCTCACAGACACCGCACAGCATGAAGCGAAAGAATCGACATCATGGAACGAAACGACAATTACGGAGCCGGTAACGGCGAGCAGACAGGCGCGGATCAGAACCCGCAGCCGCAGTGGAATGGGGACGGCCACACTGCGCCGATCCCGCAGCAGTCACAGGGACAGCCCCAGGGCCCGCAGGGCATAGGCCGCCCGCCCTTCGCGCAGCAGCCGACCGCCGGGAACCCGCAATTCGGTCAGCAGCCCGGCCAGCCCGGCCAACCCGGACAACAGGGCCCGCAAGGCCACCCATTCGGCCAGCCGGGCGCACCGAACCAACCCGGCGGCACCCAGCCCCAGTACTTTGGTGGATTCGCCCATGACGGCGGAGTTCCTCCCTACCAAGGCGCTGCGGGACCTGCGGAGAAGAAGCGCTCGCCCCGTGCCCTCACCGCGCTGGGGATCGTCGCCGCGGTGGTCCTCGCCGGCGGAGTCGGCGGAGTGGTCGGCGCAAACTACGGCGGCTCCTCGAATTCGGGCAACACGATCCTCGGCGCATCAGGTGGCGCCGCGAGCGTGCCCGCCTCGGAGCCCACCGACGGCACCGTCGAATCCGTGGCCGAGAAGGTCCTCCCGTCGGTCGTGTCGATCACGGCCGTAGGCCGCTCCGGTGGCGGGGAAGGCTCGGGCGTGATCTTGTCCGAGGACGGCAAGATCCTCACCAATAACCACGTCGTCGCGGTCGCCGGGCAAGGCGGAAAGATCCAGGTGTCCTTCAACGACGGTTCCGTTGCCGACGCGACGGTCGTCGGCGCGGACGCCGCCTCCGACGTCGCGGTGATCGAGGTCAAGGACCGCAACGACCTCCAGCCCATCGCCCTGGGCTCCTCCAGCGATCTGAAGGTCGGGCAGAACGTCGTCGCCATCGGCTCGCCCCTGGGCCTGTCGGGGACTGTGACCACCGGTATCGTCTCCTCTCTCAACCGCCCGGTCATGGCCGGCGGCGCCGAATCCGGGCAGTCCACCGTCATCGACGCGGTCCAGACCGACGCCGCGATCAACCCGGGCAACTCCGGCGGCGCCCTCGTCGACATGGGCGGCAACCTCGTCGGGATGAACTCCGCGATCGCCTCGCTCGGTAGCGGGCAGGAGGCCGGATCGATCGGCCTGGGTTTCGCAATCCCCGTCGAGCAGGCGCAGCGCATCGCCACACAGCTCATCGAGCAGGGCTACGCAACCCGCGCCGTGCTGGGCGCGAGCGTGCTCAACGAATCCCAGGTTCTCGGCGCACAGATCGCCGGTGTCGAGCGGGGCGGGCCAGCGCAGGAGGCCGGGCTTCCCGAGGACGCCGTCGTCACCAAGGTCGACGACCGCAACATCGAATCCGGCGACGCCCTGGTCGCCGCAGTGCGCTCTCACAGCCCCGGCGACAAGGTGACTCTCACCTATTCCACACGCGGTCAGGGTGAGGAACAGACGGTCGAGGTCACTCTCGGCGAAGGCGAATAGACCAGGTGGATAGGTAAGGCTTATAACAGGTAGGTTGGGCTGAGTGAAAGGGGAGTTTCCTCCCTCTTCTTCTCGGCGAGAGGATCCCAAGGTGAGCGAACCTCAAGACAGGCCTTCCTACCGGCTGTTCCACACCACTGTCGACGCCATCGACACTTCGCGTCCCTCGATGGTGCGCGTACAGGTGGTCGGTGACTGCCTGCAGCATTTCGGCCGTGCCGGGCTCGACCAGCGCATCAAGGTTCTGTTCCCGCCGTACGACGAAGGGGCGGGCGAACACCTACCGATGCCCGACCTCGGGCCCGAGGATTTTCCCGACGACTCGGGCATGATCAACCTCTACCGCGACTCCCGGGCCATGGAAACGCCGCCGACGTGGCGGACCTACACCGTCCGCCGAATCGATCCGGACGGCGAATGGCTGCAGATCGACTTCGTACTTCACGGGACAACGAGTCCATCGGCGCGGTGGCTCAACTCTTTGAGCGTGGGCGACCCGGTCACGATAATCGGACCCGACGAGCGATCGAAGCGCTCGCGCGGCGGCATCGAATGGAAGCCGGGCGGCGCGTCGACGATTCTCATCGCAGGGGACGAGACCGCGCTGCCCGCGGTCGCCGCGATCGCGGAATCGGGGACGATCCCCGACGGGGCAGACGTGTGCATCGTCGTCGAGGCGCCGGACACCGCAGACCTCGATGATTTCGAGGCCGATCCGTCGTGGACTGTGCACCGGCTGGCGCGCTCGGCAGGGGAGAACCCCGGTGAGGCGATGGAGCGGCAGGTCCGTGATTTCCTCGCCGGGAAGCCCGAATTTCTCGGTGACCGGCAGGCGGCGACTCAGGCCGTGGAGACCGCAGACGCCGACGAAACGCTGTGGGACACCGCGGATGACGTCGACGCAGGCGGGCACTACGCCTGGCTGGCGGGCGAGGCCGGCGCTGTCACACGTCTGAGGCGACATCTGGTGAAGGAGCTCGGCGTGGACAAGCGCGCGGTGTCCTTCATGGGTTACTGGAAGCTCGGCAAGGCCGCGGCCGGCTAGGCGATCAGCAGCCCTCGGAGGCCACGCGACCGTTGGCCGAACCGCGCGGCACGATGATCGGGTAGCCGCCCTGCGCATCGTCGATGATCTCCGCGTCGAGGCCGTACACCGACTCCAGGTTTGCCGGGGTCAACACCTCGGCCGGGTTTCCATCACATATGACGACGCCGTCACGCATCATCACCATGCGGTCGGAGAACATCCCCGCGAGCATCAAATCGTGAAGCACCATGACCACGGTGCGACCGTCGCGCGCAACCTTCTTAACGAGGTTGAGCATGTCGATCGCATGCGCAGGATCGAGGTAGGTCGTGGGCTCGTCGAGAAGCAGCACAGGCGTCTCCTGCGCCAGTGCCATCGCGAACCAGGCGCGCTGGCGCTGCCCTCCGGACAGCGAGGCGACATCGCGATCGACGAACTCGGTCAGCTCCGCATCCTTCACCGCTGCGTCGATGACTTCTCGGTCATGCGCGGATTCACCGCGCCACCGTGCCCTGTGCGGATAGCGGCCACGGGCGACGAGTTCGCCGACAGTGAGCCCGTCCGGCGCTATGGGTGTCTGCGGCTGGAGTGCGATGAGCTGGGCGGACTCCTTCGGGCGCAGGCCGTAAACGCTACTACCGTCCACTTTGACCTCGCCCTCTCGCGGCTCCAGCAGCCGCGAGATACTGCGCAGCAGGGTGGACTTGCCGCAACCGTTGGGCCCGAGGAGCGTCGTGACCTCGCCGGGCCTCGCCGTGAGATTGACCCCCGCGAATACGTCCGGCCCCGCCGCGTATCCCGAGCGCAGGTTGGTTACGGTGACGGTCGCGCCTGAGTCGGCGGGAGACTGAGGGCGTAGGCCCTGTGCCGCATCCGAATTCGAACTCATGATCATTGCTCTTTCTAGGCCGAGGTCTTGCGGAGGGAAACGAGGGTGAGGAGGACGAGGCAGACGCCGCCGAAAATACTCGTCATCAAACCGACCGGCACCGTGATGGGAAGGAACGAGGTGGCGACAGCGCACGCCGACAGGATCGCGGCTCCCGCCGCCGCCGAGGCCCATTGGGGTGGTGTCGGTGTGCGCGCCACTAGCCGGGCCAGGTGCGGGGCGACGAGAGCAACGAACGTGATCGGGCCAACCACCGAGACGGTGACGGCGACCAGCCCGGTGGCGCACACCAGGAGCAGCGCGCGTACCTTACCGATGTCGATTCCGAGGGTGAGCGCCGTGTCGTCGTCGTGCGCGAGGTACTTGACCTGATGCCCGGCGATCGAGGCGAGTAGAACGATGGGGACAATTCCGGCGATGAGTGGGACGATGGCATCGCCTCGCACCATTTCGGTGGAACCGGCCAGCCATAGTTGGGACTGGGAAGACGAGTTGATCTCGGCTTTGAGCAGCATGTACGACACTGCGGACTGGCACATCAGCGCCAGCGAGAAACCGATGAGCACAATGCGTCTGGAGCCGCCGAAGCCGCCCAGAAGTATGAGGATTCCCAGGATGACCAACGAGCCGATCATCGCGAGGCCGGCTCGCGGCCAGAAACCCGTGAGGCCGAGGGAGAGTGCCGGGCCGATGAACGAGGTGCCCGCGACGACCATCACCGAGGCGCCGCCCGAGACGCCGAGAAAATCGGGGGAGGCCAACGGGTTACGGGTCATCGTGATGGTCCACGAACCGGCCAGTCCGAGCGCCGCCCCGACGATGACCGTAGCCACCGCGACGGGCAGACGCAGATCCCAGACGACGTTGATCGCCCGCCTTGTTCCGCCGCCTGTGAGCACATTGATGACCTCGAAGGGGCTGAGCTTCGTCGGTCCGATGCCGAGCAGTAGGAGATAACACGTCGCGGCGATGACGAGGAAGACCGCCGTCGTGGCGACGGGGTGGCCGCCACTGTGGCGCGCCGTGCGGACCGGGCGGGCGTCGACGTCCGTCGTCATCGTGCCATTCCCTTCGCGACGGCGAGGATGAGGAACGGAGCACCGACGAAGGCCAGGACGATCGATACCTCCAATTCGCCGGGACGCATGAGCAGGCGCCCGAGGATGTCCCCGGCGACCGTGACCGCCGCGCCGACGAAAGCGACGGGTATGAGCATCCGGGTCAGTGTGGGCCCGGTGAAGGGGCGGACGATGTGTGGTGCGGCGAAGCCGACGAAGACAATCGGGCCGACGGCGGCTGTGGCCATGCCCGCGAAAACGACGACGACCACGCCGGCGAGAGCGCGGGTTGTGCCGGGGGAGCTGCCGAGGCCCGAGGCGACGTCGTCTCCCAACGCGAGGATGTCCATGGGCCGCGCCGTGGCGGCCGCGAGGAGAAGGCCTAGGACGAGGCCGGTGAGCACGATGGCGATGTCGCCGCCGTCCTTGCCGACCGTCGAGCCGACGACCCATTGGCGCATGCCGTCGTAGACGCGCGAGGACTGCAGCGCGACGAGCGTCGTCGCGGCCGTGAGCGCGGTGGTCATCCCGACACCGACGAGGATGAGGGTCAGCGAGTCGTGGGTCCTTTGCGTCGAGGCAATGACGATGGCCGCGGTGGCGGCGGCACCGATGAGCGCCGCGAGCGACTCCCAGATTCCGCCGACGAGGCCAAAGGAGAAAAACAGCGCAACGACGAACGACGCTCCGGCGGTGATGCCGATGATGCCGGGGTCTGCGAGCGGGTTACGCGTCCACGACTGCGCGAACGCCCCGGCGACCGCCAGGCTGGCGCCGGCGGCCGCGGCGAGGATGGTTCGCGGGAACCGGAGTCCCCACACGATCGTGTGCTCGTCGGATGATCCGCCGTTCGGCCCCGAGGACAGGATGGTCCACAGTTCACCGAACGGGATCGACCTCGCTCCGAAGAGCAGCGAGGCGATGAGGATGACCACGAGGACCGCGGCCGTGATGCCGACGAACGCGGCCCACCGTGGGGCGGGCCGCGTTGCGAGAGACGTCGCGCTCACTCTCGTTATTCGACGAAGTTGTCGAGCGTCCACGGGATGGTGACCGGATTCGGCATACTCATCGCATTGCCGAGATCCTGGCCGATGTACTTGACGCGGTCTTCCTTGACGATGTCGAGGTTCTGGAACGCATCGTTCTCGCGGACCTCGTTCTCCTGTCCTCCGTACTCGAGGATGAACAGCTCATCGAGTTGGTCGAGCATGCTGTAGTTCTCCGGGGACAGGTCCATGAAGAACGCGCCCTCCTCGGCCTTCTGCAGCTCATCCGGGATCTCGTAACCCATCTCGGTGAGGAAGACACCGCGGCCGTCCTCTTCGGTCATGATGCCGAGCCGACCACTGTATGGGAGGGCGACAGCAGCCTTCTTGCCCTTGAGCTCGGGATGCGCCTCGCGGTAGTCGGCGAAGGCCTGCTTCGCCTCTTCGATGAGTTTGTCACCCTCGGCCTGCTTGTCGACGGCGCCGGCGATATCGCGGACCTGCACGTCCCAAGGGACCTCGTAGTCGTCGTACTCGTCCGAATGGGTCGTGAGAGGCGCGATCGCCTCGAGGTCCTTCTTGGCCTGCTCGTCGACGGCCTGATTGACGGCGACGATCTGGGTCGGCGACGCCGAAGACACCTTTTCCACCGCGTCGGCGGTGAGCCCCTGACCGAGATTCTCGATGATTACCGGGGCGTCGCCGGTGAAGAGATCTTCGGCCCATGGGCCGACGCCCTTCTCGCTCGTATCGCCGGTGGTGCCGAACGGTGCGACCACGGTGGGCTGGATGCCCAGGGAGAGGAGGGTGTCGGCGTCGCCGAATCCGAGCGCTGCCACAGAGGAGGCGGTGTCCGCAGTTTCGGCACCCGATTCCGCCTCACCCTCGCCGCGCGAACATGCAGTGAGCCCGGCGGCGGCGGCGACCGCGATGCCGAATGAAGCAAGGATTTTCTTGCGCCTGCCGAAAGTGGGATTCACTGTGGTTCTCCTCGGTGAGAGCGGCTGTGGGTAAACGGGGAATTGCCATCCACGAGTATAGGTCAGCCTTAGCTAAGGTTTCTAAGAGGACCCAGAATATAGGTTGAGGCGATCCGACCACAAGACGAGGGCAGCGGGGGAGGCGGCTGAGAATGTTGCCCGAGCCTGCCGATTGGTCGGACCGGAGTGATAACGTGACGGCCATGAATGAGGACAAGGCACATGCCGGAAGGGCACTCGTTGTGGTTATCGACGATGAGGTCGATGCTCATCCCGACACGATCGGTGCCTTGGTTTCAGAACTTCTCGCCGAAGACGGATTCATTGTCGACGCGGTTGTCGGCGTTCGTAGCGATGTCGATGAGATTCGTCACGCGCTGGAGACGGCCGTCGTGGGTGGCGTCGATGCCGTGATCACCCTCGGCGGTACGGGCGCGGGGCTCCGAGATGTCACACCGGAGGCGACTGAGGAAATCCTCGACAAACGGCTGCTCGGCATAGAACAGGCGATTCGTTTCTCGGCGATCGGCGCCTCGGTGATGGACGCGGTGACCTCGCGCGGCGTCGCCGGGATCTCCGGCAGCACGGTGATCGTCAATATCGCCTCCTCGCGCGCCGCCGTTCGCGATGGCATGTCGACCCTCGCCCCGCTCGTCGCCTTCGTGGTCAACGAGCTGTCGGCCGCCTTCGACGAATTCGACGACGATGAGTTGGCCGAACTCGGAGACAGCGCGGACTTCGACGAGACCGACATGGACTTTTCCCGCAATTAGAAGGCGCTGACTATGTCCGGCAATGGGGCAGCCGACGGTTCCGTGCCAGGCGGAGAAAACCACGGAGACGACGGCGAGTCCGCCCGGGAGCGGGCGCGTAAGAAGGCCCGTCTCGACAGAGTCTTCCGCAGCATGTACCCGGGGCAGGGGAGTTCCGGCGGCGATGGATTCAGTTCACGTCACTACGACGAACAACGCCCTCCTCATCACGGTGGATGAGAAGGGCGTTGTCCTGTAGGTGGGCTGGGCGGGAAAGCCCGCTTCGCCGTGAGGTGCCGGACTACTCCAGGTTCTGCGGAGCGGCCGGGTCCTTCGGGTGCGCCAGCGGACGGCCTGCGAGCAGGTCGCGGATCTCGGTGAGCAGCTCGTTGTCGGTGGCCGGAGCTTCGACGCCGTCGTCCTTGGCCATGCGCTCCTTCATCTTGTTCATCGGAGCGACGAGGATGAAGTACACCACGGCCGCGATGAGCAGGAAGTTGATGGCTGCGGTGATGACCGAGCCGAACTGGAGCGTGGTCTCCGGGTTGTTGTCGAGGATCTGGTAGCCGAATCCGACCTCGCTATTGCCGCCGAGAAGTGCGACCAACGGATTGACGATGCCCTCGGTGAAAGCGGTAACGATAGCGGTGAACGCACCGCCGATAACGACTGCAACGGCAAGGTCGATGACATTGCCCTGCATGATGAATTCTTTGAAGCCCTTGAGCATGACTCTCCTCCATAGAAGCGAAGCAGCCCGGAAGCTGGGCGCTTTGCACCGAATTAACCTATCGCTCGGGACATTATCAATATCTGGCCTTGACCGGCTAGGAAAATTGCCTACTTAAACAAGGTTTCTCTAAGTGTTCTATTCCACCAGAACGAGGATTACAGGGCTCTCGACGGCAGCTGCGGCGACAGCCGGGGCGTCACCGGTGGGCACCTGAATGGCGACCGTACCAGCAGATTCACCACGAGAATCACGCGGAACTTCCTTCACTTTCGCCCCAGTGGCAATGGCCTGATTCGCTTCTCCTCCCGGGCCGGGCGTGGACGAAAAAATATCGACGACTGCCCCCGGATGCAGCATCGCGAGCGTGCCCTTGTCGGGGACGGGGATCGACACGGTGCGCACCTCGTCGGAACCTCGTTCTTCGGGAACGTCGAGGCGAGAGGCGGTGAGAATTTCGCCCTCACCCATCGCGGACGCGAGTACCCGCTCCTCGATTTCAGTCCACGACAACAGCGCCGACGCAGGGACCAACGAGCCCGGAGCCTCGACCTCGCGCACATCGGCGGGGACAAGGGGGTGGCCCTCGCCGAGATCTGCGGCGGCGACGAGCACCGTCGCCGTGTCCAGCCGGTCGCGGACGAATAGTGCGGCCGCGAGGAGAACAAGCAGGACCGCACCGATGGAGCGCAGACGGCGCCGTGAGCGCCACGAATCGAGGGAGCCGACGGGAGAAGCGGAGAGTGCGCCGGGGCGCGGAGTTGAGGAACGTTCGAAATTGCCCCGGCCGGAGCCGGGCGTGCGGACGGATCCGGAAGTGGGCACGGAAGACACCTTCGGTAGGGAAGCTGGGCCGAACGCGGAGGGCGCGCTCGCCTGCGACTGTATGCAGCATCCCCTGCGGAAAAGGGCCGCAGAACGGCAGCGAAATCAACCGCTGTGGATAACCGAAGGTCTGTGGATCGCCGGCGCACTGAGCGCCGGCGGAGGAGGAATTGTTAGGAACCCGAGCTCGAGTTCGTCGTGGATTTCGACGACGAAGCGCCGGCGGAACCGGAGCTGCCGGACGAGTTCGAGCCCTTCGACTCCTTGGACGACGAGGACGAGGACTCGGACGACGAAGAGGATGAAGAACCTCCGGCGTCAGAGGTGGATCCCGACGAGGAACCGGAATTCGAGTTCGAAGCGGCGCGGCTGTCGTTGCGGTAGAAGCCCGAACCCTTGAATGTGATGCCGACGGAATTGAACAGCTTGCGCAGGGAGCCGCCGCAATTCGGGCATTCCGTGAGCGAGGCGTCGCTGAACTCCTGACGGATGTCGAACGCCGTCTCGCAGTCGCGGCACTTGTACGAATACATCGGCATGGTGAGGTCAACCCCTGCTTTCCTGAAATCCCGTGTGTGCGTGAGCCCGCGGAGAACCCTACGCTCCGACGAGAAACGAACCGTTGCCGATTTTATTCCCCTCGGCCGCCGGCGGGAAATCGGCGTACGCCTTCCTCGGTGATCACGGCGTCGACGGAACGATCGTGGGGTTCGACGGGGACGCTGTCGAGAACGTCGGCGGCGTCGAGAACGCACACCAACAATGCATCGGGGCGCGCGGCGGGGAGCGTCTGGTCGTAGAAACCCCCGCCCCGGCCGAGGCGCAGGCCGGTCGTGCTCACCGCGACGGCCGGCACCACGACGACGTCGGCTTCCGCGATGGCATCCGTGCCGAGCCGCGGCCCCGAGGGCTCGCCGATCCCGAAGCGCCCGGGGCGCAGGTCGGACAGCGAGCGAAATTCCGCCCAGTCCAGCGGGCCGGACTCTCCCGTGACCGGAAGCAGTACACGGGCTCCGGCGTCGGCGAGCGTCGCCGGCAGGTCGGTGCCGCCCGCCTCGCCGAAGGCGGGGACGTAGGCACAGATCGTCGCAGGCTGACGGAGGGCGCCGACGAATTCGATGAGGCGCCGGCGAATGGCGGCGTCATTGGCGGAGCGGAGCGTCGACGTCATCCCCGAACGACGCTCTGCGACCGCGGCGCGGACGGACTTCTTGGCGGCGACGAGGGCGGAATCTGCCCGGCCTGGCGAACCATTCACGCCCCGAGCCTAAGCCAGCGCGCGGCGGCGGTGGGCAAGTGGCGGGAAAAATCCGCGCGCCTGAATGGGCGGCGCACGGCAAATAGTTATGCTGGCGCCATGACTTCAACGGATCTTCCATCCGGAAACGCCCAGTTCGCAACGGCAGTGGTGCCAGCGGCCGGCCTCGGCACGCGTTTCCTGCCTGCGACGAAAACGGTGCCGAAGGAGCTACTTCCCGTCGTCGACACCCCGGGGATCGAGCTCATTGCCGAGGAAGCGGCGGCAGCGGGAGCGCATCGTCTGGCGATCATCACCTCCGAGCGCAAGGTCGGCGTGATGGCCCACTTCTCCGAAGATCCGACACTTGAGGGTACCCTGGAGCGGCGCGGCAAGGACGTGCTGCTGCACAAGGTCCAGCGCGCGCCCGGGCTGATCGAGGTCGAATCCGTGCGCCAGGAGCGGCCCCTCGGCCTCGGCCACGCGATCGGGCAGGTCGAGCAGATCCTCGACCCCGAGGAGCAGGCCGTTGCGGTACTGCTGCCCGACGACCTCGTGCTCCCGATGGGCGTGCTCGAGCGGATGTCCGAGGTGCGCGCCGAGTTCGGCGGGACCGTGCTGTGCGCGTTCGAGGTCCCCGGCGAGGAGGTCTCCTCTTACGGTGTCTTCGCGACCGAGGACACCGACAACCCGTCCGTCAAGCGCGTGACGGGCATGGTGGAAAAGCCCGCCCGAGAGGACGCGCCCTCGAACCTCGCGGCTGCGGGGCGCTACCTGCTCGACCGCGCGATCTTCGACGCGCTGCGCGCCATCGAGCCGGGCGCCGGAGGCGAATACCAGGTCACCGACGCGATCGCGAAGCTCATCGAGGACGGCCACCCGGTGCATGTTGTCGTGCACGACGGCACCCGCCACGACCTTGGTAACCCGGGCGGATACATCAAGGCGTGCGTCGATTTCGCGCTGCAGTCGGATGCCTACGGAGCCGAACTGCGCACGTGGCTCGGCTCCCGCCTGGACTCCTAGGCCACTCCCGCCCGCGCCCCGGCCGGACCGATCCGGCCACCGACACCGATCATCAGGACGAAGACGAGGACGACACATGCGTTCGGTCGCTGACCAGCTAGCGGAGGTAACCGCCGCCGCCATGAGCCCGCGCCCCGTGCGCGTGGGAATCTTCGATGCCCTCGGCCTGCTGTGCGCCGAGGAAGTGGTGGCCGAGCGCGCATTGCCATCCTTCGACCAGGCCGCGATCGACGGTTACGCCGTCCGTTCTGTCGACCTCGTGCCGACGCAACCCGCGGCCGTGCGGCAGGACCATATCGCCGATGACGGAGGAGCCGATGATCCCCAAGAGCCCGGAGCCGATGGCGACGATCCTTCGGACGAGGAGTCGGCCGGCGACGTCGAGGGCGAGGACGCCGCGACCGGCGACGTTGCCTCGAATCGGCAGCCCGCCGGCGGATCCGGGCTTCGCGCGCTCTCGGTCGTCGGGCAGACGATGGCCGGATCCGCCGCGGCCGGCGGGATGAGCGCACTGCAGTGCGTGCGCGTCGACACGGGCGCGCCGCTGCCGACCATCGCGGACGCGGTGCTGCCGCTCAACTGGGCCACCGAACGCCAGGGCGACCGCGCCCTCGAGATCGACGTGCGGCGCCGCGTGCTCTCCGGACAGTTCGTGCGGCGCGTCGGCGACGACGTCCAGCCCGGCGATGTCGCCGTGCGCCAGGGCGCCGTGATCGGCTCAGCGCAGGTCGGCCTGCTCGCCTCGGTGGGGCGCTCACGCGTCCTCGTACACCCGAAGCCGCGCGTGGCGATCATCTCCATCGGCGACGAGCTCGTCGACATCGACCGCGAGACCGCCCCGGGCCAGGTGTACGACGTGACCAGCTACGCGCTGGCCGCGGCCGCCCAGGACGCCGGCGCCGACGTGCACCGCGTCGGCATCGTCTCCACCGAGCCGTCCCGCTTCCGCGAGGTGCTCGCCGAGCAGCTCATGCGCTCGGAAATCGTGGTGATCTCCGGGGCCGTCGGAGGCGAGGCCACCTCCCGCGCCCGCCAGGTGATCCGCGAATTCGGCACCCTCGATCTCTACCGCGCGGCGATGCACCCCGGATCGGTGCAGGGCTTCGGCCGCCTCGGCCGCGACGAGGTCCCCACCTTCCTTCTGCCCACCAACGCGGCCAGTGCGCTCGTGGTTTTCGAGGTCATGGTCCGGCCACTGGTGCGCATCTCGCTCGGCAAACGCCAATCGGCGCGCCGCACGGTGCTCGCCCGCACGATCGCACCCATTACCTCCGTAGAGGGTCGGCACGGGTACCTACGTGGCCAGCTCATGCGCGACGACGAAACCGGCCAATACCTCGTGCGCGCCTTCGGCGGCGCCGACGGCGCGTCCACGCACCTCCTCGCGGCGCTGGCCGAGGCCAACTGCCTCGTGTCGATCCCGGAGGAGACCGTGCACGTGCGGGCCGGCGAAGAGGTCGAAGTCATGTTCCTGGCTCAGCGTGGGTAGGGAAGGCGGCGCCCGGTGGATGCCGAACGCAGGCTATCCGGGGCGAGAGACCCGATGAGTGGGGGAGTCCTGGGAAATTCGTCGTCCGCCGTCATGACCAAGGCCATGCCGCTGCCGAGCGCGCTCCTGAACGTCGGGGGAGCGCGGGTCCATCTTCGCGAACCGTCGAAGAAGGACGCTGCCGAATGGGCGCGCCTGCGTCGCGCGGGACGTGCGCACCTTGAGCCGTGGGAACCGCAGATCACCGAGCAGTGGGACACCGCTTACCAGCCGAGGCGCTGGAAGCGGATCGTGCGCGCGCAACGCGAAGCGCGCAAGGCCGGCACCGCCCTTCCCATGGTGATCGACGTCGACGGACGCTTTGCCGGTGAGGCGACGATCGGCGGGATCGTGCGCGGAGCGAACCAGTCGGCGTGGCTCGGCTACTGGATCGGGCACGAATACACCGGGTCCGGGATCGGATCGGCGGCAGTGGCACTCGCCGTGGACATCGCCTTCGATTCGGTGCGCGTGCAGCGCCTCGAGGCCACGGTAAAGCCCGATAATCTCGCCTCCCTCGCGGTGCTGCGGCGCGCCGGGTTCCTGGAGGAGGGGCGGCTGCGTAACTATCTGCGAATCGGTGGCGCCCGCCGGGACCATCTCCTCTTCGCGGCGCTCGATTCGGAGCGGGTCATGCCCGTGGTCAAGGATCTGGTGATCAGCGGACGCGCCGCCTACGCGAAGTAAGAATTGTTTTCTTCGCCCCGAGTTCATCGGCGGTAAATCCCTGCGCTATGGGCGCGCAAACCGCCCGCGGTGAACCCAGGAAAAAATAAGGGTGACTTTCCTCTCGCGGGTGCGGCGTGCCTGCATAGATAGCGGGCGAAGAGCTTCTAGCGTTGGGTCAACGTCGCATCCGGATCGGATGCACAAAGCAAGAACCCACTAGGGAAGGCTTTACATGTCGAGCTCGCTCCTCATCGTCGTGCTGGTCGCGGTGTGGCTGTTCGTGCTTGCGCCGATGGCGATCCGCGCACGCAAGCCCATCCGCCGCGCCGGCGACGGTCTCGCCCAGACTCGCACGCTGCACGCCGGCGGCGGGCGGAAGCTCCAGCCCCGCCGCGGCCGCGTGGCCGTGGCCGCGGAGGACGAGGTCCTGGACACCGAGCTGTTCGGCATGCCGTCGGGCGAGGGCTCTACCGACGCCGAGCTCGTCGAGGCGGACTCGTGGCTCGCACGCATCGAGGAAGACCACGCTCGCCACGTCGCCGACAACCGCGCGCTCCGTCTGCGCCGCGCCATCGACACGCGCGAGGCGGCGCCTGTGCCCGAGCGGGTCGTGTCGGCAGGGACGTCGCCCGCCGACGCCGAGCCGAGCTCGCGCGAAGACATCGCCTCGCTCGCGCGCGCCGAGGGGAACGAACCAGCATCTGTTCCCGAGTCCGAGGCCGAGATCACCGCCGACCGCGTGACGGTCGGCCCGAACGAGGTCTCCGCCGCCGAACGCTCCCGCGTGGAAGTGACGGCGACGTTCAGCTCCGACGGTGCCGCAGCGTTCGACGACGACGTCGAAGCACCGGCATCGGAGAAGGCGACGGCACGATCCGCCGAGACAGTGCCCGCGGAGCCGCAGGCCGAATCCGAGACGTTCGTCATCGACGGCGAGGTGTTCGACAAGGACACCGAAATCGCCTCGGCCAAGAGCGAGCGACCGCAGACGCTTCGCGAGCGCCACGAGGCGGCTTCCGCCGCGCGCGCCGCTGCTCGCGAAGCGGACCGCCCGGCCGAGCCCGAGCTCGACGACGCCGACTACGACTTCGTCGAGAAGCGCCGCGGCCGTGGCGTGTACGACCCGCGCGCCGATCGGGAAGCCGCTGCGGGACGCGCCGTCCGCCGTCAGCGCACGACCCTCGGTTTGCTCGCTTTCGTGATCCTGTTCGCGGTTCTCTCGCTCATCGTGACCCCGCACCTGTGGGCCGTCACCGCCATCGGCGCCGTGCTTCTGGGCACCTATCTGTGGTTCCTTCGCAAGCAGGTGCGCATGGAGCAGCGCCTGCGGGCTCGCCGCATCGAGCGGCTGCGGCGCGCGCGCCTTGGCGTCGAATCGCGGCATGACGTCGAGCTGTCCGTGGTCCCGCAGCGGCTGCGGCGCCCCGGCTCGGTCGTCCTCGAGGTCGACGATGAGGATCCGATCTTCGATCACCTCGAGTCCTCGCGGGCAGCGGTAGCGCAGGAGCGCGAGCTCGTCGGCCGCGAGCGGGTCCGCTCTCAGCGCAGCGAGCGCGAGCCGCGGGCCGCGAGCCGCCGCGCGGTTTAAAGCATCCGGGGAGGGCGATTTCCGGTCCGCTCGGGCAGTGGTGTTACTATGATGGACGCTGCTTGAGAGGGCGGGAAACCCGTTCTCCGGCTAGGGGCTATAGCGCAGTTGGTAGCGCGTCTCGTTCGCATCGAGAAGGTCAGGGGTTCGATTCCCCTTAGCTCCACAATTGAAACTTCGGGTAGAGGCCGTTTCCGCCAAGGCGGGGACGGCCTCTACTTCGTTCTTGGGCACAAGTTGGCCCATCGGCGAGCCAATGCCAGAGCACGGCGGCCTAAGGGTGGGGATCTTCCGTCTAATAGCTCCGCCGTATCGAGACCGGCAGAGCCGCCAGTGGGGTTCGACTACGTCGTGGCGCTCGCCTATGTCTCGTGTTTCTAGAATGGTGTTGAGGGCGGTTTACCAGTTCGACTCTTTCTCATCGAGCTTGATCGATACGGGATTGATTGGCACGTCGCGCTTGCCATGATGCACCGCGCATGAGGCTCGCGTGCATCGGCGATATAGGTTCACTTAGTGGGGCCCACCGGCGACGATGTGGAAATAGAGGGGGCAGGAAAGTGGCAGGAGAGGCGGAGCGTGAGCACGTGGGCGCGATGCGTCCGAATCGCCTTCCGGCGGTAGCGATGTGGGCACTCGGCTGGGCGGGGATTTTTGCCGGCGGGCTCGTGGCCGCGGTGACGGATCCGTTGGATGTCTACCGTGGTAGCTGGATGGCCGCATTCTTGGTCCTCGTCGTCGGGGCCGCGCAAGTGATGATGAGCTGGGCGCGTCGACATTGGGGGACGAGCCGCGCGGCGGCGGGCTGGGCGCAGTGTGCCGCGTGGAATATCGGCAGTGCAGGCGTTATCGCCGGAACCCTGGCCGAGACGAGCCTCGTCGTGTTCGTGTCTTCAGCCGTGTTGGTCGCCGCTCTGGTTATCGCCTCACTGGATACACGGAGCGCCCGCAATACCTCCGGTGACGCGCTGCGGCTGCTGGCATATCGCGCGCTGCTTCTGATTCTGGCCGTGAGCATTCCCGTCGGCATGGTGCTGTCCTACCTCCGGCACACGGGATAGGCGCGGCGCGGGGGCGCGCGGAGAGCCCGACGTCACATACGAGGTTCCACGTGACAAGATAGGCTCACCTAAGTCAACGCGGCAACCTCACCCAGGGAAGGCGGTTGGGAATGCCCAACATCAGCGTCACACACTCCGACTCCGGTCTCGTCCGAGTCATCGTTCGACACCGCGAGCAGGTATCGCCGCACATCGTTCGGGTGACCTTCGGCGGCAAGGACCTCGAGCGTTTCGAATACAAGGGGTTCGACCAGTGGTTCCGCCTCGCAATTCCGGTCAGGGGCGACGCCGGGCTCCACAAGATGCCGACGAAGTTCGGCATCGGCGGATACCTCAAGTACCTCACGCTGCCAAAGGGTGCGCGGCCGGTGATCCGGAACTACACGATCAGGCAATTCCGCGAGCATCCCGCAGAGATGGACGTCGACTTCGTGGTGCATGGCACCGATGGTGTTGCCGGGCCTTGGGCGGCGTCGGTAGAGCCGGGGGCGGAGGTGGCTTTCATCGACCAGGGGTGCGGGTGGGACCCCGTCGACGCCGAACGGTGTCTGATCGTCGCCGACGAGAGCGGCATGCCCGCGGCTCTCGGTATCTTGCGCGATATGCCGCGCGATGCTCGCGGAACTGCCATTATCGAGACTTTTGACGAGAGCGACCAGCAGTTCGTCAACGCTCCCGACGGCGTGAACGTCCGGTGGGTCGTGCGGGAAGCGGGCGAGGATCCGGGGGTCGCCGCTCTACCGGCGTTGAAAGAAGAGGGGATCAGCAGCGACCTCTATGCATTCGCCGTCGGCGAGTCCGGGCTCGCCACGGGGGCACGCCGCTACCTCGTGGGGGAGTGCGGCGTCCCCAAGGCGAACGTGACGTTCTCGGGGTACTGGAAGTTGGGCAAGGCTGCCCCGAGTTAGAGGGACTCGGAGAGGTTTGCCAGCGCCTCGGTGACAGCTCCCCAGCCTTCGTAGAACCCGAGCTCCTCGTGCTTGGCACGGGCTTGCGGATCGGCATGGCGCACGATCGCTAGATAGTCGGTGCCCTCAGGGCGGCTGGAGAGTGTGATCTCCGCCGTCATGCCCATAGGAGCGGGGAGCGCGGGGTGCCAGGAACTCGAGATGGCATTGGTGAACGCGATGCGGCTCTCGTGCTCGACGAGCAGGAAGATGCCGTCGGTGTGGGGAACGAAGTTTTCGCCGTCGTCGCTCATTTGTGTGACGAACGCGCCACCCGCCGTGGGATCGAAGCGCTCGATGCGCGCGACCGTGGGCGCCGGGACCCACCACTTTTGTAGTAGCTCCGGATCGGTCCACGCTCTCCACACGCGCTCCTTCGGTGCGTGCATGACGCGTTGGATTCGGAGATCGCGTTGCGGGTCGAATTGGTGCGAGCTCATGATGGCTCCTCTGGGTTGGTGACCATTTGCTCGAGGCGGTCGGTGCGCGCGTTCCACAGTGCGCGTTCGTCGGCGAGCCAGTCGTCGACGATGGAAAGTCGGGCGCGGTCGAGTTCGCAGGTGCGTACCCGGCCGGACTTCGAGGTGTGGATGACGCCGGCGCGCTCGAGCGAACGGATGTGCTTCATGAACGACGGGAGCGTGATGTCGAAAGGCTCGGCGAGGGTGCCGACTGTTGCGGGGCCGGCGCCCAGGAGCCTGATGATTGATCGCCGGGTGGGGTCGGCCAGCGCGATCAGCACTGTATCCAGCTCGTCGGAATGCTTAGCCACAAGGCTAAGTATAGGGCCCACGGTGGGCGTGCGCAATGGTCGGGAGTCGCCGGTTAGTAAGTCGCTCCGATTTCGATGAGGAGCACTCCGGCCATGACCAGGACGACGCCGGCTGCCATGCGTTTCGTGAAAGGGTCCTTGAAGAGCAGGCGCCCGAGGATGGCGACGAGTGCGACGCCGACGGCAACCCACGTCCCGTAGGCGACGCCGAGCGGCATGCCGTGGGACAGGGACATCGACAGGCTCGTGAAGGCAACGGCGTAGCCGGCGATGATCGGTACCAGCCAGCGCTTGCCGTGAACGGCGAGCATGCGCAGTGACAACGTCCCGGCTACCTCGAAAGCGATGGCGAGAAGGAGGAAGGCCCAGGCCATGAAGTTCATGCGTTCCCCCGTTCTGCAGCCGCCGGGGTGGATTCGTCGGCAGCCGAATCGTTGCCGCCGAGTTCGATGAGGACGACCCCGGCGATGACGAGAATGATGCCGATGCCCATGAGCGCGGAGAAGGGCTCACCATAGATCAAGGTCGAAAGGATGGCCGTCGCCGCGACGCCGGCGGCGCCCCAAATTCCGTAGGCGACGCCGATAGGGAGGCCGCGCCGGAGTACCTGGGCGAGGAAGACGCAAGCGAAGACGAAGCCGGCGGCGACGAGGACGTAAAGCGCGGGGCGGTCGAGCGCACCTTTGAGTGAGAGCGAACCCGTGACCTCCGAGGCGATTGCCGCCGCGAGGAATGCCCACGCGCTGCGCGGAACGCGAGTCTGTGTTGGGGATTGGGTCTGGGTGCTCATTGGATCTCACCTCCGAAGATGAGTTGTTGCGCGATTCTTCGCACTTCGGCGCGCTCGTCCTCGCTCATGATCTCGATGCCGGCCGCCGAGTTGAACCACGCGCCGTCGGCGAGGAGACGCGCAGCGGTTCGTCGCGCCCGGAGTGGCCCCTGGGTAGAGGCCACGAGCCAGGACGACAGCTTCTCGGTCCACCGATCCCGAAGGGTCTCGCGCAGCCTGATGTCGGCGAGGGGGGCGAGGTCGGAAGGGTCGAAGTCCGTCGACAACGCGTGGTCGACGTAGGCGGCAAGGCGATCGACGTCGGTGGCATCTGAAGGGAGCCGCGCGTCGAGGTCTTCGGTCCAGCGGTCGATGACGTGGTCCACCACGGCGACCATGAGCCCCTCTTTGGAGCCGACGTGGTGGATGACGCCGGGCTTGGTGAGACCACTGGCCCGCGCGACCGCGTCGAGCGTCAACGGCTCGCCGCGGGCGAGAATCTCGACCGCGCTTTCCAGGAGTTCCGACTTCGAAAGTGCCACATTCAGACGATACCTACCAGATGGTAGGTAAGTAAATTCGGGGAAAATCAGGGTAGATCTCAGGGTTTGGCCGGTGCACAATGTCGGCCTGCGGGCATATGCTCGGAAATATCTGGGAATGATCCGCGGAGCATCAAGAGGAGGGGCATGACTCGCCCATACGATTTCGAACCCACCGGCGAGTACGGTTCCGATCGATTCGGGAACGCCGATTTCGCGGGCCCGTTTGCCGAGGGCGCGCGCGATGGGACGCCGTCGGCGCCGAACCCGTACATGGCTCCGGAGCCCGAGGCGCCGACGGCGGTAGGCCCGCTATTCGGCGCGGATCCGAACCCGTACCAATACGCGGCGAACCCCTATGCGAACCCCGGTTACGGTGCGCCGGCACACGTGCCGACGCCGTACGACTCCCGAATGGGATACATGCCCGGCTCGGGGCGCGAACTACTGCCGCACGCCGCCGCATACGGCCAGATGAATCCTGCCCTGGTACGACCCAAATCGCATGCCGCCGCGGCGTTGCTCGCCTTCTTCCTCGGAAGCCTCGGCGTGCACAACTTCTATCTGGGGCACAATGGTCGCGGGGTAATCCAGCTCGTCATGTGGCTGGTGAGCATGTTGACCGTCGTGGTGGCTATAGGCTTTGTCGGACTGATGGCAGTGGGGTTATGGGCATTCATCGAATTCCTGCTTATCCTCTTCCGCTCGGGTTCGTACGGGTACGACAGCCGCGGGGTCCCGCTGTACTGAGGGCGATCGGGCTGCGCGACTAGATAAGGTCTCAACGGTGAGTGACAAAACTGGGGCCGAGAATGCCCGAACGGAACGGACGTATTCTTCGCCGTTCGAACCCTCCGGCCGACCCCACACCGAGCTTCCCGGCTGGCGGCGCGTGTTCGCTCCCGGTTCGATGACTCTCGGCCTGTTCTTTCCCATCGAGTCCTACCGCGGCGACACTCCCCGCATGGAGCATCAGGTCGAACGCGCACAAGCGGCAGAACAGGCAGGATTCGCGGGACTCTACGTGCGCGATATCCTCCTTCGCGACCCGGACTTCGGTGACGTCGGGCAGATCTTCGACCCCTGGACGTACCTCGCCTTCATCGCCGGGCAGACCAGCGAGATCGCGCTCGGTTCCGGCTCCATCGTGGCGCCGTTCTACCATCCGCTCATCCTCGCCAAACAGGCCGCGAGCATCGACCGGCTCTCCGGCGGACGATTCATAATGGGTGCCGCCTCGGGCGACAGGCAGCGCGAGTTCGCCGCCTTCGGCCAGCAGGTTCAGGACCGGGGCGCGCTCTTTCGCGAGACGATCGAGGTCATGCGGCACGCCCACGCCACCTCGTTTCGGCCGACCCGGTGGGGCGGCGGGGCGCTCATGGGCGGCGACGTCGTCCCCAAACCGCTCGCGGCCGAGGTCCCGTTGCTCATCACCGGAACGAGCCAGCAAGATTTCGACTGGATCGCCCGCAACGGCCACGGTTGGCTCACCTACCCGCGTGCCCTTCGGGAACAGAAATTCAAGGTCGCGCAGTGGCGCGAGGCCGTACGCCGCAATGTCGGCGAGGACACTTTCAAACCCTTCGCCCAGTCGCTACCGGTCGATCTCCTCGACGACCCGGACGCACCCGCCACGCCTATGAAGTTCGGCTTCAGTCTCGGCCGGAACAAGCTCCTAGAGCTACTCGGATCGCTGCACTCGATCGGCGTCAATCACGTCATCATCGGGCTCAAGGCCGGTCGCCGACCTGCAAGCGACGTTATTGAAGAGCTCGGCGAGCACGTCGTGCCCAGGTTCCCCGCGTTGCAGGTATGACGTCGGGCAGGGGCTAGATTCCCGTCGGCAGCTTGATGCGCAGGATCTTGTCGTCGCCATTGCGAGTCACCCCGCGCCCATCGGTATTGTTCGTCAGCACCCACAGGCTGCCGTCCGGGGCGACCTCGACGTGGCGGAGCCGGCCGAATTGTCCGGTGAACTGGGTTTCGGAACGATAGTCGTCGGACACGTCCACCGTGCGGATTCGTTCCCCGCGCAGATTGGCTATGTAGAGCTTGCCGCCGGCGTACGCCATTCCCGAGGGGCTCGCCTCGGAAGGACGCCACTGTTGCACCGGATCGGTGAATTCCGCGGGGCCTCCCTTTCCTTCGACGGTCGGCCATCCGTAGTTCGCGCCCGGGCTGATCTTGTTGAGCTCATCCCACTCGTCCTGGCCGAACTCGGCGGCATACATCGTGCCGTCGTCTGTCCACGCGAGGCCCTGCACATTGCGATGGCCCATGCTGTAGGCCGGAGATTGCGGCCAGGGATTGTCGCCGGGAATCGTGCCGTCGGGGTTATATCGGAGGATTTTCCCTGCCGGGTGATACGGGTCCTGGGTGAATATGGCGTCCCTGAGCTCCTGAAAGTCGCCGCCGGCGAGGTACAGCTTGCCGTCGGGCCCGAAGGAGATGCGCCCGCCATTGTGGATGTTGCCGATCGGTAGACCGGAGACGATCTCCTCGCGGTGCCCGAGGCCGAGCGAACCCGGCTCGCCGGTGATGTCGAACCGGTCGACGCGGTTGTCCTCGCTGGTCGCGTAGTAGGCGTAGAGGTAACCCTCGTGCACGGCGAGTCCGTGGAGCCCGGTTTCGCCCTCGGGGTGGACGTCCTCGATGATGCCCGCGACGCGCTTGGATCCGTTGCCCGAGACTTCGATGACTTGCCCTGAGTCGCGTTGGCTCACCAGTGCGGTATCAGAGTTAACGAAGGCGATGTCCCAGGGGACGACTAACTCTTCGGCGACGACGGTCGGTGCAGGCAACGTGTCTGCGTCTCCATCTCCGTTGGACCCGGGGGCCAGCGATCCGAGGCTTCCGGGGCCCTGCATGTCGGCGGAGGAGGGGAGCGACTCAGTCACCGACGACACATCGACGGCGTCTGCCGGCCCGCTTCCGATGCTCACAGTCAGTGCCATGGCGACAAGCGACGCCGAACCAAATGCGAGCGGCCGCCGGGCCCGGCGGCGCCAGCTCCTCGAGGTGGGGGCCATGTGCGTCGTCCTTTCGCCGCGATCCGAGAACGGGGACGGGGTCTGGGTAGGTTCTCAAATTACCGGCCTGGCCAGTCGCGCGCGTGGTAATCGCGAAACCCCACGCTACGACGGTGCCGGGTCCGGGTCGGGAGCGGTAAAAATGCAAATGCGCGCACACTCCGGCTACGGTGGTGGGCGGTAGAACACGGTTCGCGTGGGGCACGATCGTAGGAGGTGAGCGCGAGATGTCGGATCCGATGAGTCGATCTCGGTGCGCCTCAATGGTCCGGTTCTGCGCCGCCGCGGCCCTTGTATAGGCGTCCAGGGGCGCACGTCAGGCGAATTCGAAGAGACCGCAGCTAAGAGCTGCGGTCGCACGCGTGCACAGGGGACCAAGCCATGAGTGACGCCACCGGGGTACACACCGACTACCTGCACTTTCTGATCGAGAACCGCGAGCTGCCCGAGCTTTCGGAGATTTGCGCGACGATGCCCGCTTGGGAAATCGTCGATGCCTTCGACGAGATCCCGACCCGCGACGCAGCCGTCTTGTTCCGCCTTCTCGACAAGACCAAGGCGATCGAGATTTTCGACGATCTCGATACCGCAGCCCAGGCCGATCTCGTCGCCGAGCTCAGCGACGCCAAGGTTTCCGAGGTGTTTGCCGGCCTCGAACCGGACGAGCAGGCGCGCCTCCTCGACGAGCTGCCGGCGCGCGTGGCGAAGAGGCTCATGGCGGCGATGACCGCAGAGGACCATGGCCAGGTCACCAAGCTGCTCGGCTATCCCCGCGACTCCGTGGGCCGCACGATGGAACCGGCGGTCTACGCCAAGGAGCATGAGACAGTCGATCAGGTGCTCCACCGCATCCGCTCCCATCACGCCTCGCTCGAAGCCCTCGCCGAGATCCCGGTTGTCTCCGACGTGCTGGTGCTCGTCGGTAAACTCAACCCCATCGACCTGCTCCGCAGCGACGGCGACCGCGAGGCCGCCGAGCTCATGGAGTCGGATCCGCCTTACGCGTACACCTCAGACGACGCGGAGACCGTCGCTCGCCGCGTTCTCGACTCCGGGGACTTGTTGTTCCCCGTCGTCGATACCGAGAAGCGTCTCGTCGGGGTGTTCCCGATCGGCGACGCTGCTGCGCTGGATAAGCGCGCGGTCGACGAGGATTCCGCACGTGCCGGCGGCTCCGAGCCGCTGCGCCGGCCCTACTTGCTGACGCCGGTCGCCACGGTTGCCAAGTCGCGCGTGGTCTGGCTGCTCGTGCTGGCCATTTCCGCCGTCCTCACGGTGCAGGTGCTCGAGATCTTCGAGGAGACGCTGTCCCAGGTCGTCGCTTTGGCTCTCTTCATCCCCCTCCTCACCGGTATCGGCGGCAACACCGGCTCGCAGGCCGCGACCACCGTCACCCGAGCGCTGTCCCTGGGCAACGTGCGCAAACGCGATTTCATGAAAGTCGCGTTCAAGGAGCTCCGCACCGGGTTCCTTCTCGGCATCGCCCTTGGCGCGCTTGCCTTCACGGTGGCATCGCTGGTTTACGGCGTGGGGATCGGTACGGTCGTCGGATTGACGATCATCCTCAACTGCCCGATTGCGGCGACGGTCGGCGGTCTTGTGCCGCTGGTGGCGCAGGCGTGCAAGGTCGACCCGGCGGTGTTCTCCACACCATTCATCTCGACTTTCTGCGATGCCACCGGCCTACTGCTGTACTTCACCGTCGCCATCACGGTCCTCGGGCTCTGAGCTGAGCGGGGCGGCTCGGGCCTAAAGCGCGTCCGCCGGCCACACCCCGGACGACCCGCGCCGGTGGGAGCCGACGAGATGGGTGTCGATCATGCCGATCGCCTCCATCAGCGCGTACATCGTCGTCGGTCCGACGAAACGGAAGCCGCGCCCGCGCAGCGCCTTGGCGAGCGCCTTCGACTCTTCGGACTGGGTGGGGATCTCCTCGTAGGTTCGCGGAGCGGGCGTGGTCGAGGGTTGGAACGACCAGACGAACTTCACGAGCCCGCCGTCATCGCGTAGATCTAGTGTGGCTCGGGCACCGCTGATGGCGGCGTTGATCTTCGCGCGGTTGCGGATGATGTCGGCGTTTTCCAGGAGCCGCTCTACATCTGTCTCTGTGAATTCTGCGACGACGTCCGGGTTGAAGTCGTGGAAGGCCTCGCGAAAGGCGGGGCGCTTGCGCAGGATCGTCGCCCAGGACAGTCCCGATTGGAAGCCTTCGAGCGTGATTCTTTCGTAGAGGCCCTGCTCGTCGCGGACGGGGAGTCCCCATTCGGTGTCGTAGTACTCGCGCATGAGGTCGCTGGATTCGGCCCAGCTTGGGCGGGAAAGCCCGTCGTCGCCGACGATGAGGGCAGGGGATTCGGGTTCGGTGGTCATGAGCTTCCTTCGCTGTGTTCGTGTGATGGTGCGCTATTTGCTATCGAGGAAGAGTCGTCGGCCATGCCCGTGACACGGAGGGTGATGTTGAGCCGGCCTGAGCCCAGTCCGCAGCCCTCGGGCGCGGTTCCCGGGGTGATCTTGGGAACGCCGTGGTAGGCGCGACGCGACTGGCTGCCGAAGACGAACAGGTCGCCAGAGGCGAGGGCGACGTCGGTGTACGGCTTCGTGCGTGTTTCGGTGTTGCCGAAGCGGAACGTGCAGGTATCGCCGATGGACAGCGAGATTATCGGGGCGTCGGAGGATTCTTCGCCGTCGATGTGCATGCCCATTCGGGCGCTGGTGTCGTAGAAGTTGAGCAGTGCGGCGTCGATCGTGTGGGCGGCCCCTTCGGCGTGGCTGCCCGTGACCTCTTCGATGGCGCGGTGGCCGAGACGCACAAGCCACTCGGGCACGTCGGCGACGCGGCGACCGTTGACGTCGACCGCGGAGCGGCTGTATCCGTATGGGTACCAGTGCCAGCCGAGGGAAAGCGTGCTCACGCTCATCTGCCCGTTGCCGATCTTCGCCGAGTGATAGGGGACGGGGCCGCGTCCGAGCTCGCGCGCGGCTCGCACGATCCACGCCTGCTGGGGG
>NZ_DYXM01000143.1 GCF_020742175.1 Dietzia timorensis
CGGCAACAAGGACATCATCACCTTCGAGAACATGAAGGCGATGAAGAACAAGGCGATCCTCGGCAACATCGGCCACTTCGACAACGAAATCGACATGGCCGGGCTTGAGGCGTCCTCCGACGTCACCCGCATCAACATCAAGCCGCAGGTCGACGAGTTCGAGTTCGCGTCGACGGGACGCTCGATCATCGTGCTGTCCGAGGGCCGCCTGCTCAACCTGGGCAACGCCACGGGCCACCCCTCGTTCGTCATGTCGAACAGCTTCGCCGACCAGGTCATCGCGCAGATCGAGCTGTTCACCAAGGCCGATCAGTACCCGATCGGCGTGTACCGCCTGCCGAAGATCCTCGACGAGAAGGTCGCCCGCCTCCACGTGGAGGCGCTCGGCGGAACGCTCACCAAGCTCGCCAAGGACCAGGCCGAGTACATCGGCGTCGACGTCGAGGGCCCGTTCAAGCCCGAGCACTACCGCTACTAGCCAGGGGTTGACGTCGGACGTGGGGATTCTCGTCGCGATCGAAGGTATCGACGGAGCCGGCAAGAACACGCTGGTCTCCGCCCTCGAGTCGGCGCTGGACGCGCGCGGGCTGAGCTCGGCGCGGCGAGCATTTCCCCGTTACGGCACCCACCACGCGGACCTGGCGGCCGGCGCCCTGCGCGGCCGCCTCGGTCCGATCTCCGGTTCGCCGGAGGCCATGGCGCTACTGTTCGCGCTCGATCGTGCGGCCGCGACGGTCGACCTTCTCGCCGCGAAACGCGAGGTCGACGTGCTGTTGTGCGACCGCTATGTCGCGTCCAACGCGGCCTATTCCGCAGCGCGGCTGGGGGAGCGGAGCTTCTCCGACGTCATCGAATGGATTGAAGCGATGGAGCACGAGGATATGGGCGTCCCGCGGGCAGACGGCTATATTCTGCTCCCGACCCCGGTGACCGAGGCGCGACGGCGGGCCGATTCGCGGGCCGCGGGAGATGCCAGCCGCGAACTCGACGCCTACGAAACCAATGCGCAACTGCAGGCCGATACCGCCGCCGCATATGAGAGACTTGCCGAAATGGAGTGGACCGCTCCGTGGTGGCGCGCGGAACTCGGCGTGCCGCCGGAGGACGCTGCGGCCATGCTTGCCGACCGCATCGCGACGCTCGCATAAGATGCCATTAGACCGAATAACGATTCCGAAGCTGTCAAAGTAGAGGTCATGAGCCCGAAGATTCTGGTTGTCGACGACGACGCCGCGCTGGCGGAAATGCTCACTATTGTGCTCAAGGGCGAAGGCTTTGAGCCGACTGTCGTGGGCGACGGCACCTACGCGGTGGAGACCTTTCAGGAGGTTCGCCCCGACCTGGTGCTGCTCGACCTCATGCTTCCCGGCAAGAGCGGTATCGATATCTGCAAGGACATCCGCCTCGAATCGCGGGTGCCGATCGTCATGCTCACCGCGAAGACCGACACGGTCGACGTGGTGCTCGGGCTCGAATCGGGCGCCGACGACTACATTCTCAAGCCGTTCAAGCCGAAGGAGCTCGTCGCCCGCATCCGCGCTCGCCTGCGCCGCGGCGACGACGAGCCGGCCGAGGTGCTGCACATCGCCGACGTGTCGATCGACGTGCCGGCGCACACCGTGATCCGCGACGGCGAGGCCATCCCGCTCACGCCACTCGAGTTCGAGCTGCTCGTCGAGCTGGCGCGCAAGCCGCGGCAGGTCTTCACCCGTGAAGTGCTGCTGGAAAAGGTGTGGGGCTACCGCCATCCCGCCGATACGCGCCTCGTGAACGTCCACGTCCAGCGCCTGCGCGCGAAGATCGAGCTGGACCCGGAAAACCCCGAGATCATCCAGACCGTGCGCGGTGTCGGATATAAGGCGGGCCCCGTCCAGTGAAGGTAGCCGCATTGGGGGCGTGGCTTCGCCACGTGATCTCCAGGGTGCGGCGAGCGTGGCGGCGCTCCATGCAGCTCCGCGTCGTGTCCTCGACGTTGGCGCTGTCGTTCACCGTCATCATCGTCGTCGCGTTCATGCTGATGCAGCAGATGACGGAATCTCTCCTTCAGTCCAAGCTGTCCGCAGCCGTCGACCAGACCTCGCGGATGCGGGGGACGGTCGAGATGCAGATCGCGGCGACAGACGACGCCTCGCCCGACCAGTCCCGACTCGACGCCGCGCGTAACTCGCTCGGCGACCGTGGGCTCGCCGGCGGCGATCAGGCGGTGTCGGCCGGGACGTTTGACCCGATCCTCGTCGCTCCCGGCAGCGCCGGTCGCGAGCAGGTCGTCAGCCCCATCGGCGCGCAGATCCCGGAGGAGCTGCAGAACCAGGTCGAGCAGGGGCGCATCGCCTCCCAGTTCGCGACCGTCTCGTTCCGCGGCCAGGTCACCAAGGCGTTGATCATCGGCACGCCCACCGACTCGCGGATCCCCAACCTGCAGCTCTACCTCGTGTTCCCGCTCAGCGCCGAAGAGCAGACGCTCAGCATCATGCAGAACACGATCATCACCGCCGGCCTCGCGCTGATCCTGTTGTCCGCGGCGATCGCGTGGATCGTGACGAGGCAGGTCGTGCTTCCCGTGCGGCAGGCGGCGTCGATCGCCTCGCGCTTTTCCGAAGGTCATTTCAAGGAACGCATGGTCGTGCGCGGTGAGGACGACATGGCGCGCATGGGGAATGCCTTCAACTCGATGGCCGAATCACTTTCGCAGCAGATCCATAGCCTCGAGGAGTACGGCAACCTGCAGAAGCGGTTCACCTCGGATGTCTCGCACGAGCTGCGCACCCCGCTCACCACGGTGCGCATGGCCGCCGACATCATCTCCGACGATGCCGAAGAGTTCGCTCCTCCGACCAAGCGAGCCGTCGAGCTTCTCGAGTCCGAGCTCGACCGCTTCGAGGCTCTGCTCACCGACCTTCTCGAGGTCTCGCGCCACGACGCCGGCGTCGCCGAACTCGATACCTCACACGTGGACGCGCGGTCCCCGGCTTTCGACGCGCTCGACACCGTTTATCACCTTGCCGACCAGGCGGGCACGTCCATCGAGACACACATGCCCGACGATCCGGTCGTCGCCGACGTCGATCCGCGCCGCGTGGAGCGGGTGCTGCGCAACCTGCTCGCCAACGCCATCGACCACTCCGAGCAGAAGCCCGTCGCGCTGTACCTGGGCGCCAACGAGGACACCCTCGCGTTCGGCGTGCGCGACTACGGGGTCGGCCTCAAGCCCGGCGAGGCGCAGCTCGTTTTCAACCGCTTCTGGCGCGCCGACCCGTCCCGAGTCCGCCGCTCCGGCGGCACCGGACTCGGCCTCGCAATCTCGCTGGAGGACGCGAAGCTGCACGGCGGCACGCTCGACTGCTGGGGCGACCCCGGCAACGGCTCCTTCTTCCGTCTCACGCTCCCGCGCTTCGAGGGCGCCGAGTTGGGGGAGAGCCCTCTTCCGCTTCCGCCGTTCGACGTGCAAGATTTCGTGCAGACCTCGCAACGGCGCGAGCTGACGGACGGCAAGTCCGCCGGAGCGTCGCCGGCAGCGGGAGAGACTGGCGGCGCTGACCTCGACTCCGCCGAGGATGGCGAAACGCCCGAGATCCCCGAGATCCTCGGCGAGCCCACGTCCGGCGACTCCGGTTCGCCGGACGAGGGCAGCACCGCACGAATCGAGAAAGGACAGGACGAGTCATGACGGCGAAGCGTTCCATCCGCCTGAGGCGACGAGTCCTCCCGTTCGCGGCAGTCGCGGTCGCGGCGATCACAGGTCTCACAGGCTGCGTGACCCTGCCCTCGTCGTCCACCCCGCGCGTTATCGACACGTTCGCCCCGCGCGCGAGCAACGACGACATTCCCACCCCGGTACCGAACCAGGAACCGGACATGCTCGTGCGCGACTTCATCAAGGCTTCGGCGCTCCCGGACCAGCGCCACGCGGCCGCGCGCCAGTTCCTCACCCCCGAGGCGAACGAGAAGTGGAACGATGCCGAATCGGCGACGGTCGTGCTGCGCGCCAACCTCAGCGCCGCGGGCCGGCGAACAGAGGACCGTGCCAGTTACACCCTTCGCGCCCAGCGCGTCGGCGTGCTCGAGGAGGGCGGTGTGTTCACCGCCGGCGAGGGTGAGGTCACCGCGGAGATCGAGCTCGTTCGAGTCGACAACCAGTGGCGCATCGAAGGGCTGCCCCCGGGCGTGATCATGGAGCGCACCGAGTTCTACACGAACTACTCCATGCACAATCTCTACTTCCTCGATCCCGACCGCGACGCGCTCGTTCCTGACCCACGTTGGCTGAGCGCATCGAGCATCGAGGTCGCGCCGTCGCTGCTCAACATGATCGCCGGCGACCCGCGCCCGTCGCTCACCGAATCGGTCACCAACAGGCTCGGCCCTTCGGTCTCGGTGCGCCCGTCCGAAACCGGTGCCGAGGGCGAGGGCACGACCGTCGACTTCCAGGGCCTGCCGACGATGTCGAGCGAGGAGATCCAGGAGTTCGCGGCCCAGGTCGTGTGGACTCTCAATGACGCCGATATTCCTGGGCCATACCGTCTCGAACGCGATGGCTCGCCCATCGACGAGCGGCGCGCGGGAGGCTGGCGCGTCGAGGACGTCTCCGATTTCGATCCCGATCCGGACACCCCTCAGCTCGAATACGTGCTGACCAGCGGTGACGGTCTCGTCCGTCTTACGGGTCAGTCCGCGCAGCGCTTCGGCGGGGAGTGGTCGGAGATCCCAGACACGCGCTATGCACGGCTCAGCCCCAACGGCGAGGATCTTGCCCTGGTTGCGGGGGACGGACCCAATGCCGGGGGCGCCGTACTCAAGGTCGGCCCGGTGGACGGTGAGCCCGCCGATATTCTGCGCGGCCCCGGCATCACCTCTCCCACGTGGAGCAATGTCGACGACTCTCTGTGGTTCCTCGGCGCCGGCGGTCGCATCTCGCGCCTGTCGAACCCCACCGACCCCTCGTCGGCAGGGGAGGTCGGGCAGGACGCGCTCGACGATGTCGACGGCAACGTCACAGACATGGCGCTCGACCCGACCGGCGTGCGCCTGTTCTTCGTCGCCGACGGGCAGGCCTACCTGTCGGTCATTTCCTACCGCGACCGCGGCACACCAGAGCTGGGGCCGCCACTGCGCATCGGGCAGGCACTGGAAAACACGGTGACGTCGGTGGGCTGGCTCGACAGGGAGTCCGTCCTCGTGGGGCGCTCCGCCGTGGAAGCGCCGGTCGCCCGCATCACCGTCGACGGCGCGATGACCGAATCGCAGTCCGGCCGCAACATCTCCGCCCGCATCGACGCGGTAGCCGCGACCGGGAAGAGCATTTACGCCCTCGACCAACGCTCGCTCCTGCAGCTCGACACCCAGATCGAGGAATCCGAACGCTACTGGCGCGAGGTACCGGGCCTGTCTGGTATCCGTGCATTCCCGGTGGTCCGCGGCTAAGGACATGCTCGGCGCCATCGCGGACCTCGTTGCACCCAGGACGTGCGCGGGCTGCGGCGTTCGCGGTGAAGCGTTATGCCGGGCATGCCGAGCCGAGCTGCGAGGCTCGCCGTTGCGCGTGCGACTGCGCGCGGACGTGCCGGTTCCGGTGTTCGCCTGCGGCAGGTACGGCGGAACATCTCAAGCGGTGATCAACGCATACAAGGAAGACGGACGCAGCGAGCTGTCTCGGGAGCTCGGCGACAGCGCTGCGCAGCTTCTCTGGGAACTCATCGACCTCGGCGAGATTCCCGAACCCCACGACACCCCGCTCGCCCTCGTGCCCGCGCCGGCGAGCGCGGCCGCCGTCCGCCGCCGCGGATTCGATCACGTCGCCCGCTGGGCAGAGCGCACGACGCGGGTGCTCTCGGCCTCGCTTCCGTCCGGCTCCGTCGTCATGACCAGGCCTTTGAAGGTGCGGGGGAGAGTGCGGGACGCTGCAGGGCTGTCTGCCGGTGCGCGTGCGGAGAACCTCGCCGGCAACATCGTCGCCGCGCCGCCACGGATCCTCGGCGGTGACGACCCCGCGAAAGTGTGGGCCCAGATGCGCGGTGGAAGGCGGCACGTGGTTCTCGTCGACGATGTCGTGACGACCGGCGCGACGATGGCCGAATGCGTACGCGCGCTTGCCCGGATCGGGCTGCGCACCGATTCCGCGGTGGCATTGCGCGCGGCGTGATCAGGGGCCGATCGGGCGCCCGGGAAACATGGCGAGAGCAAATTCGATCGACCGCGACACCCGCGCGTCGAGAAGGGTTAAAGTGAGTTACGGGAAGGAATACAGTTCTTCCTCTTCCGGTTAACTCTAGCCGCGGGGTCGGGGTTTCCTTCCTGGTCAAGACAGTTCACGTTGCCTCGTGGACCTGCGACCGCATTCCGCGAGGCCGGAGTAGGAGGAGCTTCCTATGTCGAAGACCCCCGTAGTCGAGCTTGATCCCCGGACCTTCGATGGTCCCGAGGTCGAAGGTGCCGAGGAACTCGAGGCCACGGTGCGCATTCGCGGCCGAAACGTCGAGGTTCCCGACCATTTCGTCGACCGCATTCACAACAAGCTCTCGCCGGTCGAGAAGATGAATCCCAACACCATCACTCGATTCGACGTCGTTCTCTTGCACGAAAAGAATCCGCGGCACGGTGATACCGCGCAGCGACTTGAGATCACGGTTCGTTCGCGGTCGGGGGTCGCGCGCGCAGAGGCTGCGGAAGACACCTTCTACAACGCACTCGACTCGGCCGTGGCCAAGCTGATGCGCCAGATTCGCAAGGCGCGCACGCGGAAGAAGATCAGCCACTCGGGACACCGCCGCCCGACGTCGGTGGCAGAGGCGACCGCCGAGCTTTCGGAAATGTCTGCGTCGATCGAGGCGATCGAGGAAAACGCCGTGAGCGATTCCGCCGACGGGCACACCGACGGGCACGCCGACGAGCACGACGAGGGGCCGGGCCGTGTGGTCCGCAACAAGTCCTACAGCGGCGAACCGATGTCGGTTGACGACGCGCTGTCCCAAATGGAGCTGGTCGGCCACGATTTCTACCTGTTTCGCGATGTGGAGACCGGACTTCCCAGTGTCGTCTACCGGCGCAAGGCCTTCGACTACGGTCTGATTTCGTTGAACGAGGAGGGTACGACGAGCCCCGGATCGGATGAGCGCGACGATTCCGCGCTACTCGGATAACGACACGAAGGGCTTCGGCGTCCGCATCGTCCCTGGATGAGGGGTGTGGGCGCCGTCGTCGTGTGCGCCGTCGGTATGGAGCTCAGCCCACATGGCGACTACGATGGGCGAAGGCGTGCTCCCGCGCGGACACGATGCCGCTCTTTTTCGAGGTGGCAGGCAGGTCGCCGACCGGCTGATGTCCTCGCGGGCACATGAAACATATTGACCAAACCTCAGGGGACGTATTTAGCTGTGGCCGTTCTACAAAAGATCATGCGCGTTGGCGAAGGCCGGAAACTCAAGGCCTATAAGGGTCTTGCCGAGGCTGTCATCGCGAAGTCCGATGAGATGGAAGCGCTGAGCGACGCCGAGCTCCAGGGCAAAACCGATGAGTTCAAGAAGCGCGTGGAAGATGGCGAGTCTCTCGACGATCTCCTCATCGAGGCGTTCGCGGTGGGCCGCGAGGCCTCGTACCGCGTTCTCGGGCAGAAGCACTTCAAGGTTCAGATCGTAGGCGCCATCGCGCTGTTCGCGGGCAACGTGGCGGAGATGAAGACCGGTGAGGGCAAGACCCTCACCTGTGTGCTCCCCGCCTACCTCACCGCGCTCGGCGGCAAGGGCGTTCACGTCGTCACCGTCAACGACTACCTCGCCAAGCGCGACTCGGAGTGGATGGGCCGCGTGCACCGTTGGCTTGGTCTTACCGTCGACGCGATTGTTTCGCAGCAGTCTCCCGATCAGCGCCGCGAGGCCTACAACTGCGACATCACGTACGGGACGAACAACGAGTTCGGCTTCGACTACCTGCGCGACAACATGGCGATGCGCATCTCCCAGCGCGTCCAGCGCGGTCACAACTACGCGATCGTCGACGAGGTCGACTCCATTCTCATCGACGAGGCGCGTACCCCGCTGATCATTTCCGGCCCCGCCGACGCCACGTCGACGCGTTGGTACAAGGAATTCGCGCGACTGGCGCCGCTCATGAAACTTGATGAGCACTACGAGGCGGACCAGAAGAAGCGCACTATCGGTATCCACGAGGCGGGCGTCGAGTTCGTCGAGGACCAGCTCGGTATCGACAACCTCTACGAGTCCGCGAACTCGCCGCTGATCAGCTACCTCAACAACTCGATCAAGGCCAAGGAGCTGTTCAGCAAGGACAAGGACTACATCGTCCGCAAGGGTGAGGTTGTCATTGTCGACGAGTTCACCGGCCGCGTGCTCGACGGGCGCCGATACAACGAGGGCATGCACCAGGCCATCGAAGCCAAGGAAGGCGTCGAGATCAAGGCGGAGAACCAGACCCTCGCCACGATCACGCTGCAGAACTACTTCCGCCTCTACGACAAGCTCGCCGGAATGACCGGTACCGCCGAGACCGAGGCCGCCGAGCTGCACCAGACCTACAAGCTCGACGTCGTCGCGATTCCCACGAACCGTGAGGTCCAGCGCGACGACCAGTCCGATCTCATCTACAAGACCGAGGCAGCGAAGTTCGCTGCGGTCGTCGAGGAGATC
>NZ_DYXM01000144.1 GCF_020742175.1 Dietzia timorensis
CGCATGGGGGTGGCAGACTTCGTGCTCAAGCCCTTCGCCAAGCACGAGATCGCCGACGTACCGGTCCTCATGGCGGACGGCGCCGACGCCGTCAGAAAAATACTGGAAGTGGGCCTCGAAGCGGCACAGAACGCCGTGCACTAGGGATGTAGAGCTTGCCCTCGACTTCCCGCCGGGCCCGTTGGTTCGCCGGGAAATCCTTGGAGCTTTGTAACAAGTGGGAGAAATACTCACCACCTGCCACCATGGCCGTCTCAGACGCACTAATGTGCCCCTCATGAGTTCTTCAGACCCCACAGCCAAGAGCGCCGCGGGAACCCCGATGATTTCCATCCAAAAGGTGGAGAAATACTTCGGCGATTACCACGCCCTCTGCGACATCAACATCGACGTGCCGCAAGGCCAGGTCGTCATCGTGCTGGGCCCTTCCGGTTCAGGCAAGTCGACCCTGTGTCGCACCATCAACCGCCTCGAAACCATCGACTCGGGCGAAATCCACATCGACGGCAAGATCCTGCCCGAAGAAGGCAAGCAGCTCGCCAAGCTCCGCGAGGAGGTGGGCATGGTGTTCCAGCAGTTCAACCTCTTCGCCCACAAGACGATCCTCGAGAACGTCGCCCTTGCGCCCAAGAAGGTGAAGAAGAAGCCGAAGGCTGAGGCCGAGAAGCGGGCCATGGAGCTGCTTGACCGCGTCGGCATCGCCAACCAGGCCCAGAAGTACCCCGCTCAGCTGTCCGGCGGCCAGCAGCAGCGCGTGGCGATCGCCCGCTCGCTCGCGATGGAGCCGAAGGTCATGCTCTTCGACGAGCCGACTTCCGCGCTCGACCCCGAGATGGTTCAGGAAGTCCTCGACGTGATGAGCTCGCTCGCCAAGGAAGGCATGACCATGCTCGTGGTGACCCACGAGATGGGCTTCGCCAAGAAGGTCGGCGACCGCGTCCTGTTCATGGCAGAGGGCGCCATCGTAGAGGACACCGATCCCGAGACCTTCTTCTCGAATCCCGAGTCCGATCGTGCCAAGGACTTCCTCGGCAAGATCCTCGGGCACTAGGGCGGTGTCGATCATGAATCACACCACCCGTCCCTCCGCCGTGAAGCGCCCGTTCGCGGCGATCCTGGCCGCGGTGCTCGCCACGGGTCTTCTCGCCGCGTGCGGCAGCTCGGAGCCACGCAGCGTGGTCAACTCGATCAAGAGCGGCCACGTCGTTCTCGGCGAGAAATACGATCAGCCGGGGCTCGGAGTCCGCGAACCGGACAAGGAAATCACCGGCTTCGACGCCGATGTGTCCCGCTACGTCGTCAACTCGATCGCCCGGTCCCTCGGCGTCGAGGAGCCCGAGATCAGCTGGAAGGAAGCCCCGTCGGCGCAGCGAGAGAATCTCATCGCCAACGGCGAGGTCGACTTCATCGCGGCAACCTACTCGATCAACGATTCGCGTGCCGAGCGTGTGTCCTTCGGCGGCCCATACCTGACGACCTACCAGGCGCTCCTCGTCCGCAAGGACGACACGGGGCTTCAGACCCTCGAAGACCTCAATGCCGGCCGAAAGCTGTGTTCGGTCACCGGCTCGACGTCTGCGCAGAATGTGCAGAAGCAGCTTCCGGCCGTGCAGCTCCAGCAGTTCGACTCGTATTCCTCGTGCGTCGAGGCCGTGTATCGCGAGAAGGTCGACGCGCTCACCACCGACGCCACGATCCTCGCCGGTTTCGCCGACCAGTACCCGGGCGAGTTCGAGCTCGTCGAGATGAACAACCTCGAAGACGTCCTCGATGACGACGGCTCGGTCAAGTCCGAGGCCGGCTCCCCGTTCTCCACCGAGCGCTACGGCATCGGCGTGACCAAGGGCGATCAGGAATCCGTCGACGCGATCAACGCGGCGCTGGAGGAAATGATCGAATCCGGCGCGTGGAAGGAAGCCTTCATGCGCAATGTCGGCGACGCCATGGAGGAATCCGGCTACCCGATCCCCGAGCCGCCGACACCCGGCGATCTCTCGTTCCTCAGTTAGGAGGTGCATTAATCCATGTGGGAAGAATTTGGTCCGGCCCTGTGGCCGGCCTTCTGGATGACCATCAAGCTGACATTTTTCTCGGCCATCGGTTCGCTCATCTTGGGCACCATCCTCACTGCGTTGCGAGTGTGCCCGGTGCCGATCCTCCGCGGGTTCTCGGCAGCGTATATCAACATCGTCCGTAACACCCCGCTCACTCTCGTCGTGTTGTTCTGCTCGATGGGCCTGTACCAGAACCTCGGCCTCGCCCTGGCTCCGGAAAACGACCACTTCATCGAGAACAACAACTTCAACCTCGCAGTCCTCGCGTTCATCCTCTACACGTCGACGTTCGTGTGCGAGACGCTGCGATCTGGCATCAACACGGTGCCCATGGGCCAGGCGGAGGCTGCGCGCTCGCTGGGACTGGGCTTCGGCCAGATCCTCGGACTCATCGTCCTACCACAGGCCTTCCGGTCGGTGATCAACCCGCTCGCCTCGGTGCTCATCGCATTGATCAAGAACACGACGATCGCCTCTGTGATCGGCGTCGCGGAAGCGTCGCTACTCATGAAGTCGACCGTCGAATCCTATGCAGGCGATCTATATGTGATCTTCGCGGTCATCGCGCTCGGCTTCGTGATTCTCACGCTCCCGGTAGGCCTATTTTTGGGCAAGGTCAGCGAGAAGGTGGCGGTTAAGCGATGAGTACAAACGCAACAGTTCTCTACGACGCTCCGGGCCCCAAGGCACGCAAGCTCTACGGCGGAATCGCCGTCGCCTCGATCATCATCTTCCTCGCGATCGTCGCGTATGTTCTCGTCATCCTCGGCCAGAACGGCCAGCTCGAGGGCGAGAAGTGGTCACCGTTCCTCAAGGGAACGACGTGGACCACATACATCCTCCCCGGCCTGGTCGGCACGATCGTCGCAGCCGTTCTGTCCATCGTTCTCGCGATGATCCTCGGGCTGGTGCTCGCGGTCGGCCGCATGTCGCAGAACGCCGCGCTGCGGTGGATCTCCTCGATTATCGTCGAGCTCTTCCGCGCCATCCCGGTGCTGCTGCTGATGATCTTCGCGTACCAGCTGTTCTCGCTGTACCAGGTGTTCCCGTCGACCTACCTGGCGCTTGCAGCCGTGGTCTTCGGCCTCACCTTCTACAACGGTTCGGTGATCGCCGAGATCATCCGCTCCGGAGTGCACTCCCTGCCGAAGGGGCAAAACGAGGCCGCGGTCGCACTCGGGCTCCGGCCCGGTCAGACCATGCGGATGATCCTGCTCCCCCAGGCCATCACAGCCATGCTCCCGGCGATCGTGGCGCAGATGGTCATCGCGCTCAAGGACTCCGCCCTCGGTTACATCATCGGTTACGTCGAGGTCGTACGTTCGGGCATCCAGTCCGCCTCGTACTACCGCAACTATCTCGCCGCTCTGTTCGTGGTCGCCGTCATCATGATCATCCTCAACTACTCGTTGACGAAGTTCGCCGGCTGGCTTGAGCGCCGAGTGCGCGAGGGCCGCAAGGGCAAAACGCCCCTGGCCAAGGTGAAGGACACCGAGCCTGTGGGAGTCGAGCCCTAACCGGCGCTCCACTTCCCCAGTCGACAACGAAGGAGCGGGGCCGCATTCACGCGGCTCCGCTCCTTCGTATCGTTTGCCCGCCTCCGCGAGCTGCCCCTTTGCCTCGCGACCGCGCTACTTTTCGGCGGCTTCGTCAATCCATTGTGACGGCGTGGGGCCGAGGATTTTCGCGCCCTTCGGGGCAAGCAGCACTCCTGTCGCCAGCTGCGGGATCGGCGGCTCCTCGGACCGCACCGGGCGCTCGTCGCCGCGCGAGCGGAGGAGGCGCTCGGTGAGCTCGGGAAGACGGATCTGTTCCGGGCCTGCGACGTCATAGTTGGAGGGGTCGCCCTCCGCGGTGCGCACGAGCGCGGCTGCGACTTCCGACACCGCGATCGGCTGGATCAGCCAGTCGGAGACGACGACCTCCCGGTCGGAGAACTGCACCGCCGCCGGGTTGTCCGCGAATTCCATCCACTGCGCCGAGCGCACGATGCTCGTCGCGAGCGGCGAGGCCGTGTACACGTCCTCCTGCTCGCGCTTGGCCACGTAGTAGTCGAATTCGTCGAAGCACTCGTCGCCGATGTTGCAGATCGACAGGTACATGAGGTGGCCGACGCCGGCTTCCTGAGCGGCCTTGGAAACGTGCTGGGCGGCGGTCTTGTGAACAGCGACGACGTCCTCGCCGCTTCCGCCCTGCGGGGCCGACGCGTCGATGACGACATCTTGTCCTGCGAAAGCCTCGACGAGCCCCGCGCCGGTGGCGAGGTCGATGCCGGCGCTGCGGCTCAGCTCGGCGACGTCATGCCCGTTGGCCCTGGCGTGGCGTACGACTTCCCGTCCGGCCGTTCCGCTGGCTCCCAATACTGCGATCTTCACGCCTTGTCCTCTTTTCGCTTCGTCGGGTTTTGCGCCTTCGTTCTAACCTCATTGTCGACCCGTGAACGGCCGCGTCGCCACCATTGGACATATAGAACAGCGGAGATCACACCATGCCGGCCGCGCAGGCGGGCGGTAGCCAGATGCCGCTTCGGCGTCTATTGATGTGGCCCGTTCGCCCGACACACGCCATCCGCGGCGCTAGATTTCTTGCATGGTCACCGAGAACACCACATCCGAACGCGACCGCATCGTTGAAGCCCTCACCGGGGAGTGGTCGG
This sequence comes from Dietzia timorensis, assembly GCF_020742175.1. GTDB lineage: Bacteria > Actinomycetota > Actinomycetes > Mycobacteriales > Mycobacteriaceae > Dietzia > Dietzia timorensis_A. The sequence goes on from NZ_DYXM01000144.1 coordinate 4,711, forward strand.
CGATCCGCGAGCTGGTCTCTACATTCGACGAGAACGACTGGGACGCCCAGACGCCGTGCCCCGGCTGGAGCTCTCGCGACATCATCGCCCACATCATCGGCACCGAATCAATGCTCGCCGGCGAACAGGCACCGGCGTCCAGAGGCGATACTCCGTCGTTCGTGCGCAACGAGATCGGTGAGCTCAACCAGGCGTGGATTGATCACTTCCGTGGAGCGGAGGCGGCTGAGCTGGTTGAACAGTTCGACCAGATCACGCGCTCTCGGGACGAGACGTTGCGCGCGATGGCGGACGAGGACTTCCACGCCGAGTCGTGGACTCCTGAGGGCAAAGGCACCTACGCGAAGTTCATGCGGATCCGCATCTTCGATTGCTGGATGCACGAGCAGGATCTGCGCGACGCGGTCTCGGCGCCGGGCGGGATGGATTCTCCGGCAGCGACCATCGCGATCGAGGAGATGCTCGGCAAATTCGGCTACATCGTCGGTAAACGTGCCTCCGCGCCCGAGGGGTCGACGCTCACGTTGCGACTTACCGGAGCTGCGGGCCGGACTGTGTCTGTGGCCGTCGAAGGGCGGGCTCGGTATATCGAAGATGGCCCCGCCGAGCCCACGGTGACGCTCACGATGCCGGCGGGCGTGTTCGCCCGGCTCTACGGCGGAAGAGTCGCGCCGGCCGAGGTAACTAATGACATCCAGATCGACGGGGACGGCGAGCTCGCCCAGCGGGTGCTGAGCGAGCTCGCCGTCACAATGTAGGAGCCGAAGGACGGACGGGGCCGCCCACGGCCTAGCTGCCGATGGTCTGGGCCTCGAGACTGCCCTCGGCGCCAGCGGCCTCGAAGCCGAGGACGTGGAGCAGCGCGACTGAGGAGCCGAATACCGGAGCGAGGCTCGCGAGGCTGCCGGCGCTCGGAGCGTCGGTGCCATCCTCTCCGTCGTCATCGCCCGAGCCCGCACCGACGGTGACCGGGATCGACACGACCGTGCCGTTGTCGAGCTCGACCGTGAGGATCTGTTCCCCGGCAGGCGCGTCGGCGGGGATCTCGACGTCGATGTCGACCTTGCCGTCGAGTTGCGCGGCGAAGGCGCCCGCACCGAAGGTCGAGTCGTCGACCTCGGACGTGGTGTCGAAGGTGCCGAGCTCGTCCTCGCCGAGCTTCACGGTCGCCTTCGTGGCCTTCGTTGCGCCGAGCGAGGTGAGGTTGAGGTCGGACAGCGTAAAGCTCGTCTTCTCCCCCGCGGTGACGGTGTCCGGGAGGTTCTTCGCCGCGATCGCGCGGCGGGAGAAGTCCGGCGCGAGCGGCGAGTTCTCTCTGATGAAGTCCATCCACGTGTCCGAGTCGATCAGGCCGGTATCGGCCTTCTCCGTCGCCTCGGAGAATTCGGTGAAGTTGTCGCCGCCGCCGGCGAGGAAGCTCTGCGAGACGACCGAATAGGTTTCGCTCTCGTCGATGGGCTTCCCCTCGAAGCTCACCGAGGTGATGCGGTCGCCGCGCTCGCGCGTGGGATCGAAAGTCCAGGTGAGCGCGTCGTTCGTGCCGAGCGCGAGGAACGGGCGCGAGCTGCCGTCCGGCTGCCACTGCTGCTCGAGAACGTTCTTGATCTGCTCGCCGGTCATTTTCATCGTGACAATGGTGTTCGCGAACGGCAGCACGCCGTTGGCCTCGGCCTTGTTGATATTGTCTTCGGCGCCCTCGGGGTCGTTGAGCAGTTCGTCGCGCAGCCCGCCCGGGTTCATGAACCCGATCTGCGCGCCG
>NZ_DYXM01000145.1 GCF_020742175.1 Dietzia timorensis
GTGACGGATGAGAACCACCTGGCGCAACCTGTCGGCATGCGGGGCAACAGAGGAGCGGAACGTCGCGAGAACGCTCTGATCAAGTTCGTAGGAGACTCGTTCGACAGCGTCGGACACCGAAAGCCAGTCCATGCGGTCGCACTCGTCGGACGCGACGAACTCCCCGCCGATCTCGCGGGCGGCCCAATACCACACGCGCTTGAATGCGCCGTTCTTCAGCCGATAGTTGGATTCGCCGAGAGACTGACCGAGAATGCACTCGTGTCCGGTCTCTTCGAGAAGCTCGCGCTTCGCCGTCACAGGTAATGCCTCGCCGCGGTCCAGTTTTCCCTTCGGTAGAGACCAATCGTCATACCGCGGCCGGTGGACGACGGCAACCTCTACGTCTCCCTTTTTCGTGAGGCGGTACAACACCGCGCCGGCGGCGAGCACGGTTTTACCGGAATCGAAGGACACGGGCTTTTCGTTCTCATTGGAATGCTTCTTGGACATCAGTCGCGCAGGCCTCCGTGCTCGGCGAGAAGCTCCATCTGATGATCGCGCTCTTCGTCCCGATTGTCGGGGCGGCGCTTCCACGTGCCGTCGGCCATCAGGGCCCAGCACCGGGTGCGGGGATCCATCGCGGAATCGAAGACGTGCTCGAGCTCGGCCTTGAGTCGGGGTTCGTCGACCGGCGTGAGCACCTCGACGCGGCGATCGAGGTTACGGTGCATCATGTCCGCCGAACCGAAGAGCACCTCGTCGGAAGCCTTGAAAGTGAAGATTCGTGAGTGCTCGAGGAACTGGCCTAGGATCGAGCGGACTTCGATGTTCTCGCTGAGCCCCGGCACGCCGGCGCGGAGCCCGCAGATTCCGCGGACGAAGACCTGGACGGGAACGCCTGCTTGTGACGCCCGGTACAGGGCGTCGATGACCTGTTCGTCGACGATCGCGTTGGCCTTGATGCGGATGCGTGCATCGTGGCCCTCCGCGGCGAGCTGCACCTCGTGTTCGATCTTGCGGATGATTCCCTTCCTGATCCCTTCCGGTGCCACGAGAATCTTGCGGTATTTCGTGGGATGGGAATACCCGGTCAGGTAGTTGAAGAGCTCATTGAGATCGGCCGCGATGTCTTCGTCGGCAGTAAACAGACCTACGTCCTCGTAGAGGCGCGCGGTCTTGGGGTTGTAGTTGCCGGTGCCGATGTGACAGTACCTGCGGAGCCTGTCGCCCTCGTCTCGAACGACGAGAGAGGTCTTGCAGTGGGTCTTGAGGCCGAGGAGCCCGTAGACGACGTGCACGCCGGCCTGCTCGAGTTCGCGCGCCCAACGAATATTGTTCTGTTCGTCGAACCGCGCCATGAGTTCGACCATGGCCACGACCTGCTTGCCTGCGGCCGCGGCCTCGACGAGAGCGTTGATGATCGGCGAATCACCCGAGGTGCGGTACAGGGTCTGCTTGATCGCCAACACGTTGGGATCGGCCGCGGCCTGCTCGAGGAACCGCTGCACCGTCGTCGAGAACGAATCGTACGGGTGATGAACGAGGACGTCGCCGTCCTGCAACGAGGCGAAGATGTTGCGCTGCGCCTCGCGCTCGCCGAACGCCGGGGGAGTCGACGGTACCCAGGCCTTCTCCTTGAGATCGGGAAGATTGACGCCATAGATCTGCCACAGCGCCGTCCGGTCGATGAGGCCGCGATGCCAATACACGTCCTCGTCGGAGACCTCGAGCTCGGATTTGAGCAGGTGAAGCATGTGGTCGGTCATGTCCTCGGCGATCTCGAGGCGAACCACGGAACCGAAGCGTCGCCGCGCAAGTTCCCGCTCGAGCGCCTTGAGCAAATCCTCATCGCGGTCCTCCTCGACGGCGAGATCGGCGTTCCTCGTGACGCGGAAGACGTGGTAATCGACTATATCCATGCCGTGGAAGAGCTGGTCGAGGTGCGCGGCGATGACCTCTTCGGCGGTCACGAAGACGATCTGCTTGGTGTCGCGCCGCTCGACGCGGACGAAGCGCGGGACGTTGTTCGGGATCTTGACCCGGGCAAAGTGCTCCTGCCCGGACTCGGTCTCCCGCACCGTGACGGCGAGGTTGAGGCTCAGACCGGAGATGTACGGGAACGGGTGCGACGGATCGACGGCAAGCGGCGTGAGCACCGGGAAAATCCGATCGTGGAACTGCTGCGAAAGCAGCGTTCGCTCACTGGTGCTGAGCTCCGCCCACGGGAGAATGAGCACTCCCTCTTCCGCCAACGCAGGGAGTACCTCATCGACGAGGATGTGGTCTTGCTGGGCACTGAGCTCGTGAGCGCGCTCACCGATCAAGGTGAGCTGTTCCGCCGGTGTCTTTCCGTCGGCGCTACGGACGGGAAGCCCCGAATCGTCTCGGCGCTTGAGGCCGGCCACCCGAACCATGTAGAACTCGTCGAGGTTGGACGAGAAGATCGCCAGAAACTTGGCACGTTCCAGGAGGGGCTGACGTTCGTCGGCAGCCATGGCGAGAACGCGCCCGTTGAAGTCGAGCCAGCTGAGCTCGCGGTTGATATAGCGGTTTGCGGGCAGCCGGGGCTTCGAGCTTCCCGTCTGTGTCGCCGTAACCGGGGTAGGAGGCGATTGCGGAGTGCCTGAGGTGGATTCGGTTTCGCTCACCCCTTCATTTTGCCTAATGACCTCTGTTCGTGTGTGCCCGGTCCGTCGGCGAGCCACGAATCCACGAACAGCGTGGTGTGTTCTCCCAGGTCCGAGATGTGGTTGAGGTGCGCGACGGAATCGACATCGCGGCGCAGTCCAACCCACCGGGCGCCCTCGGCGAGATCGTGAGCGCCGGAGGCGGCGAACTCGCGGGCGGAATCGGCCCCGAAGAACGTTCGTAGGTCCTCTCCGGACTCTCCGCCGGCGTTGAACGTCGCCATTGTCGTGCCCGCGCTGTCAGCGTCGGGGACGAAGCCTCGCTCGACGTGTGTTGCGGCTTCGAGCGCCGAGAGGAGTTCACCTTCGCTAATACCTGGAAGGTCCGAGGCGAGAACGGCGACGCGGCGATACAGGGGTGGCGTTCCTCTCCGCGCCCACGACAGTCCGACGGCCGCGGCGTAGCGAAACGTGCGGTCGCCGCCGGATACCACTACGGGCTCGGCAGACTGCTCTTCGAATTCGGAGAGGACACGCGCTCCTGCGCCCGCGGCGAGGCTTGCCAGCTCGTCGTCCGCCGTCACCACGGCGACGGTGTCGACGGCCGGGCAGCGGAGGGCCGCGGCGATGACGTCGAGAAGCATCGCGCGGACGAGCCTCCGCCGGGTGGGACCGGACAACTCCGTCGTCATCCTCGACTTGGCCCTGTCCAAGGACTTGGCGGGCACGACCACGGCCCACTGCCCGCCGGCACGGGGAGCAGCGGATGATTCAGCGGCCGATCTCAGCATTTAACCAATCGTGCCACACGTGCTCGGGTATCTTGAGTGTGCAATACGCTGACGGCGGGAAGGGCCTTCCCGACCCGCCGGGTCGGCGAACTTCACGGTGTTGGGAGCGTGCTTTGGTTCGGGTAGCGGTCATGGGATCAGGCTCGTGGGGTACGGCCGTGGGCAAGGTGCTTGCCGATGGCGGCAACGACGTCGTGATGTGGGCGCGCAGGGAGCAAGTGGCCGAGGAGATCCGTTCGCGGCATACCAACGACCGTTACCTGCCGGAGGTGCCGCTCCCCGAGCAGATGTCGGGAACTTCCGATGCCGCCGAGGCACTCGAGGGCGCCAGTCATGTCGTGCTCGGCGTGCCCGCTCAGTCGCTCGGGGAGAACATGCGGGCTTGGGCCGACATCCTTCCGGAGGGCGCCGGTTATATCTCGCTCGCCAAAGGCGTCGAGACCGCGTCGCTGCGTCGCGCGAGCCAGATCATCGCCGAAGACGGCGCGGTCGATCCGTCGCGAATCGGTGTGCTTTCCGGTCCGAACCTGGCGAAGGAAATCGCCGACGGGCAGTTCGCCGCGACGGTCATCGCATCCGAGAACGCGCAGCTCGCCGAAGAACTTCAGGGGATCTTCGCCACCTCATATCTACGCCCCTATACCAATGGTGACGTCGTGGGTTGCGAGATCGCCGGGGCGGCGAAGAATGTCATCGCCCTGGTGTGCGGCATGGCCGCAGGTCTCGGGATGGGCTACAACACGAGCGCCACGCTGATCACGCGCGGCCTGGCGGAGATCACGCGACTCGGGATCGCCCTCGGCGCGGAACAGGCGACGTTCTCGGGGCTCGCGGGTATAGGCGACCTGGTGGCGACGTGCTCGTCCTCCCTTTCACGCAACCGCCGGTTCGGCGAACAGCTCGGCATGGGCCGGACGATGGACGAGGCGCAGGAGGCGACCAATGGGCAGGTCGCCGAGGGCGTGAAGTCGTGCACCTCCATCCGCGCCCTTTCCCAGGAGGCGGGAGTAGAGATGCCGCTCACCGAGGCCGCGCACCTCGTCTGCCATGAAGGCATCCCGGTCTCGCAACTCGTGCAGGCGCTCATGGGGCGCACGAAGAAGAGCGAATAACTCCTCCCGGCGCGGGCGCGGTGGTGCGCGGACGGCGTGCGGGTAGGCGGTAGCCTTGTGCCCGTGAGTCGCATAACCGTTGCAGTCCTGTACGGCGGGCGCAGTCCCGAACACAGCATCTCCTGTGTCTCGGCGGGCGCCGTCATGAGCCATCTCGATCCCGAGCGCTACGAGGTCGTCCCTGTGGGCATCACGACCTCGGGCGCCTGGGTCGAGGGCACGAGCGATTTCGCATCGCTGCGGATCGAAGATCGCCGGCTGCCCAAGGTGGATGACGGCGCGCAGCGCGTCGCGATCGGGACCGGTGAAACCGAGCGCGGAGTGATCCGCTACTCCGAGGGCCCGAACGCGGGCGAGCTCTACACGCACGCCGACGTCATTTTCCCTGTCCTGCATGGGCCCAACGGCGAGGACGGGACGATCCAAGGGCTTCTCGAGCTATCCGGCGTGCCGTATGTGGGGCCGGGGGTATTCGCGTCCTCGGCGTCGATGGACAAGGAATTCACCAAGAAGGTGCTCGGCCAGGCGGGCTTGTCGATTGGCGTGCAGGTCGTGCTCCGGCGCGGCGAGGGCACCGTCTCCGCCGCGGATCGCGAGCGGCTCGGGCTGCCCGTGTTCGTCAAGCCCGCGCGCGGAGGATCGTCGATCGGCATCACGAAGGTCGGCGATTGGGCGCGCCTGGAGCCGGCAATCGAGGAAGCGCGCAAGCACGACACCAAAGTGATCGTGGAAGCCGGGATCGTGGGGCGCGAGATCGAGTGCGGCGTACTCGAGTTGCCTTCCGGTGAGGTGCGTGCCAGCCTTCCCGCCGAAATTCATTTCCCCGACGAACCCGGATCGGGAACCGACGACGCTACGGGCGATGCCGCCTTCTACGACTTCGATACCAAATACATCGACGCCGTGAGTTCCTACGATCTGCCGGCGAAGATCTCGGAGGCGGAGACCGATGAGGTGCGCCGGGTCGCCGTGGAGGCCTTCGAGGCTCTCGACGCCAAGGGGCTGTCCCGCGTCGACTTCTTTGTGACGGCGGACGGCGCAGTCATCAACGAGGTGAACACGATCCCCGGGTTCACTCCCATTTCGATGTACCCGAAGATGTGGGAGGCCACGGGAATCGGCTACACCGAATTACTCGACACCCTTGTGCAGACGGCCCTCGGAGGGCGGTAACAGGCGCGGACGCGTCCGGGCTCCGGCAGGCTCGGGCGGGTTCCGGCCGGTCGCTACTCGACGTAGGTGAAGATGTCGGTGCGCAGGTCGGCCGGGTCCATTTCGGGACTCGGCTCGGTGACGTACACCTCGAAAAACGGCAACTTCGGCGTCATACCCTGCTGTTCGACCTGTGCAAGGAGCTCCTCGTAGGCCTGGGGAAGTTTGTCGAACGCGCCGATATGGGACAGGCTCGCGACCTTACCTGCCGGGATCTCGCCGGGCTCCAGGGTGACCTTCTGAGCGGGAATCGGTGCGATAAGAGCGGTGGACGTGGGGAACCCGATCTCGATATCGACGGTGTCGGACGGCTGACGGGTGAACAGCGCGTAGGCCGGGCCAGCAGGTTGAACCGCGGTGGCCAGGGACGAGAACCCGGTATCGAAAAGCTCCTCGAGCTTGGACATCTGCCAGCCGTTTGCCTTCACGCAGACGGTCGTCACCGTGGGGATGTCGAAGATCTCGACGCTGCTGCGAGCCGTTGCGGTGAGAAAGTCCATCGTGGGTCCCCTGGGGTCGGTGATCGGAGTTCGGATCGCGGGCTAGTTGCCCGGTTCGGTGGGCGCGGCGTCATTGCCGGCGACATCCGCAGGCGTGGGTTCCGTCGCTTCCATCGTCTCCTTGAGGGTATCGGAGACCGCCTGGATGGGACCGGTTCCAGAATCCTCCGGCAGGGTGATTGCCACGTAGACGGGCCGGTCGACCGCCACCCACGTCGAATCAGTGACCTCGGCGACGGGATCGCTTTCGTTGAACCACTGGACGTCGTTGACCTCGGTCAGCGCCGTGCCGACCTCGAAACCCTGCGGTGCGGGCAGCCCGCACCGAACGATAACCGGGGCACCGGATTCGAGACGGTAACCGGCAGCAGCATCCGGGGCGGGGTCGGAGAATTCCACGCGCTTCGCCTCGCCGAGCTCGTCGCCCAGCGCGGCGAGCAACTCGGAACATTCGGGCGAGTCGCCATCCGGGTTCGGCACCGTGACCGCGTTGAGCGGATCGTCCTGGCTTGCGCCTGTCGAGTTATAGACTTGGGACGCCCCGTAAAGGATTCCGCCCACGAGAATCACCGGAAGAGCGACGGCGGCCGCGACGACCCATGGATTCCTGCCCATCGGATCGCCGGTGGCGGTTGTCGCGTTGCCGTCGGTATCCGGATCCGGGGTGACATCGTCCGCAGAAGAGTCTTTGGCCATACCGTTCACCATACGATGTGCGCTGCCGGCGGCCGGCAAGTGCCGCGACCCATGGAGAGTGAAGAGGAGACAGTGTGACCGACCCCTGCGATCGATCGCCGGCCCGGGAGACCGTGGCCGCGTCGACCGAGGCCGAGATCATCGAGATTTTCACCGCGGCGGCGTCACGGGCTTCCGCGGGGCATCCTCCGACGACCCTCGTTGTGGGAAATGGGGACGACGCCGCCGTGTTCGCCGCGTCTACGGATGTCGTCGCGAGTACGGACATGATCGTCGAGGGCACCCACTTCCGAAGAGAATGGTCGACGCCCGCCGAGATCGGCGCACGCGCGGTCGCGCAGGCCGCCTCGGACATCTCGGCGATGGGAGCGCATGTCCGCTATATCGTCATCGCCCTGTCGCTTACGCGCGACATGATGCTGGCGGATGTCGAGTGTCTCGCCACGGGTGCGGCGATGGAGGCGCGGCGCGCGGGAGCCCAGATCATCGGCGGGGACATCACCACAGGCCCCTGTCTTGTTCTCGCTCCTATGGCGCTCGGCGACTTCGAGGAGGAGGGGGCGGCTGCCGTCCGTCTCTCCGGGGCAAGGCCCGGCGATGTCCTTGCCCTCAGTGGTCTCCCGGGGCGCTCGGCTGCGGGGCTCGAGCTGATTTCCGCGGGCTACGCCGACGGGATTGCGCAGGATCTCTTTCGCGCCCCGCGACCTGAATACACCCTCGGCTCGGCGGCACGGCGCGCCGGTGCGAGCGCACTCACCGACGTCACCGACGGTTTACTTCTCGATCTCTCGGGACTGTGCCGAGCGAGCGGGGTAATCGCATACCTCGATACCTCTACATTTGTTGACGATAAGGTTTTGCGGGATGCGGCCGCGACCCTCGGGAAGGACCACGGTTCCGCGGTAGCCGAATGGCATCTCACCGGGGGAGAGGACCACGGCCTACTCGCGTCCTTCCCCGCCGGAACCGAGATTCCCACCGGGTTCACGGCGTGCGGCGTCATCGGGGAACCCACACAGGAACACGGTGCGGGTTCCGTCCTGGTTGACGGCGAGCCGAGGAGAATCTCGGGGTGGGACTCGGCGCGCGGACGGCAGACGTAAACTCGGGCACATGGCGATCTACGCACTCGGAGACCTGAAACCAGACATCGCGGACGATGCCTTCGTCCATCCTGACGCGGTGGTTATCGGCAACGTAACGCTCGGGCAGCGAGTCTCGATCTGGCCTAACGCAGTCCTTCGCGGGGACTACGGGCGGATCGAGGTCGGCGCGATGAGCAATATCCAGGATGGTTCGATCATCCACTGCACCGCGACCGAGCCGACGATCTTCGGTGAGCATTGCATCGTCGGGCATGGCGTGCATGTCGAGGGCGCGACGGTCGGCGATGGTGCATTGATTTCCTCGGGGTCGATCGTGCTCAACAGTTCGGTGATCGAGGAGGGGGCGGTTGTGGCAGCCGGCTGCCTCATCCCGCCTCGGTTCCACCTGCCCGCACGGAAGATGGCGATGGGGATGCCGGCGAAGATTCGCCCGGACTTCGACGTCGACCCGGAGATGATGGCGGGCAATACGCAGAAATACTTCGAGAATGGCCAGCGCTATCGCGCGGAATTGCGGCGCCTTGACTAGCGGCGGCGGAAAACAGCCTCTGGGCAAGATTCTCGATCCGGGCTGGGCTCGTGCGCTCGAACCCGTCGCCGAGGACATCCATGCGATGGGGGATTTCCTCCGCGCCGAGAATGCGGCGGGGCGCGGCTACCTGCCTGCGGGAAGCAATGTCCTGCGTGTGTTCACCCAACCGTTCGAGGAGGTACGGGTTCTCATCGTCGGTCAGGATCCGTATCCGACTCCTGGGCATCCAATCGGCCTGAGCTTCGCGGTCGACGCAGATGTCCGTCCGCTGCCGCGTTCGCTGACGAATATCTATCGCGAGCTACACGACGATCTCGGTATCGAGCCCGCGGAGCATGGTGATCTCACCGCGTGGTCGGCGCAGGGAGTGATGCTTCTCAATCGGTGCCTCACGGTGCGCCCTGGCGCCGCCGCGTCCCACCGAAGGAAGGGCTGGGAAAAGATCACCGACAGGGCGATCGAGGCGCTCGTCGAGCGCGATGCGCCGCTGGTGGCGATCCTTTGGGGGCGGGACGCGCAGTCTCTCGCCCCACAGCTGGGCTCGGTGCCGCGCATCGAATCGGCGCACCCTTCGCCGCTCTCGGCATCGCGAGGGTTCTTCGGCTCCCGGCCGTTCAGCCGGGCTAACGCGGCCCTCGGAGAGCAGGGCGCGTCCCAGGTGGACTGGCGCCTGCCGGCGTCCGCGCCCTCGCGGGCCTAGCCGGGAAACTTCGGGGCGCGCTTTTCCATGAACGCCGCCACGCCCTCGCGGCCGTTCGGCGTCACCGAATTCCGGGCGATGTTGAAGCGCTCTGTCCGAAGCACGGCGTCGAGGCTGCCTTCCTCGGCGATCGCGAGGCTCTGCTTGATCGAGGCGTAGGAATTATGCGGTCCGGCTGCGAGCTTGCGGGCGAACTCGGTGGCAGCGGTATCGATGTCCTCGTCGCCGACCCAGTGCGAGATGATTCCCATATCGCGAGACTCTTCGCCGCTGAGCTGGGCACTGGTGAGCAGGAGTGTGGCGGCGCGGGTTCGTCCGACCACGCGGGGGAGAAAGTAGCTCATACCGCCGTCCGGGGACAGACCGATTGCCGAATAGGCGAAGGCCAAACGCGAGGAGCTGCCTCCGACGACGACGTCGGCAGACAGGCACAGCGACAACCCGGCGCCGGCCGTGGCGCCCTTCATCGCGGCTACGACCGGAATTTGCAGCGCGTATACGCGAGCGACGAGGGCGTGGGCGATCGATGCCACGTCGAGGATGTGCTGTTCGGTATCGTCGGCCTCGGCGAAACCGCGCACGTTGCCGCCGACGGAGAAGTGCTTGCCCAGGCCGACGAGCACGGCCACGCGTGCGTCCAGCTGTCCCACGGATACTAGGTTGAGTGCCTCGATCGACTGTTCCATCGCCTCATTGCTCAGCGCGCACGCATTCTCCGATGTCGAGACGGGAAGGTAAAGGATGCCCTCCTCAAACCGTACGAGCGGAAGTGCGGAAAGATCGGTGGGCACGAATTCCTCCAGTGGTTCACGATGACGAGATGCCTGTAAGGGCACCGGCTAGGTGCCCTAGCGTACTAGTGTTGTGTGGAGCACAACGGCCGAAGTGAGACGAGAAACGAGCCGGAAGGGAACATGAGCCAGGTTGGTAGCGCGCCCGCCGCATCCGCGGCCGGGACTCTCGATGTGCTGGACGGCATGGCGGTCCTCGATTGGGCTCGGCTCGTCGCCGACTCGCTGGCCGTGCACCGGGGCGCGATCAACACGCTTAACGTCTTTCCCGTTCCGGATTCGGACACGGGCACGAACATGGCACACACCATGGCCGCGGCGGTGGACTTCGCCGATGATCTCGTCGAGTCGATCGGAACCACGTCCGCCGCGGCGCACGCCGATCGCGTGGCTTCCGCCCTCGCCAAGGGGGCGGTCCGCGAGGCGCGCGGCAATTCGGGAGTGATCCTGTCGCAGGTGCTCCGCGCACTCGGCGACCACGCGGAGGCCTCCGGGATCTCCGCGGAGGTCGTATCGACTGCACTGTCCGCCGCGGTGGATGTCGCCTCGCGGTCACTGTCCGATCCCGTCGAGGGCACCATCATCACCGTCCTGCGCGATTCCGCGGCCGCCGCACGCAACGCGGAGAACACGCTGCCCGCCGTGTGCAAGGCGGCGGCGGACGCCGCGTGCGATTCCCTGGAACGCACGCCTGATCAGCTTGATGTGCTCCGCGAGGCCGGAGTGGTCGACGCCGGCGGCCGCGGCCTGCTCATCGTCCTCGATTCGCTGGTCAAGGTCGTCACGGGTGTTACCCCGCAGAGGCCGGACTTCGCCCGCACGCCAGTGGACCTGTCGGAGTATGACGGCGGAGATGCCGCGCACCCAGGCGATACCGAATCCACTACGGATGTAGAACATGGTTCTGGTGCGCCCGAAGGCGAGGTGTCCAGATTCGAGGTCATGTATGCGCTACGTGACCTGGAGTCGTCGGCGGGCGACGCGCTACGCGCCACGCTTCGAGGACTTGGGGACAGCGTCATCGTGGCCTCGGATAGCTCCGGCGGGACCGATTCCTACTGGACCGTCCACGTCCACACCAACGAGATCGGTGGCGCCATCCAGGCCGGCGTAGACCTGGGAAAAATCTCGGATATCCGCGTCGAGGAGCTGCTAGGCCCGGCCGGACCGCCGGCGTCCGCGGCGTTCGAACAAGGGCGCACGGTCGTCGCGCTCGCGAGCCCCGGGCCGGTGTCCGATCTTTTCGAGGGAGCGGGCGCGGTGACAATCGACGCCAACGCCGACGAAGCGGTCATGGTAAGCAAGCTTCTCGACGTGGAGACCGCCGAGATCATCGTCCTGCCCAATGGCTCGCTCGGGCACTCGCAGATCACCGCGGTCGACGCCGAACTTCGCGCCCGCGGCCGTCACTGCATCATTCTCCCGACCCAGTCCATCGTGCAGGGGCTCGCAGCCCTCGCGGTGCACGACCCCGACTCCTCGCTGTCCATCGACGGTTTCGACATGGCCGATGCGGCCACAGCTGTTCGTTTCGCCCGTCTCGACCGGGCGGCACAGAGGGCGCTGACCCTCGTCGGCCCGTGCGAGGTCGGTGACGTCGTCGGCGTCATCGGATACGACGTGGCCGTGGTGGAGTCGAGCCCGGCCGCCGCTCTCTCCGCAGTGATCGACCGCCTCCTCACCCTCGGCGGCGAGATGCTCACGGTCATCGCGGTAAAGGACCTCGAAGCCGAGGTCGAGGCCGAGGTGGACAGGCTTTCCGAGGATTACCCCGACCTGGAAATCGTCACCTACCCCATGGGGGACGGCGACGTGATGGCCTACGTGGGACTGGAATGAGCGAGACCGACGACCTCGCCGGCCCCGACGACACCCCGCTCGCGGAGATCCTGCCCGCAACCCTGGCGAAGAAGCTCGCCCGAGACCTCGAGCTTCACACGCTCTCCGAGCTGCTCGATTCCGTGCCGCGCGCGTACCGCGATCGTGGACAGAGCGATCCGGCCACAGGAATCTCGGACGGCGATCCCATCGGCTTTTCCGGCACGGTATTCGGCGTTTCGGACAACTACTCCCGCGGCCAGATGCCCCGCGTGCGCACGGTGTTCGTGACCGTCGCGACGGACGCCGGCGAGCGCACCGCGGTCTTCTTCAACATGACGTGGGTCAAGCACAAGGTCAAAAAGCACGACTTCATCGAGGTCATCGGCGTGGCGAAGATCCGCAACGGCAAGATCACCTGCGTCAATCCCACCTTCCGGGTGGCCTCGGACGCATCGGGAATGACGTCGGACGAGGCGGAGCCTCTCGCCGCCGGGGAGAAGCGGGAGTCCTCCGCCAAGGAAATCCTCGATGTCGCCGATGAGATAGTTGTCGGCCGCGGCGAGCAGTCCATCCTCGAGCGTCCGATCCTGCCGGTCTATCCCGCCTCGAAGAAGACCACCACCTGGGACGTCATGTCTGCCGTTGCCATCGCACTGCCGCTACTTCCGGAAGTGCCCGAGACGCTCTCGCAGCTCGACCGAAGGCGATTCCGCCTCGCCCCACGCGACGAATCGAGGCGGGCGATCCACTTCCCGTCATCACACGAGCAGCTCGCCGCGGCCCGGCGCCGCGTGAAGTTTGACGTCGCCCTCTCCGTGCATCTGCGTCTCGGACTTCGGAGGCTCCGATTGGAATCCGGGGCCGCGCCCGCGAGCCCGGCGCGAGCCGGCGGTGTCCGCGCCGCGCTGCTCGGGAGGCTGCCGTACTCGCTCACTTCGGGGCAGGACGAGGTTCTGGACGAAATTTCCGGAGACCTCGAAAAGAGCTATCCCACAGCCAGACTCCTGCAAGGCGAGGTCGGTTCCGGCAAGACTGTCGTGTCCCTGCTCGCCATGTGCCAGGTCGTCGATGCCGGCCGTCAGTGCGCGCTCCTTGCACCGACCGAGGTCCTCGCCGCCCAACACGAGCGGGCGCTGCGCCGCCTGCTCCGCGATCTCGCCGCCCCGGCCGGCGCCGTGAGCGGAACCCTGTTCGGCGATTCTGTGCAGCCTGACCAAAGCACCGGAACCGCGCCGATCTCGCTGGCACTGGTTACCGGGTCCATGTCCACCGGCGCTCGGCGCGAGGCACTGCTCGGCCTTGTCACGGGTGAAATCGACATCGTCATCGGCACCCATGCGCTGCTGGAGAACTCCGTAGAGTTCTTCGACCTCGGTCTTGCGGTCGTCGACGAGCAGCACAGGTTCGGTGTCGACCAGCGGCAGAAACTTCGCGCCAAGCGCACAGACGGTGCCACCCCGCACATCCTCACAATGACGGCGACACCAATCCCGCGCACAATCGCGATGATGAGTTTCGGCGACATGTCCACCTCGACGCTCACCGAGCTGCCGGCCGGGAGGCAGGCGGTCGACACTCATGTCGTGCAGCTGGGCGCGCTGGACCCCGCTCATCAACAGCGTTGGGTCGAGCGCATCTTCGACCGCATCCACGAGGAGGTCGAAGACGGCGGTCGCGCGTTCATCGTCGCACCCCGCATCGACAGCTCCGATCCCGACGATTCCCAGGGCGACTTCCAGCGCGATTTCGGCCCCGCGGTCGGCCCCGCCCGGCCTGGGCTCGGCGTCGAGGACCTGTTCGACCGGCTGGTCTCCCACGAACTCGCGGACCTGCGCGTGGGGCTCGTCCACGGCAAACTGCCCTCCGACGTCAAGGACATGACGATGAACGCGTTCGGCAACGGGCACCTCGACGTGCTCGTGTCGACGACGGTCATCGAGGTCGGCGTCGACGTGCCGGACGCGACCGTGATGGTCATCATGGACGCCGACCGCTTCGGCATCTCGCAGCTACACCAGCTGCGCGGGCGCATCGGCCGAGGGGACAAGCCGGGAGTATGCCTGCTGGTCTCCACCGTCGAACCCGGGTCGACGGCCGAGGAACGGCTCAAAGCGGTCGCCGACACCCGCGATGGGTTCGAGCTTTCCCAGCGTGATCTCGAATTACGCGGGGAGGGCGACGTGTTCGGCGCTCGGCAATCCGGTGGCCGCGGCATGAACCGCATCCTGTCTGTGGTGCGCGACGCCGAGATCATCACCGAGGCGAGCGAGCTATCCGCGCGCATCCTGTCCGAGGACCCGGAACTCGAGCACTACACTGCGCTCGGCGAGGAGATAGACGAATTCGCCGAGGCCGACTATCTTGATCGCACGTGACCAGACTGATCGCCGGAAGGCTCCGCTCCACGCGCCTGGCCGTACCGGACGCCGGCACACGACCCACCACGGACCGCGTGCGCGAGGCTATGTTCAGCGCCATCGAATCGCGACTCGACCTCGACGGGACCTTCGTGCTCGACCTGTTCTCCGGATCCGGTGCGCTCGGCCTCGAAGCCCTGTCCCGCGGATCGGAGACGGCTGACTTTTTCGAATCCGGCGGCCCTGCCGCCCGCATCCTGCAGGGCAACATCGACACCGCTCGCGTAGCCCTGGGGGCGCCCCTCGCGAGCCTCGCACTTCACCGCACCGCGTTACCCGGGGCGATCTCCGGCCCGTGCCCCCGTGACGGTGGCTACGACCTGGTCCTCATCGACCCGCCGTACGAGCAGGTCGAGCAGCAGGTTCCCGAAATCCTCGACCGCCTCATCACGCATGCCTGGCTTTCGGACATCGCGCACGTCGTAGTCGAGAGTTCGGTCCGCTCCGCCGTCATCGGTTGGCCAGACGGTATGACGTCGGAGTTCAGCAGAACCTATGGGGAAACGCGGGTCGACATCGGAGTCGTCGAAGATCGCTAGCCTGGGAAGCATGACTATCGCAGTGTGCCCCGGCTCATTCGACCCAGTAACCCTCGGCCACGTCGACGTTTTCGAGCGTGCGGCAAGGCTTTTCGACGAGGTCATCGCCTGCGTCGTGCACAACCCCAACAAGCAGGGGACATTCGCCGTCGCAGAGCGTCGAGAGCTTCTCGCCGAGTCGGTGGCGCACCTGGACAACGTCCGGGTGGACGATTTCTCCGGTCTTCTCGTCGACTATTGCCGCGAACAGGGCGCTCTGGCCGTGGTTAAGGGCCTGAGAAGCGCTACCGACTACTCGTACGAGGAGCCGATGGCTCACATGAACTGGGAGATCACCGGCGCAGGTGCCGAGGGAAGCGTCGACACGGTGTTCGTGTCAGGACAGCCGGGGTTGTCGTTCGTTTCGTCCTCGCTCGTCCGGGAGGTGGCAAAGCTCGGAGGGGACGTCGGACATCTGGTGCCCCGGGTTGTGGCAAGTGCCATGGCAGCGAAGTTCGGCTGAACCGGCGCGGCACCGTCCGGCGTCATCGATAAACCGACAAGATGGGGCAGTGACCCATCCGCACAAGAGTGCAAGGGAAGGACAGCAGGGTGTATAGAGTTTTCCAGGCGCTTGACGACTTGATCGCGATGATCGAGGAAGCACGCAACATCCCCATGACGAATAACTGCGTGGTCCCGCGCCAGGATTCGCTGCTCCTTCTCGACGAGATCCGCGATGCCTTTCCAGGTGAACTCGACGATGCCCAGGATGTCCTCGACCAGCGCGACAGCATTCTCGCCGAGGCAGAGGCCAAGGCGCGCGAGCTCGTCGGCAATGCCCAGGCCGAGGCGAACCAGACGCTCACCGATGCGCGCGCGGAGTCCGAGGGCATGGTCGCCGATGCCAACGCGCAGGCGAACAAGCTCGTGGTCGATGCACGCGAGCGCAGCGACGCGATGATGCTCACCGCCGAGACCGAGGCAGCCGCGACCGTCGACTCCGCCCAGCGGCAGGCCGAGGACACCACCTCCCGCGCCCGCGCAGAGGCCGAACGTACCGTCGATGACGCCGAGGCACTTTACGACCGGATGCTCACCGAAGCCCGCAACGAGCAGCAGCGCATGGTTTCCGAATCCGAGGTCTCGCGGGTCGCGGACGAAGAGGCGCGCAGAGTGCGCGAGGACGCCTACGCGGAGGCTTCGCGCCGCCGCGACGAATGCGACGACTACGTCGAGCAGAAGATGGCCGAATTCGAGGACGTCCTCGCGACGACGATCCGCACGGTGCAGCGTGGACGGGCGGAGATGGCCGGCGGCTACGCCTACGGCCGCGAAAGCTACGACGAACCCGGAGCGGGCGACGACCGCGGCTACCGGGACGAGCGCGTCCGTCGCTAGGGGGCGCCGCGTCGGCGGGTATCATCTGAAGGCGTGTCTGATAACGCCCGAAACTCAGCCCATACCCACGGCCACGGCCTGACGTTCGACACCCAGCGGCTGGGCACATCGCTCGGCACGATCGCGGACTGGCGCGACACCGTCGTCCTGACCGACGACATCGGGGTGGAGATGGTCAAGGTCCCCGCCGGGCGGGAGGTCGAGCTCGACCTCACCGTCTCTCGTGTCGAGGACGGCGTCTACGTCTCCGGCACTGCATCGGCCGAGGCCGTGGCGGAATGCGTCCGATGCCTCACGGAACTGAGCCGCGACGCCACCGTCACACTTGGGGACCTGTATGCGGAACCGGGCAGCCCGTCCGCCGAGGCTGCGGAGGAGGAAGAGGTCCGGCTTCTCGACGACGGCCGCGTGGATCTCACCCAGGCACTCATCGACGGCTTTGGGCTGTCGTTCGAACTGGCGCCTACATGTGAATCGGTCACCGGGCGGCCGTGCCCGGACAACGATGTCCCCGCACCGGATGGGACCGCGGAAGACTGGGCCGAGAAGATCGACCCACGCTGGGCGGGGCTCGCCGAGAAGTTCGGCCGCGATCCGGAAACCGGCGAAGAGAAGTAGCACGGACCGCGCGGGCTCACGGCCGGCGCTTCGAACGAAAAGAAGGTAGTCGACAATCATGGCAAAGTACGGGTCCGCCGAGGCCACGCCTCCCGAGGACGGCGCGTATACCGCGCTGTTCGAGGCCCTGGGCATCGAGATCGACCCGGGGCTGATGCAGCACGCCGTCACGCACCGCTCTTTCGCCTACGAGAACGGCGGCCTCCCGCACAACGAGCGCCTCGAATTCCTCGGCGACACCGTGCTCGGCCTGTCGGTCACGGAGTTCCTCTACGTCAATTACCCGGACCGCGCGGAGGGGGAGCTCGCCAAGATCCGCGCGAGCTTGGTCAATATGTACACCCTCGCCGAGGTCGCGCGGGAGCTCGGCGACGGGGGACTGGGCGCATACGTGCGGCTGGGCAAGGGCGAGGAGCTCACCGGCGGTCGCGACAAGCATTCGATTCTCGCCGACACCATGGAAGCCGTGTTCGGGGCGATCTACCTCGAGCACGGGCTCGAGCCGTCCCGCAAGGTCGTGCTCGATCTGCTCGGGCATCGCCTCCACGAGGCCCCGGAGATGGGTGCTGCGCTCGACTGGAAGACGAGCCTGCAGGAGCTGTGCGCCGCCTCCGGGCACGGCGCACCCCGCTACCGGATCACCGATTCCGGCCCGGACCATGCCAAGGAGTTCACGGCCCAGGCTCTGGTGTCGGAAGTCGAAAGGGGTAGCGGCACCGGCCGCACCAAGAAGGAAGCCGAGCAGAAGGCTGCCGAGCAGGCGTATAAAAACCTTTCGGCCGGGTAGCTGAGCGCGCGATGCCCGAGCTTCCCGAGGTAGAGGTCGTCCGCCGGGGCCTCGCCGATCATGCCGTAGGTCGCAGGATCGATGCCGCCGCTTTCACCGGACATCGCGTCGCCCGCGGACACCCGGGCGGCGCAGAGGGCCTCGCCGACGAACTCGCCGGAGCCCGCATCCACTCGGCCGAGCGCCGCGGAAAATACCTGTGGCTCACCCTCGGCGACGGCGAACCCGAAGCCGGCGAGCGCGCCCTCGTCGTCCACCTGCGCATGTCCGGCCAGCTCCTCGTCGCCTCTCCCGAGCTTCCCGCCGCCCGGCACACCCATGCGCGCCTCCGACTGTCCGACGGCCAGGAGCTTCGCTTCATCGACCAACGCACCTTTGGATATATGACGACGGAGACCCTCGTCCGCGACCCCCACGCGGCCCCCGCCGGACCTGCGCGAGTGGTGCCGGCGTCCATCGCTCACATCGCGCCGGACCCCTTCGAGGCCGCGTTCGACGTCCGCGCGACGGCTAAGCGGATGCGCTCGCGAGACGTCGAGATCAAGAGGCAGCTCCTCGAACAAACCCTGCTCTCGGGCATTGGCAACATCTATGCAGACGAGGCCTTGTGGACCGCGCGCGTGCACGGACGACGCCTCGGTTCGCGGCTGACGCTCACGCGAGTCGTCGAGCTGATCGAGTCCGCTCGCGAGGTCATGGATCGGGCCCTCGACGCCGGCGGAACGAGCTTCGATGCGTTGTACGTCAACGTCAACGGCGACTCCGGTTACTTCGCGCGTTCACTGAATGCCTACGGGCGGCTCGGCGAACCGTGTCCGCGGTGCGGTGAGCCGATGTCCAAGGAAAGCATTGGGGGCCGGGGTTCCTATTACTGCCCTACGTGCCAGCCGGCGCCGCGAAAGCGGCGCGGGAAACCGGCCGAACGTACGATGAGGCCATGACTTCTAGCGACGTTTCCCAGCCTGCCGCCGCCGAATTGTGGGTCGAGCGCACAGGAAGTGCCAGGTTCACCGGTAAGTCCTCACGCGGGGCGGAGGTGCGGGTCGGTCGGGACACGGTGGAGGGAGCGTTCACGCCAGGCGAACTGCTCAAGATCGCGCTCGCCGCGTGCACGGCGATGAGCGCCGACGGTCCGCTCGAGCGGCGCCTCGGCGAGGACTTTTCCGGGACCGTTCGCGTGTCCGGCGCGGCCGACCGGGAGCAGGAACGCTATCCCCACCTCGACGAAGTTTTCGAACTCGACCTCGCCGAATTCTCCGACGCCGACCGCGAGAAGATCCGCACCATCGCCACACGCGCGATCGACCGGGCCTGCACGGTGGGCAGGACCCTCAAGGCCGGGACCGAAATCGACCTGAGTTTTGACGACTCCGGTGCGGAGGCATAGCGGCGATGGGCGAGACACAACGGTTGACGGCGTGGGTGCATGGTCACGTCCAGGGGGTCGGTTTTCGTTGGTGGACGCGTAGTCGCGCCCTCGAGCTGGGGCTGGTCGGCCATGCCACGAACAAACCCGATGGCCGCGTGTGCGTCGTCGCCGAAGGGCCGCGGCCCGCCCTTGATCAGCTCGTCGAGTGGCTCCGCAGCGGCGACACGCCCGGACAGGTGAGCACCGTGGTCGAAGACTTCGATCCACCACGTGGAGGACTCGACGGTTTCGTCGAACGATAGGGCCTGAGCCGAGGCGTCGATGGCCCGCCACCGCCTACACTGGACGAAGAGTAACGACCCGCGAGGACGAGGAAGCCGGTACGTGACCGACCCGCACAACCCCGACAACGGTGGCCACAGGCCCGACAATCCCGATAGCACCGCCGGTGATGGTGCCGCGCCCGCCGGCCCGAACGGCGAGCAGGAGCGCAGCCCGCTGGAGAACCTGCGCGCCAACAAACCGGACTCGGCGCGGTCGCGCCATGAACGGAACATCCGGCGTCAGACACCCGAAAGTGCGGTGCGGCGGGAACCGACGCTGGCCGAGTCCCGCGAACGCGACCGCGTGCGCAAGGAGGCCGAGCGCGCCGCGCGGTTTCAGGCGCAGGAGGATCAGCGCAACGAGGAAAAGCGAAGGCGCCGGAAGACCTATCTGATTTCCGGCGGCGTGGGGCTCGGCCTCGTGGCGATCCTCGCCGCCACGTATATGTCCTCTGCCGGCGGGGGCGGCGCGGATTATGAATCCGCCCAGTGCGTGAATGAGGACAACGTCGTCGTCGACGATCAGATCTGCGAGAACGCGAACGAAGAGCGCAGCGGCCCCGGCGGGATGTTCTTCTTCCTCGTCGGTGGCAGCTCGTACCGCTACTCCTATGGCTCCAACGCTCCTGTGGGTGCCCCTGCCAACGGAGCCTCGACCCCGCAGTCCGGGAAGTCCTACTCGACGGGTAATGGCCGCGAGGTGACGAACAGCGGAAAGACGGGCGGTCCGGTCAGCCGTGGCGGTCTCGGGTCGTCCTCGGGGTCGAAGGGGTCTTCCGGGGGCAAGGGCTTTTCCAGCGGCGGCTAGCGATCGCGCATCGCCCGGGGCGCAGAGTACGTCCGACGTCATACGTGAAAAAGGGAGCAAGCACATGCGCAGGGTGCAGGGCCGAGCCCGAGCCAATTGGCGAGGCATTACCGAACAGCAGGGCCTGATTTTCAATACCCCGGGGCGCGATAAGCACGGCGCGCGGAGGGAGTACTGGGACGAGTCGGTGCACTACGAGTTCGACATGGACGAAGTGCTTGCGCTCGAGACGCAGGTCGAGCTGATGCATTCGATGTGCCTCGAAGCAGTCGAGCACGTGATCCTCACCGAACGATTCGCCGATTTCGGGATTCCCGAATATGCGTGGGAGGCGATCGCCGCCTCGTGGCGCCGCGGAGACCCGCACGTTTACGGGCGATTCGATTTTCGCTACGACGGCAGCGGGCCGGCGAAGCTGCTCGAGTACAACGCAGATACCCCCACCTCGTTGCTCGAGGCGGCGATCCTGCAGTGGTACTGGAAACAAGACGCGTTTCCGGACGCCGATCAGTGGAATTCGCTACATGAAGCCCTGGTCGCGCGGTGGGCCGGGATCAAGAGCCAATTGCCGGCAGACGACCTCTACTTTTGTTGGTCCGGCGCCGATCCCACGGGCGAGGACCACATGACTACTGCGTATCTGCAGGAGACCGCAGCCGAGGCTGGTTTCTCCACCGTCGGCCTCGAGATCGAGCAGGTGGGCTGGGATAGCGAGCTGCGGCGGTTCACCGATCTCGAGCTCGGGCCGATGGAAAACGTGTTCAAGCTGTACCCGTGGGAATGGGCGCTCGAAGATGAATTCGGTCGGCACATGGTCGCGGAACTCCCGAAGACGTTGTGGGTCGAACCGCTATGGAAGGCAATCCTGTCGAACAAGGCCATTCTTGCGATCCTGTGGGAGATGTACCCGGGCCACCCGAACCTTCTGCCCACCTTTATCGACGACCCCGGGATGCTCACCGAGTACGTCCGCAAGCCGAAGCTCGGTCGCGAGGGGGCGAACCTGTCCATCGTCGGCGCCGGAATGGATACCGAAACCACCGGCGTTTACGGCCGTGAGGGCTACGTCTACCAGCTGTTCGACCCGTTGCCGGAGTTCGACGGCTACCGGCCGGTGCTCGGCACCTGGGTGGTGGGCGACGAATCGGTGGGGCTGGGGATCCGTGAGACCGCCGGCCTGATCACCGACGACGGTGCCTCATTCATCCCGCACATCATCCCCGACCCGTAGTTTTTCCGTAAGCCGCTCCCTCCCGATACCCGACGACCCGCGAAAGGCCACCACTGTGACCTCGTACCTCGCCCTGTCCGCGCCAGACCTTTCCGGTGTGCCCGAGGGCATTGCCGCCATCGTTCTCTACGCCCTTCTCGGCCTCGTGCTGATGGTGCTCGCGTTCTACGTGATCGATTGGACCACGCCCGGCAAGCTGCGCGACTTCGTGCGCGGTGGCTACCCGAACGCGGCGCTGATTACCTCGTCCGGGCTCCTCGCCATGGCACTGGTCGTGGTCGTGGCGATCTGGCAATCATTCGGCGACCTGGGCACCGGGCTCGCCACCGCAGCGATCTACGGCGTCGTCGGAATCGTGGTTCAGGCCCTCGCCGTGCGGTTCCTCGAGCTGGTCGTCAATATCAACATCGGCGAATCCCTGAAGCGCGAGGCATTCACGTCCGAGGCGTGGGTTGTCGCCGGGGCGCACGTCGCAATCGGGCTCGTGGTGGCCGCGTCGATCAGCTGATCAATCCTGGACCTCGTCCGCGACCAGGTCCGGCGAAGCCGGGAGATGTCGCTCGAAGTAGTCGGCCCGAAACGCCGGCAACATGCGGCGCGACCACCACAGAAGCGGCAACCCGAGGACCATTCCACCGACGCCCAAGCTGAACACCGCGCCTACCTCGACGCCGAGACCCGGGATACGCCAGACCCCTTCGCCGAAATCCGGGTCGAACGACGCGATCGCCGTCCACGCAGAGGCAGCCAGTAGCAGCACCCCGCCGATCGAGGGAAGGACGACGCGGCGAAAGTCGATGCCTCCGGCCCTCGCGTGTTCTGCTCGGAGCCGGGATCCCGAATACAGCCGGGCCGAGGCGAGAGCAGTGAGCCCGTAATAGAACCCGATCGCCACGCCGCAGGCAGCGACGGCATCGAGCACCATCCCGCCCCCGCCGAAGAGATCCATCGCCACATAAAGCGCGGCCGAAAGCAGACCCATGGTCCATGTGGACACATTCGGGGTCGCGAAGCGGGGATGGGCCTTACCGAAAGACTTGGGCAGAGCACCGTGGAAGGCCATCGCGAACGTCGTTCGCGCTGTGGGGAGGATGGTCGTCTGCGTCGATGCCGTGGCCGAGGTGAGCACCATGATGACGAGCGCGGCGACCGCGATCTGTCCGGCGATCGAATCGCCGAACACCGCGCTACCGAGCGCCGCGACAACGTCGTCGGCATTTTCGGGATTGGCGAGTCCGAGACCATTGACCCCGACGCCCGCGAAAGCCTGCGCGGCGACTGTAAACAGCACATACACCGACACGAGGATGACGGTGGAGCACACGGCGGCCAGGCCTGGAGTGCGCTGCGAGTCCTTCGTTTCCTCGTTGACGGAGAGCACCGAGTCCCAGCCCCAGTAGATGAACACCATGAGCAGGATGCCGGTGACGAGATCGGTGGGGTCGGAGACCGCGAAGGGATTGAACCAATCCCAGCTCACCGGCTGCGACTGCGGCAAAGCGGTTCCGTTGTAGACCCGGATGAGCGCGGCGACGGCAAACCCGAGGAGGACGACGGTTTCGATCACCACGAGGACGACCTGCAACTTCGCCGTCAACAAGATGCCACGTACCGCGAGCCACGTGAGACACAGGATAAAACCCACGCCGAGAAGGAGAACCGCGGGATGGTGCGGATCGGATCCGATATCAGAACCGAGCAGAATGAAGGTGTACTGCGAGGCGACCTGTGCCAGCGAGGCCATGACGAGAACATCGGCGACGACGATGGCCCACCCCGCCATCCAACCCCACGGAATTCCGAACGCCCGGGACACCCACACGAACGAGGTCCCGGCATCGGGTTCGGCCCTATTGAGGGCGTCGTACCCGAACGCCGCGAACAACACCGGCACGAAGGCGAGCAACACGACCACCGGCGCCTGCCACGCGACCGCGGCGGCGACGAACCCCAGTGTCGCGGCGATGGAGTACGCGGGACCAGTAGATGCGACTCCGATGGATACGGAGTCGACGAAACCAAGTGCTCCCTTGCGCAGGCCTTTTTCGCCACGGGCCGAAGCGGTGGAACGGGATTCTGAGGTCACGACCGAAAACACTATCGGCCGAAAGGACAGACAAAAAGACCAAGGCCCGAAGCCCGTCGCTTAGGATGGACGACTGTGTATCTCAAAAGTCTGACGCTCAAGGGCTTCAAGTCCTTTGCGTCGCCGACGACTTTGAGGTTCGAGCCGGGAATCTGCGCGGTCGTCGGGCCGAACGGTTCCGGCAAGTCCAATGTCGTCGACGCCCTGACCTGGGTCATGGGCGAACAGGGTGCAAAGACCCTGCGCGGCGGAAAAATGCAGGACGTGATCTTCGCCGGCACGACCGGCAAGTCCGCGTTGGGTCGCGCCGAGGTGACGCTGACCATCGACAACGCCGATGGCGCCCTGCCCATCGACTACGCCGAAGTGTCGGTGACCCGGCGGATGTTCCGCGATGGTGCGGGCGAGTACGAGATCAACGGCAACCGCGCTCGGCTCATGGACGTCCAGGAGCTGCTGTCCGATTCGGGTATCGGCCGTGAAATGCACGTCATCGTCGGCCAGGGCAAACTTTCGGAGATTCTCGAATCCAGGCCCGAGGAACGACGCGCCTTCATCGAAGAAGCCGCCGGAATCCTCAAGCACCGCCGCAGGAAAGAAAAGGCCCAGCGCAAACTGGCGGGCATGCAGGGCAATCTGGACCGTCTGCAGGACCTCACCAAGGAACTGCGACGGCAGCTGGGGCCTCTCGCGCGCCAGGCCGAGGTCGCCCGGCGTGCGCAAACCGTACAGGCGGACTTACGAGACGCGACCTTCCGGATTGCTGCCGACGACCTCGAGCGCCGCCGCACAGAACTGTCGGACGTCGATACCGCACGTGCGGACCTGACTCGGCAGCTCGCCGAGGCGACCGACGCCCGCGACGAACTAGCACGCTCGGTGGACGCGCTGAGCGCCCGTGTTGACGAACTATCCCCGCGGGCGGACCAGGCACAGCAACGGTGGTTCGCACTGAGCGCTCTGGGGGAGCGCTCCCGGGCGACCCAGCGGATCGCCGCGGACCGTGTGCGTAGCCTTACCTCTGCGCCGCCCACGCACACCGGACCCGACCCCGAGGAAATCGAGCGGCAGGCCGAGGAGGCCGCGGCGAAGGAAACCGAACAGGCCGAAGCCGTGGACAAGGCGAAGTCGGCCCTCGACGCGGCGACGCGTGCGCTTGCCGAGAGGGAAAAGGTGGCGCAAGACCTCGAGGCCGAACACCTACGTCAAGTCCGTGCGATCGCCGATCGTCGCGAAGGTCTCGCCCGCCTCGCCGGTAAGGCCGAGGCAGTTGCCTCGCGTATCGAGACTCTCAATGAGCAGATCGACAAACACACCACCGACCTCGGTGCCGCGCACGAGGCGGTCTCCAGCGCGGACGACGAGGTCGCGGTCGCAGAATCTCGCATCATCGACCACGGCGAAGGCGAAGAAGACCTCAACGCCACGCTCGATGAGGCCGAGCGTGCCTACGATTCCGCTGCGTTGCGCGTGACGGAACTGCGCGAGATGCAAAACGATGCGGGCAAGACGATGGCCGGGCTCGACGCGCGCATCGACACGCTGCGCTCCTCGCTGGGCGCGGGCGATGGCTCCGAATGGTTGGCGAAGCATCTCGGCGACAAATGGACGGGAACTCTCGCCGAACACATCACCATCGATTCCGGGGCCGAGAAGGCGATGGGCGTTGTGCTCGGGCAATTCGCCGACGCCGGCGTCACTGTGGAGGGAATCGACCTGTCCGAGGCGCTGTCGGCGCTGGGGAAGGACAACGGCGGACGCGCGACCCTGATCGCGGAGAAGCCGGGCGAGCGGACGTGGCATCTCGAGGCCGATCTCGTGCCAGGCGCGCGTTGGGCGATCGACGCCATCGCTGCGCCCGCGGAACTGCAGGGCGTCCTTGCGAGCGTGCTCGCCGACGTCGTCCTCGTTTCGGATGTGGAAGCCGCACACCAGCAGGTCGCGGGGGACCGGCGACTGCGCGCGGTGACGCAGGACGGCGAAATCGTCGGACCCGGCTGGATGGTCGGCGGCGGGAACGCGGGTAGGTCAGGGGTGGAGATCGCCGCTGCGATCGATGCCGCGGAAACCGAGCGCGCCACGGCGAAGAAGAAGGCCGAAAAGGCCGGCGCGACGCTGTCCGGTGCCGAAGCAACGCTCGCCGATGCCACGGCGGCGCTCGAATCGGCACGCGCGGCGATGACGGAATCCGATCAGCGCATCGAGGGCCTTTATAAGGAGATGGCGCGGCTGGGCGTCGCGCGTCGCCGAGCCGAGCACGAAGCACGCCGAATCGAGCAGACCCGCGGCAGCGCACGCGACAAGCTCGAGGCCGCCTACGCCGAGCAGGTCGAGCTGCGCCAGCGCATCGCCGCCGCGGACGGCGACGAACCCGAGGAAAAGGCCAACGACGGCGACGACGACCGAAGGTCCAAGGCGCAGGAGGCCGTCGGCGAGGCCCGCGGGGTCGAGACGGAGGCGCGGCTCGCGCTGCGAACCGCAGAAGAACGCATGCAGTCCGGGCGCGGGAGGTCTGCGTCGCTTCGCCGAGCCGCGAACGCCGAGCGAGAATCCCGAGCCCGCGCTGCACGCGCCGCCGCCGCACGAAAGCGCGGAGCCGAAGTCGCCGAGACCGTCACCGAGCTCGGAGGGAAACTCGCCGAACGGCTCGATTCTGTGACGTCGGACGCCGCAACTTTCCGGGACCGCATCGTCGCCGCCCGCGACGCGACCGCAGCTCAGCTCGCCGCGAAACGCAAAGACCTAGGCGACGCGGACGCCGTCGTCAACAAGCTGGCGGACAGCGCACACCGCGACGAGGTCGCCAGGGCGCAACTCGAGGTCAAGGTGCAAGAGCTCGAGCAGGGCGTGCTCGAACGGTTGGGGATCGAGCCCGAGGCGCTTCTGGCCGAGTACGGTCCGGAGATCGAAATCCCGCCGAGCCCGCTGGAGATCAGCGAATACGAGGAGGCCCGCGAGCGCGGCGAGGACGTCACCCGCCCGCAGGGGATGCCGTACGTCCGCTCGGAGCAGGAGGCCCGCCGCAAGCGCGCAGAGAAAGATCTCGCGACCTTGGGCAAGGTCAACCCGCTCGCGCTCGAGGAGTACGCCGCGCTCGAGGAGCGGCACTCGTTCCTGGCCGCGCAGCTCGACGATGTGAAGAAGGCGCGAAACGATCTCGAGGGCGTGATCGACGACGTCGACGCACGCATCGAACAGATTTTCACCGAGGCCTATTTCGATGTCGAGCGCGAATTCGAGCAGGTCTTCCAGGTACTTTTCCCCGGCGGCGAGGGCCGACTCGTTCTGACCGATCCGGACGACATGCTCGCCACGGGGATTGACGTCGAGGCGCGACCGCCCGGTAAGAAGGTCAAGCGTCTATCGCTCCTGTCGGGCGGTGAGAAGTCGCTGACTGCGGTCGCGATGCTCGTCGCGATCTTCAAGGCCCGCCCGTCGCCGTTCTACGTGATGGACGAGGTCGAGGCCGCTCTCGACGACACCAACTTGCGTCGGCTGATCAGCCTGTTCGAGCAGCTGCGCGAAACCAGCCAGCTCGTCGTCATCACACACCAGAAGCCGACGATGGACGTCGCCGACGTGCTCTACGGCGTGTCGATGCAGGGCGATGGCATCTCGAAGGTGATCTCCCAGCGGATGACCAGCCTGCGCTCGTAGCCGCCCGCGGATCTGACACACTGGGCACCGTGAATACCACTGCCTGGATTATTGTCGCCGTCGTAGTCATCGTCCTTCTGGCGATCCTCGCGATCGCCATCGGCCTGTGGCGGCGCTCGCAGAACAAGATCTCCTTCACCTCCGGCACCGAGACCGAAGAGCCCAAGGAGATCACCCAGCAGGAGCGCTCGGGCAACTATCAGGCCGGCACCGGCTTTTCCTTCGCCCCGGCGGAGAAGGAAAAGGAGAAGGTCCGCCGCGACGAGCCGACGTCGAAGGCTAGCCCGCCTGCGCCTGCGCCGGAAAAGACCGAAACACCTAAGCCTGACGGCGGAGCCACCGATTCGCAGGCCCCCACGGACCCGAGCGCGAAGGGACGCGCGGCAACGACCGCCGCGGCCACCGGAGCGGGCGCTGCGGCGGCAGCCGGGGCGGCAGCAGCCGCCGACGCGTCGGAGGACACCGACGGCGAGGCCGATACCTCGGCCGCAGACACCACTACCACCACGGAGCCGGTGACAGCGCAGGCAGCAGAAGAGCAGCCCTCAGCGGATGAAGCACCGGCCGGCCAGGCCACAGAGGTTGCCGGCGATGCCCCGGCCACGACGCACCCCGACACCGTCGCCGTTCCCGCACCGGCAGAACCGACCGAGGAGATCGCCCCGACCGACGGGCGCATGCACCGGCTTCGCGGGCGCCTTTCGCGCTCGAACAACACCGTCGGCAAGAGCCTGCTCGGGTTGCTCGGCGCCGGCGACCTCGACGAAGAGGCGTGGGAGGAGATCGAGGACACACTGATCATGGCCGACCTCGGCAGCGAGACGACCATGCGCATCGTCGATCGCCTCCGCTCGGAGATCGCCTCCAAGCAAGTGCGTACGGAAGCCGATGTGCGCGCTCTCTTGCGTCAGGCGCTCATCGATAATCTCCATCCCGAGTTCGATCGCTCGGTTCGCGCCCTTCCGGGCGACGGCAAGCCCGCCGTCATCCTCGTGGTTGGTGTCAACGGAACGGGTAAGACGACGACCACAGGCAAGCTCGCGCGCGTGCTCGTTGCCGACGGACGCACGATCTTGCTCGGCGCCGCCGACACCTTCCGCGCGGCGGCCGCCGATCAGCTGCAGACCTGGGGTGAGCGCGTCGGCGCGGAAACCGTCCGCGGCAAGGAAGCCGCCGATCCCGCGGCCGTGGCATTTGACGCCGTTTCGCGCGGCATCGAATCCGAGGTGGACGCCGTGCTCGTCGATACCGCCGGCCGCCTGCACACGAAGGTCGGGCTCATGGACCAACTCGGCAAGGTCAAGCGCGTGGTGGAAAAGCGCACCAACGTCGACGAGGTGCTCCTCGTCATCGACGCGACGACCGGGCAGAACGGGCTGCAGCAGGCGCGTGTGTTCCGGGACGTCGTGGACATCACCGGCGTCGTGCTCACCAAACTCGACGGCACCGCGAAGGGCGGCATCGTATTCCAGGTCCAGCACGAGCTCGATGTACCGGTCAAGCTCGTCGGGCTCGGGGAGGGCGCTGATGATCTCGCGCCGTTCGTTCCCGAGGCCTTCGTCGACGCGCTCCTCGCGTAGCCGCCATACCGTCACGGCCGCTGTAACCGAGCCGTAACACCGGGAACGCAGCCGTTCACGGCACGGTTACAACAGACGCGAAGAACGGAAACATCGGCACGGAATTCTCTAAGTCAACGGACAGCAAAGCAGCGATGGAAGCTTTGCGCCGGTTGACTTACGAGGAGGGAACGATCCCGTGAATTCCGTGATTTTGGCGCAAGAGGCGCCCACATTCAGCGCAGGTGATTCTGCCTGGATGCTCATGGCCGCGTCGCTGGTATTGCTCATGACCCCGGGCCTGGCATTATTCTACGGCGGCATGTCCCGCCAAAAGTCCGTGCTCAACATGATGATGATGTCGTTCGGCTCGATGGGCGTCATCGCCATCGTCTACATCCTCTGGGGATGGTCGATGTCCTACGGCACCCAGTCGATCGCCGGGATTTTCGCCAATCCCTTCGAGCAGTTCGGGCTCGCCGGAGTCATCGGCGACGCCGACGGCTGGGTTGCCGGGGCCACCGGCACCTACCCACAGGTCATCGACGTCGGATTCCAGGTGACTTTCGCGATCATCACTTGCGCGCTTATCTCAGGCGCCATCGCCGAGCGCACCAAGTTCGGCACCTGGCTCGCCTTCACCGGGCTGTGGGTCACTCTGTGCTACTTCCCATTGGCGCACATGGTGTGGGGAGGCGGGCTGCTCGGCGACGGGGAGACCGGATTCGCTTCGTGGATCTTCGGCTCTACAGATGGTGAGGCGAACATCGCACCCGTCGACTTCGCCGGAGGCACCGTTGTCCACATCAACGCCGGCATGGCCGGCCTCGTACTCGCGATTCTCATCGGCAAGCGTCTCGGATTCGGGAAGACCGCATTCCGCCCACACAACCTCCCGTTCGTGATGCTCGGCGCGGCGCTACTGTGGTTCGGCTGGTTCGGGTTCAACGCGGGCTCGGCATTCGCCGCCGACGGCGCCGCCGGCCTCGCTTGGGTCAATACCACCGCAGCCACCGCCGCCGCGATGCTCGGCTGGCTCGCCACCGAACGTCTACGCGACGGACACGCGACCTCCCTCGGCGCTGCCTCCGGCATCGTCGCCGGGCTCGTCGCCATCACCCCGGCCGCCGGATCGGTCCACCCGCTTGGCGCCATCGCGATCGGCGCCATCGCCGGAGCCCTGGCAGCGCTCGCGATCAGCATGAAGAACCGTTTCGGCTACGACGACGCGCTCGATGTCGTCGGCGTCCACCTCGTCGCCGGCCTCTGGGGCACCATCGCCATCGGGCTCTTCGCCACCGGCACCTTCGGCACAGCCCCGGGCCTGTTCTTTGGCGGCGACGGCTGGAAGCTGCTCGTCGTGCAGATCGTCATCGCACTGGTTGCGCTCGTCTTCACCGCGATCATGACCACCGTCTGCTTCTACGTCCTCAAGCCTCTCGGCTGGAGGATCGACGAAGCCGCCGAATCCACAGGTATTGACGGTGCGGAGCACGCCGAAACCGCGTACGAAAGTCAAACCCAGGCGCTGCGCGGATAGTTCCGCCCACGAGACCTCGCTGAAAGGAAACGAAAAAATGAAGCTGGTCACAGCCATCATCAAGCCGTTCACGTTGGACGACGTCAAAGAAGCCCTCGAACAGCAGGGAATCTACGGAATCACCGTGTCGGAGGTCCAGGGCTTCGGTCGCCAGAAAGGCCACACGGAGGTCTACCGCGGCGCCGAGTACACCGTCGACTTCGTGCCCAAGCTCAAGGCCGAGATCGCGGTGGGCGACGAAGACGTCGACGGCGTCGTGCGTGCCATTGTCGACGCGGCCCGCACGGGCAAGATCGGCGACGGCAAGGTATGGGTCACGCCGATCGACACCATCGTCCGCGTCCGCACCGGCGAGACCGACGGCGACGCCGTATAGCCGCCAAGGACGCCGCAGCATCGGTCCCAAATTAAGTGGTGCGGTGGCAATCAAGCCGCCGCCGCACCTCTCGGTCCGCCCGCCGAAAATGAATGAGGAATCGGGGAACTCCACATGGCCAGCATTTCGGCTGAAGAACTCAAAGGCGAACTCGCAGCCGGACGGTCCGGCCTCATCGACTCCGCCCTCGCCCGAACGCTCGACCCGCAGGGTCTCCGCAGTGCGATGACCGAGCTGTTCGACCTCGTGCTCGGCAGGCTCGCCACACACGCGGGAATCGTCCCGGGATCCGGATTCGCCCTGTGTGCCTTCGGCGGCCTCGGCCGGCGGGAGATGCTGCCGTATTCGGACCTCGACTTGGTATTGCTGTATGACGGCGGACGAGCCGGCGAGCTCCAGGCGACCGCGGATGCCCTCTGGTACCCGCTGTGGGATTCGGGCCTGTCGATCGACCACTCCGTGCGCACACCCGAACAGTGCCTCGCTCTCGCCGCCGAGGAACCCAAGGTCGCGCTGAGCATGCTCGAAGTCCGCCACATCGCCGGCGAGTCCTCGCTGTGCGACAAGGCCGCGTCGGGCGCGCGCACCGCGTGGCGAAAGGTCGTCCACTCCAAGCTCGACGAGCTCGTCGAACAGATCGCCGTGCGAAGGCGACGTTCGGGCGCCATCGCCCACCGCACCGAGCCGGACCTGAAGTACGGAGAGGGTGGACTGCGCGATGCCCAGATACTCGACGCGCTCGCGGCGGCCAACGTAGCGAACGAGGCTATCGCCGTCATCCCCGGCGGTCCCGGTCGCGGCGCCCTTGAGGCCCGGAAGCTGCTGCTCGATGTTCGCACGGGCCTCCATCTGGTCGGCGGTAAGCCCCGCGACATCCTGCACGCACAGTTCGCCGCGGACGTCGCTCGCCTGTTGCATTACGACGACCGGTTCGCGCTTGCACGCGACCTGTCGAACGCCTCGAGGACCATCGCGTTTGCAACAGATCTCGGTATTCGTACGGCGCGCGGGGCGATCCCGCGACGCGGGATCGCCGCGATTCGCCGGGCGCCGGCGCGGCGGCCACTCGCCGAGGGCGTCGTCGAACAGGGCGGGGAAGTGGTGCTCGCCCGCGGCGCCAGGCCCGAACGCGATGACTCGCTGCTGCTGCGGGTCGCAACCGCGTCCGCGCGTCACGGCATCCCCATCTCGGCTGGAACGCTGCGACGCCTCGCAGACGGGGCGCCCTCGCTTCGCAACGAATCCTCCCAGGTGTACCACGACAACCTCGTGTCGCTGCTCGGCACGGGGGAGGCCGCGATCGACGTCATCGAAACCCTCGACCGGTCCGGGCTGTGGGACCGAATCCTGCCGGAATGGGCGGCGGTCCGGGACCTGCCCTCACGCTCGGCGGTTCACGTCTTCACCGTCGACCGCCATCAAGTCCAGGTGGTCGCCGAGGCAACGCGGCTGGCAACCGATGTCTCACGCCCGGATTTGCTGCTTATCTGTGCCCTTGTCCACGACATCGGAAAGGGACGCCGGCGTGACCACTGCGAACTCGGGGCCGAACTCACCTCCGTGATCTGCGCTCGGCTGGGCATGCCCGAAAGGGACGCCGAACGCGTGGTCACGGTCGTGCGCCACCACCTTCTATTCGCGAAGACCGCCGCGAGCCGGGACGCGGCCGATCCTGCTACCGCCGAGGAGATCTTCGTGCGGCTCGGCACCCGGGACCGGCCGACTTTCGAGCTGCTCGTTGCGCTCACCGAGGCGGATTCCCGCGCCACCGGCCCCGGCGTGTGGACACCATGGAAGGCACACGTGCACAGCACGCTGGCCACCACCTGCAGTGCGTTCGTAGACGATGTCGCGCCGGGCGCCCCCGAACTGTCCGCGGCTGACGGCCCGGCGGTGACGGCGAACATCCGAATATCCAAGGGGGCCTACGCCACCCGCTACGTGCTCGAGGCCGAAATCGACGGCGGAACAGGGGGGCTCGCGGACGTCCTACTCGTCCTCGCCGCGCGGGGAATCGAGGTCGTCCAGGCACAGACGCTCCGGGTGGAGCAGGGGGAAGCGGGCGAGATCCACCGGGTTCGGGCGGAGATCTCGACCCTCTTCGGCACGCCCTCGGACCCGGCCCTCGTCGCGCAGGACCTCCGCGCTTTGTCGAGCTCGACGGTGCGCTCACGCCTGCACAGCAAGGTCGACCGACGTCAACAAGAGGCATGGACGGCAGCCCGGGCGAGCCCGCGGGTCTGGTTCGAACCAGGCGATCGAGAAGAGGCCGGCTCAGACCCACGATCGGGACTGCTGCGCGTGCGAAGCGCGGACCGTCCGGGGCTGCTCGCAGAGATGATCGGCGCGTGCCGCGCCGCCGGCGTCGAGGTCGAATGGTCGAGGGCGGAGACGTTCGGCGAGTTCGTCGCGGACACTCTGCACGTGAGCGGGATCTCCGACGCCCCGGGCGGGTCCGAACGGCTCGTCGCCGCCGTTCGCGCGATGCTGCCTAGCCCGCTACCCGAGGCCGAGGAGAACCGATGACCGGGAAAGGAGAGGCGGGGCAGACATCGGCTAGTCCTCGCGGTTAAGGTGGAAGATCAGTAACCGGCAATCGTTAGGGGTTGGCTAGCAGTGTTCGAATCGCTTTCCGATCGGCTCACAAGTGCGCTCAAAGATCTGCGCGGCAAGGGCCGGCTCACGGATGCGGATATCGACGCCACCGCACGCGAGATCCGTCTCGCGCTACTCGAGGCGGATGTCGCGCTGCCCGTCGTGCGCGAATTCATTTCCCGCATCAAGGAGCGCGCCAAGGGTGCCGAGGTCTCCGGCGCGCTCAACCCGGCGCAGCAGGTCGTCAAGATCGTCAACGAGGAGCTCACCGGGATCCTTGGTGGCGAGTCGCGGCCGCTGAACTACGCGAAGCAGCCGCCGACGGTGATCATGCTCGCCGGCCTCCAGGGTGCCGGTAAGACGACGCTCGCCGGCAAGCTGGCGAATTGGTTCAAGAACCAGAAGCACACCCCGATTCTCGTGGCGTGTGACCTCCAGCGCCCCGGCGCCGTGGATCAGCTCCAGATCGTCGGCGATC
>NZ_DYXM01000146.1 GCF_020742175.1 Dietzia timorensis
TTCCACTTCGCGTCACCATGTCGTCATCATCGGATCCGGGTTCGGCGGGCTGTTCGCAGCCCGCGAGTTCAAGGACGAGAACGTCGATGTCACGCTCATTGCGAAGACCGGGCATCACCTGTTCCAGCCGCTCCTCTACCAGGTGGCCACGGGCATCCTGTCGGTCGGCGAGATCGCTCCGCCGACACGCTTTATTCTCCGCGACCTCAAAAACGTGAAAATCGTGCTCGGGGATGTCTCCGACATCGACGTCACGTCCAAAAAGGTGAAGTACGTGTCGGGTCGAATCGATATCGAGACGAGCTTCGACAGCCTGATTCTGGCGGCCGGCGCGAACCAGTCCTACTTCGGCAACGATCATTTCGAGCAGTACGCACCCGGAATGAAGACCGTCGACGATGCTCTTGAGCTTCGCGGCCGCATCCTCGGCGCGTTCGAGCAGGCCGAGCTCACCACCGACGAGGTTGAACGGCGCCGACTCCTCACTTTCGTCATCGTCGGGGCCGGCCCAACCGGCGTCGAGATGGCAGGGCAGGTCGCCGAGCTCGCGCGAAACACCTTCAAGGGCCTGTACCGGAGCATCGACCCTTCATCGGCCCGCGTAGTCCTTCTCGATGCGGCACCCGCGGTGCTTCCCCCGTTTGGACCGAAGCTCGGCGACGAGGCACGACGAGCGTTGGAAAAGCTTGGTGTCGAGGTGCAGCTCGGCGCGATGGTTTCCGGAGTGGATGGCCGCGGACTCACCGTCAAGGACGAGTCGGGGCACGAGCGCCGCATCGAATCGGCGTGCAAGATCTGGTCGGCCGGCGTTTCCGCAAGCCCGCTTGGTGCGATCGTGGCGCGACAAACCGGCGCAAAGGTCGACCGTTCCGGCCGAGTTCGCGTGGAAAAGGACCTCACGCTTCCCGGCGCACCGAACATTTTCGTCGTGGGCGACATGATGGCCCTCGATGGCCTGCCCGGTGTTGCCCAGGTCGCCATTCAGGGTGGCCGCTATGCGGCTCGCCAGATCATCGCGGAGGTCGGGAATTCTGCCGACCCCTCTCGCCGTAAGCCGTTCAGGTACTTCGACAAGGGGTCGATGGCGACGGTGTCGCGCTTCAACGCGGTGGTGAAGATCGGCCGAATCGAGATCGACGGTTTTCTCGCGTGGATCATGTGGCTCGTGGTGCATCTCGCGTACCTGGTCGGCTTCAAGAGCCGATTTACCGCGTTGGTGTCATGGGGAATGCACGTCATGGGGAACCAGCGTTCGCAGCTCACGTCGACGAGCCAGCAGGTCTACGCGAGAAGCGCCCTGGAACACATTGAGGATTCCGCCGCTTTGCTCACGTCGTTCAACCCTCCCGAAGGAGTGGACGAGGAAGGCAGGTAGCGCCTGCGCCCTTACGCCTTGGGCGTGAGGTTCGCCAGCCTCACCTGGCTGGTCGCGAGAACACGGCCCGAAGCATCACTGATCTCGACGCGCCAGAGCTGCTGCGAGCGGCCACGGTGGATCGGCGTGCCCACGGCTGTCAACGTCCCCTCGGATACGGAGCGCAGGAAGTCGGTGTTGTTGTTCACTCCGACGACGTTTCCGCGGTCCCCCAGCCACGTTTGTCCGGCCACGCTGGCGACCTCTTCGGCGATGGCTGCGTATACACCGCCGTGCACGATCCCCACGGGCTGGTGAAGCTTCGCGGTGACCGGCACCTTGATCACCACCGAATCAGGTCCGGCTTCTATGTATTCAAAGCCCAGCGTCGAACCGAGGTTCTCGCCGTTCTTTGCCTTGTCTAGAAATTCCTGCCGCATCCGCTCGTCCATGCCCGCCCCTATTCGTCCGGTTTCCGCTATCGCTTCACCATATCGCGCGGCTGGCGTGGCAGTAGCCCACCGGTTAGCCGATCAAGGCCGGGAACGTTTCGGGTTGATATCCATGAGCGTGCTGGGCAGAGGCCGCGAACGTCTGACCGGATGACCGGCATGTTCCAGAGCCCCGAGGACGAGCTGCACGCGTCTCTCGGCCGCTTCACGGCACGTGCCTCCAAACCGCGAGGCGATCACTGCCGTGTACGAGGCCTCGCGTGCCGTCGTCGACCACATTTGTGCGGGCGTGCAGTGACTGAGACGCGACAGTGAAGCGAAAACCGGTCCGAGGCTGGATGCGGCGCGGCCGGCGAGCCAATAGGCCATTTGGCTTTCCCCCGGCAACACGATCATCTCGGTGGGTGGAAGATCGACGCTCGCATAGCGATCATCCGGGAGAACGCGCATCGTCGAATCGTCGACTCCGACCCAGTCGAAACCCCACTCCTGGTTCGTCCGTACATAGAAGTTCGTGATGTAGGGATCCCAGATCCGTCCCTTGTGTACGAAACTCGCCACCGCACGGCCGAGCACGGAATGCACGAACTGGCTCGTCACAAGGTAGGTCGCGTACTTGACGTCGCCGTACTCGTCGAAGTGTGCGGCGAACATGTCCTCGACCAAGCAGTACTGTTCAAGCTCGGAAAGTGCGCGCCAACGTCGCCTGTTGTGGACGCCGAGATCGGCGATGGAATACATCCGCGGATCGTCGTTGCTCAACTTCGCCATGTCGAGAGAAGTCTCTGCGAACACCGGATTATCGGATCCGCGCTCGTGTATTCGTATTGGTCTGGCCATCTAACTAACACCTCCGCACTTCACGACGCCTGCGGCACACGATGTGGTTCCCTTGCAGGGTCACATTCTTTCGTTCGTGGCTGGAGGTTGTCGCGTCGCTTGCTTCACCTTCTGACTCTGATGCTCAAAGAATTTATTACGCGAATTTTTGGACTTTCCTGGTCGACCGTTAAGTATTCAACCAGACGCATAGCCCGTATACCAGGGCGGAACATGGTTTACATAAATCATTTACCATTTGTTTATCTGAATTATTTAGACGCCGTATTAGCTTTTTCCGATTATCGATGGCCGAACGAAACCGGCTGTCCGCCCCACTTCACCGGGCACTGACTATATTTGAGTCCATGACTGACGCATCGCCTTCGACCGCACAGGCCCCCGCAGACGGCAAAGCAAACATCGGAGTCACGGGACTGGCCGTGATGGGATCGAACATCGCCCGTAACTTCGCCAGGAACGGTTTCACCGTGGCGCTGCACAACCGCTCGATCGCGAAGACCGACGCGCTTCTCGAAGCCCACGGCGACGAAGGAACCTTTGTTCGCACCGAGTCGATCGCGGAGTTCGCCGATGCCCTCGCCACGCCGCGCTGCGCGCTCATCATGGTTCAGGCCGGCGCGGCCACAGACTCCGTCATCGATGAGCTGGCTTCGGCGTTCGACGAAGGCGACATCATCATCGACGGCGGTAACGCCCTGTACACCGACACGATTCGCCGCGAGAAGGAAATGGCCGAGCGCGGCATCCGATTCATCGGCGCCGGCATTTCCGGCGGAGAAGAGGGCGCACTCGAGGGGCCGTCGATCATGCCCGGAGGCCCGGCATCCAGCTACGAGGTCGTGGGCCCGATTCTCGAGAAGATCTCGGCTCACGTCGACGGCCAACCGTGCTGCACCCACATCGGCGAGGACGGCTCCGGCCACTTCGTCAAGATGGTGCACAACGGCATCGAGTAGTCCGACATGCAGCTCATCGGCGAGGCATATCACCTTCTTCGGGAGGTCGGCGGGCTCGAACCCGCCGCGCTCGCCGAGGTATTCCGGGAGTGGAACGAAGGCGACCTCGATTCCTACCTGATCGAGATCACCGCAGAGGTTCTCGCGCAGGTCGACAAACGTTCCGGTTCCCCACTCGTCGACGTCATCGTCGACCAGGCGGGGCAGAAGGGCACCGGCCGGTGGACGGTCAAGGCCGCGCTCGACCTCGGTGTCCCGGTGACGGGAATCGCCGAGGCGGTGTTCGCTCGGGCGCTTTCGAGCTCGCTCCCGCAGCGCGAGGCCGGCAAGTCCCTACCTTCGGGCGCCACCAACGTCCCGCTCGACACCGGCGACGATTTCGTCGATGACGTGCGGAAGGCGCTCTACGCGTCGAAGATCATCGCCTACGCACAGGGCTTCGATCAGATCAACGCGGCCAAGGACGAATACGGCTGGGACATTCACCGTGGCGATCTGGCCACGATCTGGCGGGGCGGCTGCATCATCCGCGCCAAGTTCCTCAACCGCATCGTGGACGCGTACGAGGAGAACCCCGAGCTGCGCAGCCTCGTCGAGGCACCGTACTTCCTTTCGGCCCTCACCGATTGCATCGATTCCTGGCGCCGCGTCGTCGCGACCGCCGTCCACGCCGGAATCCCGGCCCCCGGCTTTGCATCCTCGCTCGCCTACTACGACGCGTTGCGCACCAACCGTCTCCCGGCCGCGCTCACCCAGGGGCTGCGCGACTACTTCGGTGCGCACACCTATCGCCGTACCGATGCCGAGGGCTCGTTCCACACCCTCTGGTCCGGCGACCGCAGCGAAGTCGAGGCGTAGCAGCTCATCGACGTTCCCAATTTGGATCAGGTGCTCACCGACTGTGGTGTGGCGGTTCCCGTGCGTCACGCGGTGCGCAATATTGCCGATGGCCGGGCAACCGAGGCCCAGCGCCTCGGCATCCCCGCGCTTGTCACCCACGACCACCTCGCACTTGTCGCCCCCACGGGGTCCGGAAAAACGCTCGTCGCCGCCGTCGCCGCATGTATCGAACTGGCGACGGGGGCGAGCGCCCCGCGGCGCCCACGCGTCCTCGTTCTCTGTCCCACCCGGGAGCTCACCGATCAAGTCTCCGGCGTCCTGTCCGACGTCCTCGAAGGCGTCGGCGCACGCACCGTGTTCCTCAGCGGAAGTCCTGCGGCACGCAAGGACACCTACGTGCTCGCGCGCCCCGTCGACTGCCTCGTCGCCACCCCGGGGCGAATGCTCGATCTCATTCGTCGCGGCACAATCTCGCTGGATGACGTCGGACAGCTCATTCTCGACGAGGCCGATATGCTCCTTGGTCCGAGTTTCCATACGCAGACTGCCTCGATTCTCGATTCGGTCACCCGCACTCGCACCCGATACCCGAAAATCCTCGCCATGACGGCGACCGCGTCCGCCGAGTACTCGGAAAAGCTGGGGGCCGAGTTCGGCGCGTCTTTCCACGACATCCGGATCTTCGCAGACTCATCCCCCGCTACGACGCCGCACGCTCCGGCCGCTGCGGGGCCGCCCGCATCGATAGAGCTTCTTCTCGCACAGTCCGAGCAGGCAGTTCGGAGCGCCCTTATCGAGCTGTGCGAGAGCGCTCGTTCGGCGATGGTCTTCGTGCCCCGGAGAGCCGATGTCGCCGATCTCGTCGCCGCTCTCGAGGACCACGGGGTATCGGTGGGCGGATTTACCGGGCGCTCTGCGATCTCCGTGCGGACGGCCGCAATGGACTCTCTCCGCTCCGGAGAGGTGTCGGTGCTGGTCAGCACCGATGTCACCGCGCGCGGGATCGATGTCGCCGACCTCGCGATGGTCGTGCACGTGGGGCTTCCTCATTCGGCCGAGGACCTCACGCACCGCTCGGGCCGAACCGGGCGCGGGCACCGGCCGCCGGGTCTCGTCGTCGCGGTCATCGCGCCGGAGGAAGACGCACGCCTACAAGAGTTCGCCGACACCGCGGGGCTGCAGGTCCACCGGTCCGGCAGCGCCCGCGCGGTGGCCGGGAAATTGCGTCCGTCCGACGTCATACGGCGCCCTCCCACCCCAAAGTCGAAGGCCTCGACACGCGACGCGGAATCGCGGGATGCGGGTGCCGGGCATCCCACCCGAAAGCGGACGGGAGCCAAGGGGGCGAACGGCGGGCGCACGCGTGGACAGCCGCGCGCGGTCGGTCGGGGCAGGCAGCGTGGTGGGCACCCCCGGCGTGGGCGCTGACAACTTTGTCGGGACGTCGTAGTATTTTTGCATTCATACTCTACGAGGCGAAAGGCGGTTTGAGTGCCCAGCGCACCCAGTGATACTTGCGGTTCCAGACGATGGGGCATGCTCCGGCGAGGGGTATGCCCGTGACCATCGCCATACAACTGCTTTCCGTCCTCGCCTTCTTCGCGTTGACGCTGGGTACTGCCTTCTTCGTGGCTGCCGAGTTCTCGCTCGCGGCGCTGGAGAAATCGGGCATCGATACCCGCGCCGAGAATGGCGACGCGCGCGATCGTGGGGTGCAGGCCGCGC
Organism: Dietzia timorensis; assembly: GCF_020742175.1. Taxonomy (GTDB): domain Bacteria; phylum Actinomycetota; class Actinomycetes; order Mycobacteriales; family Mycobacteriaceae; genus Dietzia; species Dietzia timorensis_A. The sequence goes on from NZ_DYXM01000146.1 coordinate 6,171, forward strand.
ACCGCAAGCTCTCCCTGCAGCTGTCCGCGTGCCAGGTGGGCATTACGATCACGACGCTCATCACCGGCTATCTCGCCGAGCCTCTTATCGCGAAATTGCTGGAACCGCTCATGGAGGCGGTCGGGCTCCCGGAGTCCACCGCGATCGTCGTTTCGCTCGGACTTGCGCTGGTAATCGCCTCGTACCTCTCGATGGTGATCGGCGAACTCGTGCCGAAGAACATGGCGATCACCAACCCGACGGCGACGTCGCGCTTCGTCGCGCTGCCGCTCCTGGGCTTTACGAAAGTGTTCGGCTTCCTCATCCGGGCAATGGACACCTCGGCGAACGCCATCGTCCGCAAGCTCGGGGTCAAGCCCGGCGACGAGCACGCGGCCCGCTCCTCGAGTGAGCTCGAGGCGCTCGTGCGCAACTCGGCCCGCGAGGGGGCGCTCGAGAACGACACGGCGGTCATTCTCGAACGCTCGCTGTCCTTCGGAGAGCTCAGCGCCGAGGACATCATGACGCCCCGTTCGACGGTCATCACCCTGGGCAGCGACGACTCGATCTCCGATCTCGTGCGCACCGCAGTCGATTCGGGGTTCAGTCGCTTCCCCGTCACCGCGCAGGGGCTCGACGAGACGATCGGCATGGTGCACGTCAAGCAGGCGCTCGCTCATCCTGTGGAAGAACACGAGTCGATTCCGTTGTCGTCCATCGTTCGCCCGGTCCACCGGGTCCCCGATTCGCTGGACGGCGACTCGGTTCTCACCCGCATCCGCTCGGAGGGTGCGCAGATGCTCCTCGTCATCGACGAGTACGGCGGCGTCGCCGGGCTGGTGACGCTCGAGGATGTCGTCGAGGAAATCGTCGGCGAGGTCGTCGACGAATACGACGACGCCTCGGAGGGCAGGCCGATCTACCGTCGGGGTGCCTGGTGGGTGTCGACGGGACTGGCGAGGCTCGACGAGGTCTCCCGCGAAACCGGTTACCACGCACCCAATGGGCCGTACGAGTCCCTTGCCGGGCTGGTGATCTTCGCTCTCGGCAGAATGCCCGAGGCCGGCGACGTGGTCGATCTGCCGTCGGACCAGGGCACGATTTCCGATGAGCTCGATGCTGGGCACTTCCAGGTCTGGCAGGCGAAGGTGACGAAGATGGATGGACGCCGAATCGATCAGGTCACCATCGGGCCGAACGTCGCGGCCTCCACTCCCGCGTCCGCCAACGAGAACGAGGAGGGCCGGCGATGAACGGATTGTGGGGCGTACTCCTCACCATTTTCCTGCTTGCCGCGAATGCATTTTTCGTTGCCTCGGAGTTTGCGCTCATTTCCTCGCGCAAGGACAGGCTCGAGGCGCACATTGCCCAGGGGCGCGAGCGTGCACGAACCGTGATGCGCGCGACTGAACGCCTGTCGTTGATGATGGCGGCCAGCCAGCTCGGCATCACCGTGTGCTCGATCCTGCTGGGTAAGGTCGGCGAGCCCGCCATTGCTCATCTCTTCGAGCCGATCTTCGAGTTGCTCAACGTACCCGAATCGCTTGTGCACCCGATTTCGTTCGTCATCGCGATGTCGCTGGTCGTGCTCTTGCACGTGCTGCTCGGCGAGATGGTGCCGAAGAACATCGCCATCGCCGGGCCGGAGCTCACGGCGATGTACATCGTCCCGATCCACCTGGCGATCAGCCGGTTGGTGAGCCCGATCATCCACTTCTGCAACTGGTCGGCGAACCTGATCCTCCGTGCGTTCGGCGTGGAGCCTAAGAACGAACTCGATTCGGTCGTCACCCCGGCAGAGCTATCGTCGATGCTCGCCGACTCGCATTCCTCCGGCTTGCTGGACAAGGAAGAACACTCGCGGCTGACCCGCGCGTTGGATAACGAGACGCGCACGGTCAACGAGGTGATGATTCCCGTCAACGCGGTGCGCACGGTCCGCGCCACCGATGCCGGCGTTCCTCTCGAGGCCATCCGCTCGGCGGCCGGCGAGACCGGCTTCTCCCGTTACCCGGTGCAGCGCCACGGAACCGGGTTCGAGGGATACGTCCACATCAAGGACACCCTCGCTTCGATCATTCCTGACGACGGACGTCCCTCCTCCAGCGACAGCGATCATCTCCCCCTCTCCGCGATCCACGCGATGCCGTCGATCGGCGAGCACGAGCTGTTCGAGATCGCGCTGGGCAAAATGCGGCGCACGTCGAGCCACATCGGCAACGTGGTTGATGCGCGCGGATACACCGTGGGTATCGTGGCGCTCGAAGATCTGATCGAGGAATTTGTAGGCACGGTACGAGATGGCACCCATTACCGCCGAGACGGGCGCACGCGCTAGTCGGCTGCGTCTAACGCTGGACGACTGGCGCTCACGCGAGGCCGAGCACCACGCCGCGGTGGACGAGCTGACCTCAGCCCACCTGCGACGCTCGCACGCCGGGATCAAGCACCCGATCATCGACTTCCTATTCACCTACTACCGGTCCTCGGTCGGGGCGCTGCGGACCTGGCATCCCGGCACCGGGGTGCAGCTCGAGATCGAGAACTGCCGCCGCGGGATCCCCCGCTTCTATCGCCGCGTGGAGGCCGCCGAACCCGACGGCGTCTCCGCCATGGAAGTTGATTTCGACGCGGTGGCCGCGTCCAAGGGGAAACGCTGGCAGCGCGCAGCGACGATCGTGGCTCGCACCGCATCGAGGCCGCCACGGTTCGGCTGCTTCGGCCGGCACGAATGGGCGATGGTCTACCGCCTGCGCCCGCACGAGATCCGCCACGAGCAGGTTCCCCTGCGGGTGAGCGAGGAGACTATCGCCGAGCAGGTCGAGGCGGGCGTTCACTGCACCCATTTCGACGCGTTCAGGTTCTTCACCGCGCCCGCCGAACCGCTCAACGAGTTCGCCCTCAATCGGGACTCCCAGCTCGAGCGAGAGCAGCCGGGGTGCCTGCACGCGGGAATGGACCTCTACCGCTGGGCGTCAGAACTCGGACCCGCATGCCCCTCGGATCTGCTCCTCGACACATTCCGCGCGAGCCTTCGCGCCCGTGTCGTCGACATGCAGGCCTCGCCCTACGATCTGCGCGACTACGGGTACGAGCCGATCAAGATCGAGACGCCTCACGGGCGCGCGCAATACGCGGCATTCCAGCGCCGCTGGGCGGAAGAGACGAACGTGCTGCGCGAGCGGATGCTCGCGCTGTATGCCTCGCTCGGGGTCTATCCCGAGTAGGGGCCGCCGGGGTTCAGGCCCCGGGGAATTCTCCGGCTGCCGGCCGACGGCTCGAAGGAACAGCGTCGATCTCGAGGGCTGGGGCGACGAAGCGCTGTACGACGTCATAGACGGTGTCGATGACCTGCGCGGGAACCGTTTCCCTGGCGAGCAGGCCGATCGTGCGTGCCGGCCGCGGCTCGCCGAACTCGACGATCGCGCAGTCGGTGTCGCGCGCCTCGACCGCGGCTGCGGTCGCAGGAAGAACGGTGATCCCGAGCCCCGCCTCGACGCAGCGCACGGCCGTGGACAGGTTGCTCACCTTGGTCTGCGTCGAACCGAGGATCCGTGCGTTGCCCTGCCGGCACAGATCGAGCGTCTGGTCACGGAGGCAGTGGCCGGCCTCGAGCAGGAGGACCGTCTCCTCGTCGAGGTCCTGCGGGAAGATGTCTTCACGCGAGGCGAGAGCATGATCCGAGGGCGCGGCAAGCACGAAACGCTCGTTGTAGAGCGGGTATTCAAGAAGCCCACGCGCGCCGACCGGAATAGCGAGGATGGCGACGTCGAGGCGGCCGGAGCGCACGGATTCGACTAGGTCGTCGGTCTGTTCCTCGACGACAACCGGCTGGAAACCCGATTCGGGCGCGGACATCCCGCGCAGCAGCGACGGCAGCAGGTACGGCGCGACCGTGGGAATGACGCCCATGTTCACCGTCACCCTGCCGGCCCGGCCGGGATCTGCAGCGGCAACCATCGCGTCGAGCGACTGCAGCGCGGTGCGGGCGAACGGCAACAGGTTGAGCCCCTCGGCGGACAGCTCGACCTTCCGTGCGCCGCGCCGCACAAGTTCTACCCGTAGGCCCGCTTCCAGAGTGGACAGGGCCTGCGAGAGTGCGGACTGACTTTGCCCCGCCTCGGCGGCCGCGGCGGTGAAACTTCCGAGGTCGGCGACCTTGACGAACGCCCGCAGCTGGGCGGGCGTGGGCGAAAATTCGGTGCGCGGCATGAACATCACCGTATGCCGTGCGAGCCCCGCAAGCAATAAGACATCCTGAAGCGTTAACTAAATCACTATTAGGTTTACTTTTAGTACCGCAGTGGGCATAGTGGTCGTGGGCCACTTGAACAAGTGGACACAAAACTTCCGAATAATCGCGCCCACTAGGAGGCACACATGGCTATCCGTACCATCGGCGACCAGTTCCCGGACTTCGAGCTCACCGCTCTTCGCGGCGGAAACCTCAGCGACATCAACGCTTCGCAGCCCGAGGATTACTTCGAGACTGTCACCAACCAGTCCTACAGCGGCAAGTGGCGCGTCATCTTCTTCTACCCGAAGGACTTCACCTTCGTGTGCCCGACCGAGATCGCCGCGTTCGGCAAGCTCAACGACGAATTCGCCGATCGCGACACGCAGATCATCGGCGGCTCGATCGATAACGAGTTCTCGCACTTCAACTGGCGCGCGACCCACGAGGACCTCAAGACCGTCCCGTTCCCGATCCTCTCGGACATCAAGCACGACCTCATCAAGCAGCTCGGTGTCGAGAACGCCGAGGGTGTCGCGGACCGCGCCACCTTCATCGTCGACCCGGACAACGTCATCCAGTTCGTGTCGGTCACCCCGGACGCCGTCGGCCGTAACGTCGACGAGGTTCTCCGTGTCCTCGACGCTCTCCAGTCCTCCGAGGTCTGCGCCTGCAACTGGCAGGCCAACGACCCGACGAAGAACATCGACAAGTTCTCCGAGATGCAGGAGGGAATCAAGTAAATGAGCATTGACAATCTGAAGAACGGACTCCCCGAGTACGCCAAGGATCTCAAGCTCAATCTCGGTTCGCTCGCACGCTCCACGGAGCTGAACGAGCAGCAGCTGTGGGGCTCCCTCGTCGCAGCGGCAGCCACGACCCGCAACGACACCGTGCTCTCCGAGATCGCGGACGAGGCTCGCGGGCACCTGTCGGACGAGGCGTTCAACGCCGCGCTCGCCGCATCGTCCATCATGGCGATGAACAACGTGTCCTACCGCGCCAAGTCCTGGCTCGGGGATGACTACGCCCAGGTCCGCATGGGCCTTAGGATGAACGTCATCGGGAACCCGGGAGTCGACCAGGCCGACTTCGAACTCTGGTCGACCGTCGTTTCCGTGATCAACGGGTGCGAGCACTGCACGCTCGCGCACGAGACCAAGATCCGCGAAGAGGGTCTCACCAAGGAGCAGGTCTGGGAGGCCATCAAGGTCGCCGCGACCGTCCAGGGTGTCGCGCAGGCGATCCAGATCGACGCCGCGCTCTAGGCACCTCCGCCGTCCAGGCATAAAGAACATCCCCCGCTCTCCCATGGAGGGCGGGGGATTTCTTCATGTCCCGAGGGACATGCTGCAGTATGACGTCGGACGCGCCGATACCCGTAGGCGTCGCGGCAGGCTGGCCCCTGATTCAACACCGAAACGTGTAGACACATGTATTCACGTGTAGTTGCCGAATTCGGCGTACGTTCATTTAGGAACGCGGGGATTCGTCCTCGGCCGTCTCCGGCGCCTCGGCGTCGGTCTCATCGCGCTTGATGAGCGGGCGATCCTCCGGGTGTTTCGAGTACCACGCCTCTTCCCCGTCGTTGGCCTTCTTCACGGCCCACACGGTTCCGGCCGCGGCGACAATGGCGAGCGGCCATCCCATAGCGATGCGCGCGACGCCGAGGGCATCTTCGAGGTCGGCATAATACAGCGGCGCCTGCACGGCGACGCGCGCGAAGAACACGAAAGCCCATATCGCGGTGGCGACGATGTACCAGCGCATTGCGGCCGGAACCTTTCGCCACGCATTACCGTGCCCGTTGACGAAGCCCCAGATCACACCGACCAACGGCCACTTGACCGCGGCACTTACCGCGAACACGAGTCCGTAGACGATCTGGGTGATGATGCCGTAGAGGTAGTAACCGCGCGCCGAGCCGGTGCGGTAGGCGATGAACACGCAGATCACCACGGCAAAGAAGCCGCCGATTGCGGGAGCGATCTTCTCTCGGCGGATCACCGTCCACAGCAGAAGTACGACCGCCGCGCCGATCGCGGCGAACATTGCCGGCCGAAGGCCCCAGAACGCGTTGACCGGAACGAACGCGAGCACCGGGAGCGTAGAGGTGACAAGGCCCTTAACGCCGCCCATCTGCTCGAGCAGTGGCGCGTCCGGATCTCCGAACATCGACGGGGCGGCTGGCTTGGCGCCCGCACCCGATGACGCCGAACCGGATAATTTCTCCGTGGGCTTCTCGCTCACTGATTAGCGTCCTTCTCGCACGGGACCGGCAACGTCCTCGCGCAGTTCGTAGCGGGGGTTGAAGAGCATTCGACGGTTGTTCTTGAACGCGATGCGTCCGGACACCTGGAGGCAACGGCCCACCTCGATGCCGGGGATCGATCGCCTTCCCAACCAGACGACGTCCACTGATGCCGTGCCGTCATAGACCTCGGCGGTGACACCGAGCTCGTCTTCCCCGAGCCCGTAAGTGACGCTTCGGATGCGGCCGATGATCGTCGCGGACTGCCCGCAGGAACACGAGCACACGGAGTCGGCGCCCGAGGAGCGGGACGCCTTCTCGAGCTCCTCGGCGTCGGAGTGTTCCAACGTCTGCGTCAATCGCGCACCCAGACGACCCAGAAATCCCGTCTCGCTCACCGGTGTACCTCCAGATCGAGCACAGAGAATTGCGGAAACGAGGAAAGTCTACTTCTCATCGTCCAGTTCGTGAAGACGGTTCATCGCGGACGTGCGCTTGCGCCGCTTCATCTGCGGCGGCTCGGCGCTCCCACCCCCGACCTGGTGCGGAGCGGGTGCTTGGTTCTGCGCCGCGTTCTGCGCCGCATTCGGCGCGGGTGCCGCCGGCTGTCCACCGGCGGGAGCCGCCGCGCCTGCGTTCGGACGTGCCGCCGCAGCACCCTGCCCTTGCGCCTGCGCCCCGGCCTGCGCGGTGCGGGCCGTCGCCGCCTGCTGCTGCGCGAGCTGCTGGCGGGCCTGGTTGAGCGACGCGGTGATCTCCTCCGGAATGTCCATCGGAAGGAGCTCCCCCGCCGGCATCGGATCGGTGCCACGGTTGACGATAAACCGGCCGACGATCTCGTGCGCCTGCTCCATGGCTTCTTCGGCCTTGTCCTTCGTGCTCACCACGCGCACTTCGAGCATCCAGCGCGGGCCCTCGACCCCGATGAGGCGGAGCATCGCGTTCGACTGCTCGGCGACGAGCTCGCGCCCCCACGGACCGTCTTCGTGAAAGGTCGTGGCGCCCTGATTGTCGAGCTGCTCGCGAATGGACGACATGAAGGTGCGCCACTGGCCGCCACTGCGCGGGGCGGAGAACGCACGCGGAATCACCCGCGCCGCCTCGCTCACGACGTGGAATTCGGGAGTGCCGTCCTGGGACAACGCAGCGTTGAGCTGCGCGTTCGGTGGGATTCCGAGCACGATCGTGCCGAGGTTGAGGTAGCCGTACCCCAGGTCCTTGTAGAACGCCTCCACGTCGGGCACCACCGACTTATCGAAAGGCCCGTCCTGCGGGTCGAAGTCGAAGCCCTCCCGCTTGGCCGGCTGCTCCGCCTGTTCTGTGTCGGCTACCGTTGCCGCATCATCGTTATCCGGTGTTGCCGCGTTGGAGTTCTTCCGACGACCGAACATTCTTCACGCTCCCTATATCGCCACGTCGCGCACGCTGCGCGAGCGATTCTCACCTAATGCTATTCGGATTTTCTCCAACCGACCGTACTCCGGGGACACCTGCCCCACGCCGTCGGCCGAGATATCCGTTCACTTCCCTCTCTGCGCGGGTCAACCGAGTCGGTCGTGGCCGCCGGTCGAACCGAAGCCCTTCGCCCCGCGGGCGCTCTCGCCGAGTTCGGCGACGCTCCCCACTTCGCGCACCGACCACAGCTCGACGCGCTGAATAAGCAGCTGCGCGATCCTGTCACCCCGGCGGATATGGATGGGCTCGGCGGGATCGTGATTGATGAGATTGACCTTGAGCTCACCGGTATATCCGGCATCGATCGTGCCGGGCGTATTCACCATGGACAGCCCCGCTTTGTGTGCGAGCCCCGATCTCGGGTGCATGAGGCCGACGAACCCCGGCGGGATGCGTACCGCGAGACCTGTCCCGGTGAGGTGGCGCGCGCCGGGGCGCAGCTCGACGTCCTCCGCGCTATAGACATCGATTCCCGCATCGTCTGCGTGGCCGCGCACCGGGAGTGGCAGTTCCGGGTCGAGCCGGTGGACGAGGAGCTCGCTCGAGCTGTCATCGGCGGGCGGCGTCGAAGAAGTGGTTGCGGGGGTTTCGGGCACGGGCTTTGCCTCCACGGTTGGGTGCTATCGGTGGAACTTTTCGATACCAGCATGGCAGGTGGGGGTGCGCTCACCAGAGACCGAGGTTCCGGCGACGCCGGGCCGCCGCGATAGTCTGGTAGCCGTGAGTGAACGTATGGAATCGTCCCCGGGCTCCGGCCGCGACACGGAGAAGGAGCTGTACACCGAACGTCTCTACGTGCCGGTGTGGTGGTGGCTGTTTCTCTTCGCAGTGATCGCCATCGTCATCGGCCAGGGGGTGTTCATCAGCTCTCCCTGGTGGGTGTGGCTGCTGCTCGTCCTCGTCGGCCCGCTGATGATCTGGCTCATGTGGCGCCTGGGTAGGGAAAAGGTCGCCATCGTCGATGACGGCGGAGGTGCTCGTTCGCTTGTAGCGGGCGGCGCCACGCTGCCCTTCGACGCGATCTCGCGGTGCGCGGTGGTGCCCAAGACCGCGAAGAGCGCGGCCATGGGGCGGCAGTTGGATCCCGAGGCCTACGTCGTCCACCGCGGTTACGTTCCGACGATGGCGATCGTCGTGCTCGACGACCCGTCGGATCCGACGCCATACTGGCTCATCAGCACCCGGCGCCCGGAGGAACTCACGGATCTATTGCCGGGGAAGGTCGAGAACTAGCGAACTAGGGAACTAGGGGCCGGCAACGCCGGCTGCGCATCGGACCGCCCCGCGCCATCGCGGGGCATGCGGCCTTACGGTTATGCGCAGTCCTGGCAGACCGGGAGGTTGCCGTCCATGCGGGCGAGCCGGCTGCGGTGGTGCACCAGGAAGCACGAGCTGCAGGTGAACTCGTTGTTCTGGATCGGCACCACGCTCACGCTGAGTTCTTCACCCGAAAGATCCGCGCCGGGAAGCTCGTAGGACTCTGCCGTGGCCGTCTCGTCCTCGTCCACGACACCGGTCGTCCCCTCTCCGCCGCGGCGCGCCTTGAGCTCCTCGAGCGAATCGGTGCCGAGCTCGTCCGAGTCAGTCCTACGGGGGGCGTCGTAATCGGTAGCCATGATTCACATTCCTCGAACTATCCGGTGGTGGTGAATGGCCTCGTATCCGCCATCCATTCGGTTACTGCGCGTTCATTAATTAACGCATCCAGCGATCGCAAAATAGCGCACGTCACATATCAAAGCAACAGGCTTGTCGAGATAATGGAATATCCTCAGACAAAAGCCCACCGTACGCCGGGCGTCCTGGATAAATAAGGACGGGCTTCAGGAAATTTCACCCCTATACAAGGGGTGTCGACACCTTCGCGCCGACCTCTCGAATTTCTCTGTGGCCCGCCGTCATACACCCAGTCTTTGCGACCGTTCCGCATGCCCGCGAGAGCTTAGCGCGCGCCGCGGCACGGGAATCCGGCGGGGACGGCATAGAGTAGACGCCGCACGCGTTGTACCCGCCCCGATGGATCCGGGCGCAAGGAAGGTCGATATTCAGCCATGGTCGCTCACCTGAGCTCACGAAGCGTTCCCCGCCCGCCGATCAAGCGCGGATGGGACCGTTTGACGACGCCGTACGCGCTCGTCGTCGCGGTGATGCTCGTCCTCGGGGCGATTGTCGCCGCCGTGGCGGTGTCGATCAGCGATCCGGAGACCTCGACCGTGGCGTGCGAGCTTTCGGACGAAGCCAAGGCCGCAGGGCTGGAGGAAGAGGATGCGAGCACGCTCGACGGCGTCGACGCGGCTCCGCTGGAACAGGTGCCTGTGCGGGTGCTCAACGCCAACGGCCAGACCGGGCAGGCCGGGCAGGTCGCCTCCGAGCTCGGCGAGATGGGCTTCGCCGTGCCCGACGCCAATCCGGTGGGCAACGATCCGCTCTACCCGGAGCAGAACCTCACGTGCCACGGCCAGATCCGGTACGGGGGCGAGGGGCAGTCCGCGGCCGCGGCGCTCAAGCTCGCCGCTCCGTGCATGCAGCTGGTCGCCGACGGGCGCCCCGGCAACACGGTCGATCTCGCGCTCGGGAGCTACTTCCAGGAGCTCAACACCGAGAATGCCTCGAAGGAAGCACTCAGCTCGCTGGCCTCCGGCGGCGAGTCCTCGGAGGAGCAGGTCGGACCCGCGTCCTCCGAAGTGAGCTGTTAGCTCTCCCCTCGCACCTCTGCCCGCAGCGCGTCAGCTATCTGGGGCGCGGCTGCGACCACGGCATCGCCGGGATCGTTTGCCAGCTCGACCTTGGCGCCGGCCTCTTCGGCGATGACCAGCCCCGCAGCGTAGTCCCACACCTTGATGCCGCGCTCGTAGTAGCCGTCGATCCGTCCGGCGGCGAGATGGCACAGGTCCAGCGCCGCCGCTCCGAGCCGGCGGATGTCGCGCACCTTCGGCAGTAGCCGCGCCACCACCTCCCCTTGCTGACGCCGGACGTCGCGCTCGTAAGAAAAGCCGGTGGCCACGAGCGCCGTGGCCAGGTCGTCGCGGCCGGACACACCGATCCGCCGCCACCCCGCGTCCGCGGAGATCCGGTGCCACGCTCCCCCGCCGCGGCGCGCCGCGTACGTCTCTCCAAGGCTGAGCGCGTGCACAGCGCCCGCCACGTGCTCGCCGTCGACGACGGCGCCCAGCGACACCACAGACAGCGGCAGCGCGTACAGCAGGTTGACCGTGCCGTCGACGGGGTCGGCGATCCACGTGACACCCGACTCCGCGATCTGGCCGCCTTCCTCCTCCCCGAGGATCGCGTCGTCCGGGCGCAGCTCGCCGAGAATCCGGCGGATGAGTGCCTCGGACTCGGTGTCGATCCGGGTGACCGGGTCGACGTCGGTCGACTTCGTCTGCGTGCCGAGCGCCTCGGCCCGCGATTCCGTCCCATCTCCAGCGCCAGCCTGACCGAGCTCGTAGCGGAACACGCGGCCGACGTATTCGGTGATCTCGACGGCGAGGAGTTCGAGGACCCGATAATCGTGGGGCTCGACGTCATCCATGAGCTGTTGGAGACGTTCGGAGGGCCGCCACTCCGGGCGGGCGGAGGGCATGTCGGGAGCGACGATCGGTTGGGGCGGGAGGAGATGTTCGGGCATGACGTCCTTTCAGGCTCGGCGCGCGGGAAGGCGCCTTCTGTGGCCCCGCTCGCGCCTTGGCATTAACCTTGCCGCTGGAGACCACGCGGCGCACCCCGCGCGCCACAAGTCGAGGAGAACCATGGCACACACCACCGAATCAGGCACCGAGGCGACGGATCACATCGGGCTCGGCGTCGACGTCGGCGGAACGGGAATCAAGATCGGGCGGATCGACCTGCGTGCGGGCGAGGTCATCGGTGAGCGAATTTACATCGACACCCCGCAGCCTTCGACCCCCGAGGCCGTGGCAACAACCATCGCCGGGGTGATCGACGACCTCGACTGGACCGCGCCGGTGGGCATTGCGCTCCCCACTGTCGTCCACAAGGGAATCGCCCAGATCGCCTACAACATCGACAAGTCGTGGATCGGCACCGACGTCGAGGAGCTCCTGGCTCGCCACCTCCCGAACAACGTGACGGTCACGCTCAACGATGCCGACGCCGCCGGCATCGCCGAGTCCGTGTTCGGCGCGGCGAAGGGCACCAAGGGCCTGACGCTGCTCCTCACTTTGGGCACCGGCATCGGCTCGGCGCTCCTCCTCGATGGCAGGCTCGTGCCCAACTCCGAGCTCGGTCACGTGCTCGTTCGCGCGATCGACGGGGTCACTGTCGACGAAACCGAGAACCTCGCAGCGCCGTCGCTCAAGGAATCCAACGGGTGGTCGTACGAAGAGTGGGTGCCGCGCATCGATTCGGTGCTCAAGCAGCTCGAGCATGTGCTGTGGCCCCGGCTGATCGTCATCGGCGGCGGCATCAGCGCCGAGTCCGAGAAGTGGTTTCCGCTGCTCACCAATCGCACGGAGGTAGTCGCGGCGACCCGACACAACGACGCGGGAATTATCGGCGCGGCCGCGCTCGCGGCAGAGGACGCAGGAATAATCGATCTCTCCGGCGTGTTCAGCTAAGTACGCCGCACGTTGCGGCGCGCGGGAGCTCTGATCTCTCGCAGCGATTTTCTGCGGGTATCCATACGCGCTCTGCTGCAGTAATGTGGGTCCATTGTAGTCCTTCTAGCAGGGCAGATACTTTAATGTGCGCAAAGCTCGTTACAATGGCACGCAGAGATTAAGCGCCTGGTTAATTGGGCGCTTTTTGCGCGCGGTTTAGTCGGCTCTCGCATCCATTGCGAGCACGGCATACCGCGCTGCAGTGAACGACTTTTCTTCAGCGATGTACAAAGGGGCATGCGTGGTAGCCACCGATAGCGATACTTCCACTCAGACGTCGGCCGCGGCCGACTCGGGATCCGGAAGCGCTCCGGCTAAGAAGGCCGCCCCGAAGAAGACGGCGGCCAAGAAAACTGCGGCGAAGAAGACCGCTGCTAAGAAGACGGCCGCGAAAAAGACCGCAGCCAAGAAGGCTGCCGCCGGCGCGGCAAAGGCACCCGCCAAGAAGACGGCGAAAAAGGCCGCCGCCAAGAAGACTGCGCCCAAGGGCGCGGCGGCGACGGCCCCCAAGGACGCCGATCCCGCCGAGTCGACGACCGTCGATCCCGCCGCCGAGCAGGACGAGTTCGCGGACAATGACGATGCGGACGTCGAGCCCGAAAGCGGCGAGCTCGCCGACGATCCGGCCATTGACGACACTGCCGAGATCGAGGAAGACGACTCCGATAACGACAACAAGGCCGTCGTCACGCCGAAGAGCGCGGTAGAGGCCGAGGAAGAAGATCCCGAGGCCGACGCGGAGGTCGAGAAGAAGCCGACCGCCAAGGATAAGGCGTCCGGCGACTTCGTCTGGGACGAGGACGAGTCCGAGGCGCTTCGCCAGGCCCGCAAGGACGCCGAGCTCACCGCTTCGGCGGACTCGGTCCGCGCGTACCTCAAGCAGATCGGTAAGGTCGCGCTGCTCAACGCAGAGGAAGAGGTCGACCTCGCCAAGCGCATCGAGGCCGGTCTCTACACGTCCCACCTCGTCAAGCAGATGGCCGAGGACGGCAAGAAGCTCACCCCGCAGCAGCGGCGCGACTTCCGCTGGATCGAACGTGATGGCGTCCGCGCCAAGAACCACCTCCTCGAGGCCAACCTGCGTCTCGTGGTCTCCCTGGCCAAGCGCTACACCGGTCGTGGCATGGCCTTCCTGGACCTCATCCAGGAAGGAAACCTCGGCCTGATTCGCGCGGTGGAGAAGTTCGACTACTCCAAGGGCTACAAGTTCTCCACGTACGCCACGTGGTGGATCCATCAGGCGATCACGCGCGCCATGGCCGATCAGGCCCGCACCATCCGCATCCCGGTGCACATGGTGGAGGTCATCAACAAGCTCGGCCGCATTCAGCGCGAGCTGCTCCAGGATCTCGGGCGCGAGCCCACCCCGGCCGAACTCGCCAAGGAGATGGACATCTCCGAGGAGAAGGTCATGGAGATCCAGCAGTACGCTCGCGAGCCGATCTCCCTCGACCAGACCATTGGCGACGAGGGCGATTCCCAGCTCGGTGACTTCATCGAGGACTCCGAGGCCGTCGTCGCGGTCGACGCGGTGAGCTTCACCCTTCTGCAGGACCAGCTCGGGTCTGTCCTCGAAACGCTCTCCGAGCGCGAGGCCGGCGTTGTGCGCCTGCGCTTCGGGCTCACCGACGGCATGCCTCGCACGCTCGACGAGATCGGCCAGGTCTACGGGGTCACCCGTGAGCGCATCCGCCAGATCGAGTCGAAGACGATGTCGAAGCTGCGCCACCCGTCGCGCTCCCAGGTTCTGCGCGACTACCTCGACTAGGTCCGGCTCTTACACGCGGACGTGACGCCCCCTCCTTGTACTAGGAGGGGGCGTTACTCATTGCGGCGACGTGTCGGTCGGCGCCCTGTCGATTGTTCAGTGTCGCCGACGGTCTGCGGGCTTGAGAGCGTCGCCGTCCGGCGTCATTAATTACCAGCGGCGCAGCTCGGAAATCCGGGACCGGATCTCCTCGACCGAGGCCATCGGCACCGGCGGCCCGCCACAACTCGCGCGGAGCTTGTTGTGGATGGACCCGTGCGACATGTTCAGGCGCTTCGAATACACCGACACCAACGTGTTGAGCTCCTTGCGCAACTCCTTGCGCTCTGCGGCGGTGTTCGCGCCTCCGGATGCCGGCGAGACCGGTTGCGGCGGGATCATGTCCGCGGCGGCCGTACCGGACGAGGCGATGACGGCGGTGTTGCCTGCGGCGGCACTGGCGGCCGCGGCCTCTCCCCTCGTGGACTCCGCGGCGATCTGCTCCTTCTCGCGCTTGCGCAGCAGAGCCTTGACGTCGTCCGCGCCGAGGAGCCCCGGGAGGCCGAGGTAGTCGGCCTCGTCCTCACTGCCGGAGAACGTGGCCATTCCGTACGAGGAACCCTCGTACACCACCTGGTCGAGCTCGGCGTCGGCGCCGAGGGACACGTAGCCCTTTTCTTCCTCGTCCTCGCCCGGATGATCCTGCGTCGCGTTCGCGGCGGCGAGCGCCTCGTCGTCCCAGCCCTCGGATTCGCGATGCGGCTTGCCAAGCACGTGGTCTCGCTGCACCTCCATCTGTGAGGCGAGATCGAGCAGCACGGGCACCGAGGGCAAGAAGACTGAGGCGGTCTCGCCGGGGCGGCGCGCACGGACGAAGCGGCCGATCGCCTGCGCGAAGTACAGCGGAGTGGAGGCGCTCGTCGCGTAGACGCCGACGCATAGGCGAGGCACATCGACGCCCTCGGACACCATTCGCACGGCCACCATCCAGCGAGCCGTGGACTTGGCGAACTGGTCGATTCGGGCCGAGGCGCCCGGATCGTCGGAGAGCACCACGACGGGCTTATCCCCGGTGATTTCCTCCAGTAGCGCGGCGTAGTCTCGCGCGCGCTCCTGATCGGTGGCGATCACCAGCCCGCCGGCGTCGGACACTCCCCCTGCGCGCACTTGCTGCAGTCGTGTGTGCGCGGCCTGCAAAACCGAGGGCATCCAGTCGCCGTGCGGATCGAGCGCGACGCGCCAGGCCCGTGCGGTCTGCTCGGCGGTGAGCGGCTCGCCGAGGCGCGCGGAGAACTCCTCGCCGGCGTTCGTGCGCCAGCGGGCCTCGCCCGAATATGCGAGGAACACGACCGGGCGGACGACGCCGTCGGCGAGTGCGTCGGAATAGCCGTAGGCGTGGTCGGCGACCGAGCGCATGTGTCCTTCGCCGTCAGGCTCGTATTCCACGAACGGGATGGGCGAATCGTCGGACCGGAAGGGTGTACCTGTCAGCGACAGACGGCGTTCGGCATCGGAAAACGCCTCGCGGATGCCGTCGCCCCAGCTCTTTGCATCGCCGCCGTGGTGGATCTCGTCGAGGATGACCAGCGTGCGCTTGGCTTCGGTGCGCACGCGGTGCTTATAAGGCATCGCCGCGACCTGCGCGTAGGTGACGACCACGCCGTGGTACTCGGGAGGAAGGGCGCCGGAGGCGTTGGAATATTCGGGGTCCAGCACGATCCCCGAGCGCGCCGCCGATGCGGCCCACTGGAACTTCAGGTGCTCGGTCGGCGCGACGACCGTGACGGTGTCGACGGTCCGGTCCGAAAGCAGCTCGGCCGCGAGGCGCAGAGCGAAGGTCGTCTTGCCGGCGCCCGGTGTCGCCACGGCGAGAAAGTCCTTCGGACGTGCCATCAGGTACTTGCGCATCGCCGTGCGCTGCCATGCACGAAGGTTCTGCTGCGGCGGCTGCGAAGCGGTTGCGGACGTGCTTGGGCCAGCTTGAGTCAAACTACTTCACCAGGATTCTTTCGCCTTCGGGGAATGGGAAACGTGCGGTGTATCCGTGCGCGGGGTTTACGCGCCGCCACCGCCGAAGGACTCGTAGATTTCCTTGCACTCGGGGCATACCGGCGAACCGGGCTTCGCCTGACGCGTTACCGGGAAGACTTCCCCGCACAGAGCCAAGACAAAAGTCCCCAGGACCGCGCTCTCGGCGATCTTGTCCTTGTTCACGTAGTGAAAGAACTTCGGGGTGTCGTCGTCCGTCCGGTCGGTCTCGGAGACCTCCGGCCTTTCAATCGTCTTCGTCGTAGTGCTCGTGCTCACGGGTTCAATTGTGCCGCATCGGGGTGTTAAATCGCCAACCCCGACGCCCACCCATCGCCCGCTCGGAACGTGGGAGAAAGTGCGTATTTCGGGGCGGAGTAGCCTGGGCGACATGGCACCGTCGCGGCGCGGTCACGATGGCCGCTTCCACCGCAAGGACGGGGACGACACCAGTTCCCCCGTCCTCATCACCGCTGCGCGAAAACCGTACGAAGCAGAATTGGCAGACCGAAAGCGCCGCTACTTCTTCCTCATGTCGCTGCGCATACCCGCTCTCCTGCTCGCGGCTATCGCGTTCATGATCTGGGATAACGGGTGGATCGCGCTCGCGATCATCGCAGGATCGATCCCGATTCCCTGGATCGCGGTCATCGGCGCGAACGACCGTCCTCGCCGCAGCAAGAAGGAGCCGCGCGGTTATGCCCGCGGTTCGCTGCAGACGACAACGCTGTACCGGCAGGTCGGACCTGGCGGGGTTGTGTATACGTCCACCGGGACCGAGTCGCCGGATTCGGCGGCCAACCGCGACGCGCCACGGTCCGGTTATCGCGGTGATCATCCCGGGGATCGTTCCGGGACTCGTCCAGCAGACGACAGCGTCATCGACGGCGATCTCGATCCAGGCGCCGACGAGGACCCTCCCGGCACACCCCGCTGACTGCGCCCCCGAATTTCGCCCCACCTCCCGCGAAAGGCCCCATGACCACCGACACCACGCTCCTCGCATTCGTGGCCCCGGCTCTTCGCCACGCGTTCCTCGAGCACGACTACACCGTCGACGGGCTCGCAACTGCACTCGGCGATGCCGGGGTCGCGGCGCTGGACCGCTCCGATGCCGCGTCCACGGCGCGACTGGCCTCGGGCGCCGGCCCGCGCGGGGAGCTGCTGCGCCTGTTCGTGCTCGGCGAGCCCCTGGCGCGCACGAGAATCGCAGAGCTACTTCCCGAGCTCGACCTCGATATCGCCGTACGCTCCGGATTGCTGGATGACGTCGCCGGTACCTACTCTCTCGCCTCGGGCGTCGACCTCCGCCCTGTGGACACGGGAAGCGGCGCGCAGTGGGTCTTCTCCGACCTCGACGGCACCATGGTGCGTGTCGATACCCGCCCAGACCACGTGCTCGGCGTCGGACAGGCGAGCCTGTCGCTGCTGGGCATCACTCCGCCCGGCCGCACCCGCTCCGTGCTCGATCTCGGCACCGGGTGCGGAATCCAGCTCCTCTCCCAGGACGCCGAACGCCGCGTGGGCACCGACATCACCCCTCGTTGCCTCGACTTCGCCGCGGCGACCGCCGCAATCAACGACCTCGACGTCGACCTGCGCGCGGGCTCCTGGTTCTCTCCTGTCGAGGGCGAGAGGTTCGACCGCATCGTGGCGAACCCGCCGTTCGTCATCGGCACCCCGGACATCGGGCACTCCTACCGCGAATCGGGGCTCCACCTCGACGGGGCGACAAAACTCGTCACCGAGCAGGCGGCCGAACATCTCACTCCGGGCGGCGTGGCGACGCTACTCGGTTCGTGGGTGCTGCAGGACGGCGAGGGCTGGCGTTCACGCCTCGCCGACTGGATCCCTGCGGAAGGTGTCAGCGCCTGGATACTTCTCCGCGACATCTCCGGCCCGGAACAATACGTATGGACATGGCTCACGGACGAGGGAGTCGATCCGAGAACACCGGAGTACCGGGAGTCGGCCGCGCGCTGGCTCGACCACTTCGCCGCCGAAAACGTCGGGGGCCTCGGCTTCGGATACATCTACCTCCAGGCCATCGATGGCCCCTCGGAGGTTGTCTGCGAGGAACTCACCCACCCGTTCGATCCGGGCCTCGGCGCCGAGGCGCTCGCCCACTTCGCGCGCGCCGACTGGCTTCGCGACTGCGACGAGGAAGACATCGACGCGTGCGTCTTCGAGATTGCGCCGTCCGTCGTCATATATGAATCGCAGCGGCTCGGGAACGCATCCGGCCGCGCAGGGGTCGGCCCAGCGCCCGGCGAATCCGCCTCGTGGTTCGTCGTCGAGCGCGCCTCCGGTCCGCGCTGGCGCCACGAGGTCGACGCGACGATCGCCTCTGTGCTGCGCGGGATCGAACAGGGCGGCCTGCCACTGGCGGAGATCGTCCAGCTCGCCGCGCTGTCCAGAGGACTCGACGAACAGACTGCCGGCCGGGAGATCCGTTCGATCGTCGTCGACCTGTTCCGCCACGGCATCGTCGTGCCGCGCGGCGCCCGCGGGATGTGCCTCGAAGAGTGGTGGCCGGCCCACGACGAGCGTTCCACCTCGTAGAACTTAGGGGAAGCAAAATGAAAGCAGTGCTCACACGCGTGTCCTCGGCCCGCGTCCTCGTCGACGGCGAGGTCGTGGGCGAGCTCCCGCGACCCGGGATTCTGGGGCTCGTCGGCATTTCCGTCGATGACGGCGGAGAGGACGTCGCCACCATGGCGCGCAAGATCGCCGAGCTTCGCATTCTCACCGTCGTCGAGGCCGGCGACACCGCCGAGGTCTCCGCCTCCGACATCGACGCCCCCGTGCTTCTGGTCAGTCAATTCACGCTCTACGGCGACACCCGAAAAGGACGCCGCCCCTCGTGGCAGCGGGCGGCGCCGAGCGCCGATGCCGAGCCCCTATTCGACGCCCTCGTCGAGGAGTTGCGCAAGCGTTCACTTTCCGTTTCCACGGGAGTTTTCGGGGCGCATATGTATGTCGAGTCGGTAAACGATGGGCCTTTTACAGTGCTTGTGGAAACCTCGCCGTAACTTCGCCGACTCCCGCGCGTCGAGTGTGCCCGAAATGAGACGCACCTCTCAGTCACTTCTCAGCGCCTACTACTCGCGCAAAGAAGGTTGAGGGTATTGAATTGAGGCCAATCGGGAACAAAGCGGGAGAAGATCTCGTTGGACTCTTTGAAGACCTTCTCGGTTATTCACAAACAACCGGCCAACCCGGGAAAACAATAGGCAAGTTTGTCTGCTTGCAGGTCGGCGGCCGCAGCCAGCGGCGCGCGCCATAGGAGGAGTAATGACGTCAGCCACCACCCGCCAGGACGCCCGTAAGGAATTTGAAGCAGAAGGACAGGGCCCCTCAGCGGACCTGGTTCGCGTTTACCTCAATGGAATCGGCAAGACGGCACTACTCAACGCAGAGGACGAGGTAACGCTGTCCAAGGCGATCGAAGTCGGCCTCTACGCGCAGCACATTCTCGACACGAAGAAGCGCATCAGCCCACAGCGCCGTGCCGACCTCAAGACTATTGTCGCCGAGGGGCAATCCGCTCGTGCGCACCTTCTCGAGGCAAACCTCCGCCTCGTGGTTTCCCTTGCCAAGCGCTACACCGGCCGCGGCATGCCGCTCCTCGACCTGATCCAGGAGGGCAACCTCGGCCTCATCCGCGCGATGGAGAAGTTCGATTACGCCAAGGGCTTCAAGTTCTCGACCTACGCGACGTGGTGGATCCGTCAGGCGATCACCCGCGGCATGGCCGATCAGTCCCGCACCATTAGGCTCCCCGTCCATCTCGTCGAGCAGGTCAACAAGCTCGCCCGAATCAAGCGCGAGATGCACCAGCAGCTCGGCCGCGAGGCCAGCTTCGAGGAGCTCGCCGAGGAGTCGGGCATCGCCGCGAACAAGATCGAGGAACTGCTCGACCACTCGCGCGATCCGGTCAGCCTCGACATGCCCGTCGGCGCCGACGAGGAGGCGCCGCTCGGCGACTTCATCGAGGACGCCGAGGCGATCAGCGCCGAGAACACCGTCGTCACCCACGTCATGCACTCCGACGTACGCGAGGTGCTCTCGACTCTCGAGGAGCGCGAGCAGCAGGTCATCACGATGCGCTTCGGCCTCGACGATGGCCAGCCCCGCACGCTTGACCAGATCGGTCGCCGCTTCGGCCTCTCCCGCGAGCGGGTGCGCCAGATCGAGCGCGAGGTCATGGCCAAGCTCCGCGACGGGGATCGTGCAGAGCGCCTGCGCTCGTACGCCTCGTAACCAAGACGTCCGGCGCCTTGTATTGGGCGTCGGTAACGAACCACCAATGGATGACGCCGGGGTGGGAACGCTTGCGAAGCGGTCCGACCCCGGCGTCATTCTTCGATTTCGCCGCTAGCGGCATCCTCCTGCGACCGGAAGCCCGTTGAACCGATCGAGCAGGAACCCGATGCCGAACGGCGCGCCCGAGATCGCCTGGATGAAGTGGTTGTAGTCGCCGATCGGGGGCATGATGTCGTCGCGGTAGACCACGTTCGCGCCC
>NZ_DYXM01000147.1 GCF_020742175.1 Dietzia timorensis
ATGACGGAGGGCACGGCACGATCGCTTGAGAGGTTGTCGCCCGTGTCGACGACGAAATCTGGTCGAAGACGGGTGAGGCTGTGCAGGAACGCCGTCTTCACGCGCTGGCCGGGAAGCATGTGCAGATCGGAGATGTGCAGAATGCGCAGGGGGGAGGTGCCGGGCGGAAGGATCGGAAGCTCGACCTGGCGCACCCGATAGTTATTGCGCTCGTACATCGTCCCGTACACGAGACCCGTAGCAGCGGCGGCCACCCCCGCTTGTACGAGAGCTTGGGCGGTGGACGGTTCAGCAGGACGACGTGATCGGGCCAT
The DNA here is from genome assembly GCF_020742175.1 of Dietzia timorensis. Taxonomy (GTDB): domain Bacteria; phylum Actinomycetota; class Actinomycetes; order Mycobacteriales; family Mycobacteriaceae; genus Dietzia; species Dietzia timorensis_A. The sequence continues at coordinate 315 of NZ_DYXM01000147.1, forward strand.
GGATCCAGGATACTCGCCGGGCCACCACAAATATCTACCGAGAAACTTCGTGGGGGCCCGGCCGTGCACTCTTGGCGGGTTAGCCGTTCGGCGAGATGGTGAGCGGGGCGTAGCCCGGCACGTCACGAACTTCCTCGCCGTCGGGGCCGACAGTGGCGCCGCCGCCACCGCCGCCGGACGTGCCGGGGGCGGAGCCTCCTCCGGAACCGCCGGAGGCGCCCGACCCTCCGCTGCCCGAGCCGTCGGACACCGTGATCGTCATCGTGGAGCCGGGGATTTCGAGATTCTCCTCGACCGACAGGACCTGGCCGTAGGGCACGGATCCGCCGGAGGTGAATTCGGTCTCCACCGAATACCCGGCCGCCTCGAGCGCGGAGGTCGCTGCGGACTGACTCATGCCCACGACGTTGGGCGCACCCTTGGATGCCGTCGTGCCCGCCTGGTAGGCGGGATCCGGACTGAATGGCTGGATCTCGTCGAAGTGCCCGACTATCGGCATGAACGCCGCGTACCACGTGCGGGCCGGCTCGTCGCCGCCGTAGAGGTCGCCCCATCCACATTGACGGAGGGGGGACTTACACAGGGAGGACGTTTCCGGGCCGTCGTTGAACGCGTACGTGGCGGCGGCGAACTCGTTGGTGAAGCCGAGGAAGGCCGAGGACCGGTGGGATTCGGTGGTGCCGGTTTTGCCGGCCATGGGTAGGTTCCAGCCGGCCGAGGCGGCGGCGTTCGCCGAGGTGCCGCCCGGCTTGTCGTCCTTGCCCATCGCGGCGGCCAGGGTGTTGGCCAATCCCTCGGTGACGACTTGCTCGCACGGTTCCTCATTCATCGAAACGGGGCGGCCGTTGGCATCCGTGATCGATTCGATCGGGCTCGGCGGGCACCAGGTGCCGCCGGAGGACAGCGTGGCGCCGACGTTCGACAGCTCCAACGCGTTGACCGCGTCCGGGCCGAGGGTGAACGAGCCGAGGTTGTTGTCGGTGACGAAGTCCTGGAGCGATTGCCCGTTGGGTGCCGTGCCGTTTTCCGCGTACGAGCGCAGGCCGAGACGCACCGCCATCTCCACCGTTGGCTCGACTCCGACCTGCGAGATCATGTTGACGAACGCGGTGTTCGGCGATTGCGCTAGAGCGTCGGTCAGTGAAAGCGAGCTCGGGTAGGAGCCGGCGTTCTCGACGCAGTACATGCCGGGCGGACAGCCCGCGGCGCCGCCGGCACCGAACCCCTCGAGCTGCACGCGCGAGGGGACGGACACGTAGGAATTGGTTCCCATGCCCTTTTCCATGCCCGCGGCGACCGTGAAGATCTTGAATACGGAACCAGCTCCGTCTCCCACCATGGAGAATGGCTGCGGCTGGACGGTTTCCTCGTTGGTCTGGTCGAGGCCGTACGCGCGCGAGGACGCGATCGCCTTGACCTTGTGGGCATCGTCGCCCGGTTCGACGACGCTCATGACCTCGGCGACGCCGTCGCCATGCGGCTGGCCGTAGGTGTCGAGCGAGTTCTGGACCGAGTCCTGGACCGTATCGTCGAGGGTCGTCTTGATCGTGTATCCGCCGCGGCTCATCGTTTCGCGGCTGATGCCGTTGGCCTGCAGGTACTGGAGTACGTAATCGCAGAAGAAGCCGCGCGAACCCGCGGTGATACAGCCGTTCGGGACCGCTTGCGGCTGGTCAAGCACTCCGAGTGGTTCCTGCTTGTACTGCTCGGCCTCCTGCGGGGTGATCGAGCCGGTGCTCGCCATGGCGTCGATGATCGTGTTGCGACGATCCGTCGTGGCCTCGGGATTCGTGTACGGGTTGTACATCGACGTCGACTGCACCATGCCGGCGAGCATCGCGGACTGCGGCACGGTGAGCTCGCTCGCGTCGGTACCGAAGTAGGTTTTCGCCGCGACCTGTACGCCGAATGCGCCGTTGCCGAACGAGATCAGGTTGAGGTACTTCGACAGGATCTCGTCTTTGGACAGCTCCTTGTCGAGCGCGAGCGCCATCCGGATCTCGCGAAGCTTACGTGCGGGGGTGACCTCGATTGCCTCGCGGCGCTCGCTCTCGGACTGGGCCGAGACGAGGAACTGGTAGTTCTTGATCAGCTGCTGGTCGATTGACGACGCACCCTGTTGCACGCCGCCCGCGGTGAAGTTGGTGACCATCGCGCGAGCCGTGCCCTGCCAGTCCACGCCCTGGTGGTCGAGGAAGCGACGATCCTCCATGGAAATGATCGCGAGCTTGATGTTCTCCGAGATCTCTTCGGAGGGGACCACGATCCGTTGCTGGTCGTAGATCCAAGCGATCGGCTGATCCTTGGAATCGGTGACCGTGGTGATCTGGGGCATATCGCCCTTGATGAGATCCGCGGAGGTGGATGCGAGAGAGCTGGCCATCTTATTAGAAGACAAGCCCACGGCGCCTACCACTGGGAACATCGAGCCGGCGAAGACGATACCGGCGGCGATGCAGGCCAGCAGCAGTCTTAGCAGCTTGGCGAAATTCGACACAGGCCGAATCCTATCGAATGAAACTGAGAGCCAACCCCGCGGTGTCGCGTGTTCACCGGGTTTTCCCGGTGCCTGCCGGATCTCCGGGTTTGTGGCCCGGGCTCTCGCTTCTGGACGCTAAATCAGTTCGAAATATTGAGCCCTATTTACTTTCAGCGTGTGACTGCGGTAACAATAGTTGTATCACCGTTTGTAGAGGCTGAGAGTTTTCAAGTTTCTCGGTCCCGGGCTCGAATGCGAGGCGGAGCGCTTTCGCTCCACCCGCGTAAGGGCTTGGTTCTGGGAGTTTGACTCACCAGCAGCATGTGAATGGTGTACGCAATTAAGTATGCATACATAAGTAGCGATGGCATGCATAAGGTTCACGGAGCGCAGCGCACCCCTATCGCGTGCTCCCAGACGATGTTAGGGGCAACAATATGACGGCACCTGTGAAGTCCACCTCGAGCGGCGGAGCCGAAGGCTCGTCGGAAAACAAGACCCACCAGCCGCTGCAGGGGAGGGGATCACAAATCGCGGGAGCCGAATCCATCGTCGGCGAAGCACGTCAGCAGTGGGTCTCCCAGGCGAGGTGCCGTGATATCGACCCGGACGAGCTTTTCGTCAAGGGCGCAGCCCAGCGCCAGGCGGCGGCAATCTGCCGCCACTGCCCCGTTCTCCTCCAGTGCCGCGCCGACGCGCTCGACAATCGCGTCGAGTTCGGCGTCTGGGGTGGGATGACCGAAAGGCAGCGCCGCGCGCTGCTCAAGCAGTACCCGGATGTCACCTCGTGGGCGGACTTCTACGCCGAGCAGCTCGACCGTGCCGCCGCACGTACCCAGGCTCGCGCGGTGAACTGATTCGCTACACGCCCCGGCCCATGGGCCGACGTGGCAAGGCCCGGCGCCGCATCGTCGACGAGACGATGCACGCCGGGCTTTTTCGTGCCCGCTGGTGCTCTATTCCTTGCCGACTAGCTGGCTGCCGAGAGCTCGCAGCGCGGAGAGGCTCGAGACCTCGAACGGCAGCGACGGAACACCGACCACCGGCACCGACGGGCGCTGCTTGGTGAACCCGCTGATCAGGCGCACCTCTTCGCGGGCGGTCAGCGCGCGCTCGGTGTGGATGTCGAGCGCCGCCGCGGCCTCCGGATAGTCCTTCGCAATCCGGCGCGCGCCGGCAGTGGCCTCGTCGGGGCCGAGATCCACCAGGCGGGGGTGGGTGCGGTTGATGACCACGCCGGACAGCGGCATGCCCTCCTCGGTGAGGCGGTCGACGAAGAAACCAGCCTCGCGCAGTGCCGGCGCCTCCGCGCTCGCGACGACGACGAACTCGGTGCCGCGGCGGCGGAGTACCGCCTGCGTGCGCGCGGCCCGGGTGGCGAAGCCTCCGAACGTCGAATCGAGCGCCTGGACGAACTCGCTCGCATCCGACAGCATCGCCGACCCCACGATCCGCGAGATCCCCTTGAGCGCCGCGCTCATCGCGCCGGACGCGAGGCGGCCGATGCCGCGGCCCGGCGTGGCCAACATGCGCATCAGCCGCGAATCCATGAACCCCGCCAGGCGGGCCGGAGCATCGAGAAAATCGAGGGCATTACGTGACGGCGGTGTGTCTACGACCACCAGGTCCCACGAGGAATCCTCGAGCAATTGCCCGAGTTTTTCCATCGCCATGTATTCCTGGGTGCCTGCGAAGGACTCGACAAGTGTCTTGTAAAACGGGTTCGCCATGATCCGCTCGGCCCGTTCGGGCGTCGAGTTTTGCGCGACGAGCTCATCGAAGGTGCCCTTCATATCGAGCATCATCGCGAACAACCGTCCACCGGACTCGGGTGCATCGGAGTTGTTCTGGGGAGCGGCCTCTCCGACGTCATGGGCGGATAGGTCCACCTCCTGCGGAGTGTTCGTGAGACCCTCGATGCCGAGCGCCTGCGCAAGACGGCGGGCCGGATCGATGGTGAGGACGACGACCTGGCGGCCCATTTCGGCCGCGCGGACCGCGAGCGCCGCCGAGGTGGTCGTCTTGCCGACTCCACCGGCCCCGGTGCACACGATGACCCGGGTCGCGCGGGTGGTGAGGAGCCGTTCGGTGTCCAGCCGTGTCATTTTCCGGCTCCTTCTCTGCTGCGGGTGACGCCCTGGTCGTTGAGTACCGCCGCGAGTTCGAACAGCGAGGACGTGTCGATGCCGCCGGGGAGATGGGGCAGGACCAGCGTTTTCGCCCCCGCCTCGGAAAGGGACTCCGCAGCAGCGATCTGCCCTTGCGCGACGCGCGCGTGCTCCATCGACTCGACGATGAGCCCCTCGACGAGCGCGCGCTCGTCCTCCGAGTATTCCGCTGAGGTCCCCGAGACGATGCCCGCGGTTGAGAGGCCATCGGCGAGCTGGCGCGGATCGGGCCCATCGGCAGCGAAGCGCGGCAGGTCCTCCGGCTCGACGAACTTCGGGTTCGCGCGGTTGACGATGACATGACCGACGGAGATCCCGACCGATTCGATTTCGGCGATCGCGTCGAGCGTCTCCTGCACGGGCAGCGATTCGAGCAGCGTAACCAGGTGCACCACGGTGCGGCGCGAATGGAGCAGCCGCGCGACGTCATTCGCCTGCGCGTGGATCGGCCCGCCGCGGGCGAGGCCCGCCATCGCGACCGTGACGTCGAGGAAGCGGTGGATGCGACCCGTCGGCGGGGAATCGACGACGATCGCGTCGTAGGTGTCCTCGCCCTTCGCCTCGTCGCGGGTCGCGGTTTCCTTGATCTTGCCGGTGAGAATCACGTCCTTGATGCCCGGCGCGATCGAGGTCGCGAACTCGATGGCGCCCGTTGCGCGCATCGCCTTGCCGAGGGTGCCGAGGCGGTAGAACATCGCCATGTATTCGAGCATCGCCGCCTCGGTCTCGATGGCGAGCGCGTGGACCTCGCCGCCTCCCTCCGGGGAGGCCAGGTGGACCTCCTTGTAGGGCAGCGGTCCGCGATCGAAGAGACGGGCGATGCCCTGGCGTTCCTCGACCTCGACGAGCAACACACGGTTGCCCTCGCTCGCCAACGAAAGGGCAAGCGCTGCGGCGACTGTCGTCTTGCCCGTGCCTCCCTTACCGGAGACGAAATGGATCTGCGCAGCGGCGGAGGCGGCCGAGAACCTCCCGCGCAGATCGTCGGCGAGGGTCGGCGCCGAGGCGGCTTCGTGGGACATGTGTTTCAGCCTAACCGGCCGCGCCGCAGTGGAACCGGAATGCGGGAATTTGCGGCGTGCGCTGGGACGTGTTTTTCGCCACGCGCGGTGTGCGGGCGGCGAGATCCGCGGGCGGGGTTGGGGAATGTGCCAATTCTTATAGAGTGGGGCCATGACTACACCACAGAGCCCTGTCCAGTTCGAGTACTCGACCGTTCCGCTGCTCACCCACGCGACGAAGCAGATCCTCGACCAGTGGGGCGAGGACGGCTGGGAGCTCGTCACGGTCCTGCCCGGGCCGACGGGCGAGCAGCACGTCGCGTACATGAAGCGCGTCAAGGCATAAACCGCCCGCGCACCAACGACAGACACCGTGATTGAGGCGAGAAGAATGAGCGAAGGCTATTGGACCCGCAAGCTCGAGTCCCTCGAGATCGAACTGCCAGACGTGGCCGCCCCGGTGGGCAGCTACACCCCGGCGGTGCGCTCCGGAGCGTACGTGTACACCTCGGGACAACTCCCGCTTCGTGACGGCGAACTGCTGGGAACCGGCAAGGTCGGCGGGGATCTCGGCGTCGACGAGGCGGCGGTAATGGCCCGCCAGTGTGCGCTCAACGCGCTCGCCGCGATCGATGATCTCGTCGGGATCGACGCCATCGTGCGTGTCGTCAAGCTCGTCGGGTTCGTCGCCTCGGCCCCGGGGTTCCACTCCCAGCCCGCCGTCATCAACGGGGCGTCCGATGTGCTCGCCGAGATCTTCGGCGACGCAGGGGTGCACGCCCGCTCCGCAGTCGGGGTGTCCGAGCTGCCGCTCGCCGCGCCAGTCGAGGTGGAGCTGATCGTCGAGGTCGAGGGATAGCGATGCCCGCCGGCGAATTCCCTGCCTACGAGGCGCTCCGCCCCGTTGCCGGGACCCGCGCCGCCTCCGTCGTGCTCTGCGACAATCCCTCGCCGATGACGATGGAGGGCACGAACTCCGTGGTCCTCCGCGCGCCCGGCGCCGCGCAGTCCGTGGTCGTCGACCCGGGGCCGGAGGACGCCGGGCACGCGAGGGTGCTCGCCGAGGCGGCCGGGGAGGTCTCGCTGGTTCTCATCACCCACCGGCACGCCGACCACACCGACGGGATCGACGAATTCGTCCGGCTCACCGGCGCTCCCGTGCGCGCGCTACTTTCAGAGCATTGCCGAGGGGCCGAGCCGCTCGCGACCGGTGAGGTCGTCGAGGCGGCGGGTCTGCGCATCGGCGTCATTGCGACGCCCGGCCATACCGCGGACTCGATCTGCCTGGACGTCGCGCCGGCCGGCGGCGAGACCGACTGCGTCGTCCTCGGTGACACCATCCTCGGCCGCGACTCGACGGTCCTCGACTCGACCGACGGCTCGCTTCCGGACTATCTCGATTCGCTGCGCGCTCTGCAAGAGTTCGCCGGCCGCCCCGGCGTTCCGGGCCACGGGCCGGACGTGGCGGACGTCGCAGCGGCGGCCGCTGCGCTCGAGGCGCACCGCAACTCCCGGCTCGATCAAGTGCGCGAGGCGATCGCGAGGCTCGGCGCCGACGCCGGCGCGGCGGAGATCACCCGCGACATCTACACCGAGGTCACCGATCCAGTGCTACTCGCGGCCGCAGAACAAAGTACCCGCGTCGCGATGGATTACATCGCAGAACGCGGGTAGTTCGAAGGCGCCCGTGGGCGCGTGATTCAGCGTGCGCGGCGGGCGAGGCGCTCGGGATCGGAGATGATCACCGACTTGCCCTCGAGGCGCAGCCAGCCGCGGTGGGCGAACTCGGCGAGCGCCTTGTTGACCGTCTCGCGGGAGGCGCCGACGAGCTGGGCGATCTCTTCCTGCGTTAGGTCGTGGGTGACCCGAATTGCGGTGCCTTCCTTCTGGCCGAAACGCTGCGCAAGCTGCAGCAGCGCCTTGGCGACGCGGCCGGGCACGTCCGTGAAGATGAGGTCGGCGAGGTTGTTGTTCGTGCGGCGGAGACGACGGGCGAGCACGCGCAGCAGCTGATCGGCGATCTCGGGGCGCTCGGAAATCCAGCGGCGCAGCGCCGTGCGGTTCATCGATTCGACCTTTACGTCGGTCACGCAAATCGCGGACGACGTGCGTGGACCCGGGTCGAAGATCGACAGCTCGCCGAACATATCCGACGGGCCGAGGACCGACAGGAGATTCTCGCGGCCGTCGGGGGACTTGCGCGAGAGCTTCACCTTGCCATCGATGATGATGTAAAGCGTCTCGCCCGGCTCGCCCTCGCGGATGATGGTTTCGCCTCGCGAGAACTCCGCCGGAGACAAGTCATCGCGCAGCGCTTTGACGGCGGCAGGGTCGACGCCCTGGAAAATGCCGGCTCTGCTCAGTGCGTCATCCACGGAGATTGCCTTCTTTCGTATGGGGAACCCGCGCGGTCTCTTTCCACGGGGTACGCCGCTCACGCAGCGGCGCTTTGGCACCTTCTACGCAGAACAGCAGCACACTCGACCCCGTCGTGGTGGCTGGGGCGAATGTGGCAGGCACCACTGTATCGTGCATCAAGGTGCGTTGGCGACCTATCCGGCCAATTCTACGAAAGTCGAAAAATGCCTCTGGCTAGTAATGATTTCTGTTAGCCACGGTCTCGCGAGGTGCCGCGGGCGGCGCAACGACGGCGGCCCTCAGTCGTCAGTCGTCCTCGGTGGGCTTTTCGGTAGTGGGCGGCGTCGAGGGTGCCTCGGCGACCGGAGTCGCGGTCTCGCCGGTGGTACCCACGACCTTTGCCTCGAAGCGCTCCATCACAAGCGCGAAGATGGCGATGGCCAAGGGCGCAAGGACAACGAAGACAGCGTTCATAGGACACAAGTTAACCTGCCGGCGCCGTAAAGGGCCAAACCCCTCCGCCGTCATGGGCGGGTTGTGAGGGTGTGCGCTCCCGGCGGCGGTGGGGGAAACGGCGAGCCGCCACAGTAGGATTGAGGGCATGTCTGCTGGCTCTTCCGTCCCCGCACGGCGGCGACCTACCGCCGCGATGCGCGGCACGGAAACCTCGCTGGGGCTCACGCGGCGCGCCCGTCGGATGGCGCGCGAGCTCGGCGAGGCGTTTCCCGAGGTGTGGTGCGAACTCGATTTCACCAACCCGCTCGAGCTTTCGGTCGCGACGATCCTGTCCGCGCAGTGCACCGATGCCCGGGTGAATATGGTGACCCCGGCGCTATTCGCGCGCTACCGCACGGCAGCCGATTACGCGGGCGCGGACCGCGAGGAGCTCGAGCAGCTCATCCGTTCGACGGGGTTCTACCGCAACAAGGCACGCAGCATTCAAGGCCTCGGCGCGGCGCTCGTCGAGCGATTCGACGGCGAGGTGCCGCGGCGGATGAAGGACCTCATCACCCTCCCGGGATTCGGCCGCAAGACCGCGAACGTGGTGCTCGGCAACGCGTTCGACACCCCCGGGCTCACCGTCGACACCCATTTCCAGCGACTCGTGCACCGCTGGGGCTGGACCGAGGAGACGGACCCGGTGAAGATCGAGCACGCCGTCGCCGAGTTGCTGCCGCGCAAGGTGTGGACGGACACCAGCCACCGGATCATCTGGTTCGGCCGTCGCGTGTGCCATTCCCGCAAGCCCGCGTGCGGGGCGTGCTTCCTCGCGCGGCAGTGCCCCTCCGCGGGGAAGGCCGGCCCGATGGACCCGGTCGCCGCGGCGAAGCTGGTGTCCGGGGAGAACCGCGAGCACCTTCTCGCCCTCGCCGGCCTCGACGCCGACGGCGCACCGCTGGACGCGGACGCCGTCGCGGCCGACCAAACCGGGGAAGCCGTCCGATGAGTTCGTCCGCACGCTGGTCCATCGTCGCCGTCATCGTCGTCGCCGCGCTTGTCGCGGCGCTGTGGAGCACCCTCGGCTCCTCGGAACAGGAACAACCCGCGAATGACGCCGGACCTGCCGCGCCCGGCTCGTCGGGCGGGGTGACCCCCGGTCCTTATCGCCCCGCGGACGCCGCGCTGCGCTCGGAGGTTGGACTCCCGTCGTGCCCGGCGGGGCAGGCGGCCGGCGAGGACGCTGCACCCGACGCCGCCGCGGACGCGGGGCCGCTGGGCGCGGTATCCCTCGTGTGCATGGCCGACGGCGAGGAGAAGACCTTCGCCGAGATCGCCGCGGGCAAGCCGACGCTGATCAACCTGTGGGCCTACTGGTGCGAGCCGTGCCGACGAGAGCTCCCCGCGCTCCGCGACGCTCAGGAAGAACTCGGCGACTCGGCGCAGATCGTGCTCGTCCACGCCGATCCGGACGAGGCGAAGGGCCTGAAGATGCTGCAGGAGCTCGGCGTCACCGAACTGCCCTCGCTCGTCGACGCCGGCGGCGACATCGCCGAGGCTGCCGGTGCCCCTCCGGTGCTCCCGGTGAATATCCTCGTCGCGCCCGATGGCACTGTGGCGAAGGTGCTCCCGCAGCTCATGCGCGGGCCGGAGGACGTGGTCGACGCAGTCGACACCTACCTCGGCCAGGGGGTGTCGTAGTGGGAGCGACGTTCTTCCCGCCGGAGGACTATTTCGACCTGAGCGGTTACCGCTTCGCCGACGATTATCCGCGGTGGCTGGCCCCGCTGGTCGCGGCGGCACGCTCCGGCGACGTCACAAAGCTCCTGCCCGAGCGCAGACCGCCGGAGGGTGACGGCGGGGTGCCGCACCCCAGCGGACGGCCGCACCGCACGTCCGCGGTGCTCGTGCTGTTCTCGGGGGACCCGGATGCGCCCGGCCCCAGGCCACCGGCGGATGCGCGGGTCCTGCTCACGCACCGCGCGGCGACGCTCGGCAGCCACGCCGGGCAGATCTCGTTCCCCGGCGGCGGCAGCGAGGCGGTCGACGAGAAGATCCCGGACACGGCGCTTCGCGAAGCGCAGGAGGAGACCGGGCTCGACCCGGATTCCGTCGACATCCTCGCCGTCACCGGGTCGTTGTACATCCCGGTGTCGAATTACTCGGTATTCCCGGTGCTGGCGTATTGGCGCGAACCCGGTCGGGTGCACGCCGCCGATCAGGCGGAGACGGCGCGGGTGCTCACACCCCCGCTCGGCGACCTACTCGACCCCGCACATCGCTTTACGGTGCGCCAATCCGCGGGTTGGCAGGGTCCAGCATTTAATATCGGAGACCTGGTGTTGTGGGGTTTCACCGCCGGGGTGCTCGCCGCGGCCACGCAATTGGCCGGGTGGGACCTCGAGTGGGATTCCGGCGATATCCGGGATCTCGAGGAAACTCTGTCCGCCTCGGCGAACGGGGAGGAACACTCGTGGCCGCGCCGCGAGGTGCTGGAGGAGCTGCGGAACGCGGCCCACCTCCGGTCGGACGATCCCGATCCAGACGCCGATTTCCGCAGGCTGGGAACGGAAATACTCCGCCCGGACGTTGGACGGCCAGAAAGCCCAACGCCCGAGCAAGACGACGAGGCGCCGCACCGCGGCGGAACAGACGAGGAGGGCGCGTCCTGACTGGTTCGACGTGGCTCGACATAGCCCTGGTGCTCCTCGCCGTGCTGGCGGCGTTCGCCGGGTGGCTCAGTGGCGCGTTGTCCGCGGCGTTCGCGCTGCTCGGCGTCGCCGTCGGTGCCACGTCCGGTCTGCTTGTCGCACCTCATGTCGTCGAGAACCTCGACAGTCCGGTCGCGAGGCTGTTCGCCGGGCTCGGCATCGTCGCGCTCATGGTCATAATCGGGCAGGTCGCCGGTCAGACGATCGGTCGGGCGCTGCGCAGCACTATCAGCGGCTCGACCGTCGCGCGGGGCGTCGATTCGCTCATCGGGGCGGTGCTCCAGGCCGCGGCGATCCTGCTTGTCGCGTGGCTCGTGGCGATTCCGGTATCGGCGCGGGAGGACACCGCCGCAGCGGAGGCGATCCGCGGCTCGACAATCCTGTCGGAGATGGATCGCGTCGCGCCCAACCAGCTGCGCTCGATCCCGAGCACGTTCGCCGAGGTACTTGTCGACACCGGCTTCCCGGGGATCCTCGGCCCGTTCTCGGAAATGCCTCTGCGGGAGGTGCCGCCCGCCGATCCGGATCTCCAGAACAACCCAATCGTGCAGTCGGTGACCCCGTCGGTGGTGAAGATCATGGGCCGCGCCGAGCAGTGCCGCCGCGCGCTCGAGGGTTCGGGTGTGGTCTACGCGCCGAACCGGGTTATCACGAACGCCCACGTCGTTGCCGGCACCGACACCGTCCGCGTCGAGGTGTCCGAGGACGTGGCGATCGACGCGAACGTCGTCGCATATAACCCGGACGTCGACATCGCGGTGCTCGATGTCCCCGGTCTCACCGCCCCGCCGATGGCGCTCGGCACGGACCGCGATGTGCAGTCCGGCGATGACGCGATCGTTCTCGGCTACCCGGGCAACGGCCCGTACCACGCGGGCGCGGCGCGCGTGCGCGAGGAGGTCACGCTCCGCGGGCCGAACATCTACCGCGACGCGCAGGTCGAGCGCGACGTCTACACGCTGCGTGCGGACGTGCAGGAGGGCAATTCCGGCGGTCCGCTCATCGCCCCGGACGGCACCGTCATCGGCATCATCTTCGGCGCCGCCCTCGATGCAACGGAGACGGGCTATGCGCTCACGCTCGACCAGATCATGCCGACGGTGCAAGCGGCGGAAGGGCAAACCCAGTCCGTCGACACCGAGCGCTGCGTCGGCTCGGCATAGCGTCGGCCCTCGCCGGGCACCCGTAGCCCCGCCGGCTACTGCGGCAGGTCTGCCGCGAAATCGATGATCTCGCGCGCGAGCGCCGCCGGATCCTCCATCGGCGCGTAATGGCCGACACCCGGAAGCATCACCTGCGTCGTCGCGGGCGCAAACTTTTGTGACCGCTCGATCGTCTCGGGGAGAACGAACGAGTCCTGCTCTCCGCCGATCGCGAGCACCTGATGCTCGAGCTGCCCGCGAACGGTGCGTCGGTAGTCGCGGCCATCGGGACGGAACTGGCTGCGAAACATCCAGCGCCGGGATTCCAGCGTCAGGTGCGCGACCTTGGGGATCTGCATCGCGAGCCGCAGCACGCGGGCCGTCTCGGCGAAGTCCTCGCTCCCGGTCCACGCGAAACCGCCGTGGGCGCGGGTCACGTTCTCGATATAGGCCGCATCGTCGGCGAGGAGCCGACGTTCGGCGGCGCGCGGGATTTGGTCGAAGGTGAGGTCGGGGAGTACGGCCGCGCGCTGGGCCTGGCTGCGCAGGCACTGCGAGCGCATGGCGAGCGGGTGGGGGGAGGACACGGCGACGAGCGCACGCACTGCGCGCGGGCGCCGGTAGGCGGCGGTCCACCCGAGGTAGCCGCCCTCGCCGTGGCCGACGAGCACGGCCTCGGTGTGGCCGAGCGCGCGGATCAGGTTCGTCACATCCGCGGCGAGCGTCCACGCGTCGTAGCCGCGCGGCGGCTTGTCCGAATCGCCGTGTCCGCGCAGGTCGAGGGCGACGGCGTGATATCCGGCGGCGGCAAGCGGTTCGAGCAGCCCGCGCATCGTCCACCAGATCCCGCCGAAGCCGTGCACGAGTAGCGCGAGTGGCGGTCGCGCAGCGAACGCCTCGCCCCCGCTGGGGAGCATCTCGGCGATGTGGAGCCGCGTGCCGTTGGCGGAGACGTCGCGGTGGGTCCAGGGTCCAGAAAAACGCACCACCGCCGGATCTGGGGGCGGTGGTGCGTTCTTGCGGGTCAACGCTGCGATTTCTACTGGCTCCTCACGCGGGCGAAAGGCGGGCGCCTACTGGCGGGGCTGCACCGCTTGCGTCTTGGCGTTCTTCTGCGGCACGGCGAGCTTGAGATCGGACACGGAGTCGATCGTGCGCTGCGGCTTGCGGATCTTCTTCACCTTCGCAAGGCCGATGAGCGCGCAGATCACCGCGAGCAGGAGAAGCACGACGAAGATGATGAGGAAGCCGAACCAGGTCCACGTCTTCGTGCCCATCCACATCGAGATCAGATGCGCGAACATGAAGGTGAGCGGCGGGAGCGAGAGCAGAAGGAACAGCGCCGCCGCGGCGAACATGCCGCCGCCGATGCCGGCCTTCTTGACCTGGTCGGTGACCTCGGTCTTGGCGAGCTCGATCTCCGAGCGGACGAGCGTGGATACCTGCGTCGTCGCGTTCTTCACGAGGTCGCCGATACTGGCGTCCCCGCGCTTGAGCGAATCAGCATCACGCAGCGGTATCGAGCCCTCAGGGTTCTTCACGTTGTCGTGCTCGTTGCTCACGGCTTCTCCTTAGGGTTCTTGATGTCGTCGGCGTCCGTCCGCCGACTCGCCATTTGTGCTCGTCCGCTCATGGCCGGTGCGTCGATCTTCGCGGCCCACTTTCGAAATGATAACCGGGCGGCCCCGCGACCATTGTCCCCAATCCTGCCACGATTGGCAGTGATGGGTGCAAAGTCCGGGCCGCCCGGGTCCATATTCGATGCGTAAATGTGTCCGCCCCCGCCCTGGGAAAAACCACAGAAGGGCCTATGACGGCGGAGTTACTTCTTCTGCAGGGCCTCCATAATCGACGGGTCCGACAACGTGGAGGTATCCCCGACCTCGCGGCCCTCGGCGAGGTCCCGCAGCAGGCGGCGCATGATCTTGCCGGAGCGGGTCTTGGGCAACTCGGGGACGATGGTGATGTCGCGCGGCTTGGCGATAGGCGAGATGTCCTTGCTCACCGCTGCCTTGAGAGCGTCGATGAGCTCGTCGCCGGAATCGGCGTGGTTCTCCCGCAGAATCACGTACGCCACGATCGCCTGGCCGGTCTGCTCGTCGGACGCGCCGACCACGGCGGCCTCGGCCACAGATTCGTGCCCGACCAGTGCGGATTCGACTTCGGAAGTCGAGATGCGGTGGCCGGAGATGTTCATCACGTCGTCGACTCGGCCGAGGATCCACAGTGCCCCGTCGGAGTCCCACTTGGCGCCGTCACCGGCGAAGTAGTAGCCCTGCTCGGCAAAATGCGACCAGTAGGTGTCGCGGTACCGTTCCATGTCGCCCCAGATGCCGCGCAGCATCGCCGGCCACGGCTCGGTGGCGACGAGAAGGCCCTGTTCCTCGGCGGGGATCGTTTCGCCGTCGTTGTTCACGACGTCCATGGAGATCCCGGGAAGCGGACGCATTGCCGAACCGGGCTTGGTCTCGGTGACCCCGGGTAGCGGGGACGCCATGATCGCGCCGGTCTCGGTCTGCCACCAGGTGTCGACTATCGGCGCCTTGCCCGCACCGATGTTCTCGCGGTACCAGCGCCACGCCTCGGGGTTGATCGGTTCGCCGACCGAGCCGAGCACGCGGATCGAGGACAGATCGTGCGCGGCGGGAATTTCCTTGCCCCACTTCATAAACGTGCGGATCAGCGTCGGCGCGGAGTAGTAGATCGAGACCTTCTTGTCCTCGATGATCTCGAAATGGCGGTGCTCGTCGGGGCTGTTCGGCGTGCCCTCGTAAACCACGCACGTCGCGCCGTTGGATAGCGGACCGTACACGCCGTACGTATGTCCGGTGACCCAGCCGATATCGGCGGTACACCAGTACACGTCGGTCTCGGGCTTGAGGTCGAACACGATGTCGTGCGTGTAGGACGCCTGCACCAGGTAGCCACCCGAGGAATGGACGATGCCCTTGGGCTTGCCCGTGGTGCCGGAGGTGTAGAGCAGGTACAGCGGGTGCTCGGCGTCGAACGATTCCGGGGTGTGGGTGGCGGACTGCTCGGGGATGACCTCGTCCCACCACACGTCGCGCTCGGCGTCCCATTCGACGTCGATGCCGGTGCGGCGGACGACGAGGACCTTCTGCACCGAGGCGGCGGGGCCGTCGACGCTCGGCAGCGAGCTTCCGAGTGCGTCGTCGACCGCGGCCTTCAGCGGCGCGGGCTTTCCACGGCGGAACTGTCCGTCGGAGGTGATGACGACCTTTGCCTCCGCGTCGTCGACGCGGGAGCGCAGCGCGGCGGAGGAGAATCCGGCGAACACGACCGAGTGGGTCAGGCCGAGGCGCGCACAGGCGAGCATCGCGACGTAGGCCTCGGGGATCATCGGCATGTAGATGGCGACACGGTCGCCGGCGACGAGTCCGAGCGAGGAGAGATAGTTCGCCGTGCGCGAGACATCGGCCAGCAGGTCGGAATAGGTGATGTCCCGGGAGTCGGACTTCGGCTCGCCGATCCAGTGAACGGCCACGCGGTCGCCGTTGCCGGCCTCCACGTGGCGGTCGATGCAGTTGACCGCGACGTTGAGCTTTCCGCCGACGAACCACTTCGACACCGGAGCCTGCGACCAGTCGAGAACCTCGGACCATTCCTGGTCCCACGAGAGTCTGCGCGCCTGCTTATCCCAGAACGCGAGGCGATCGGCATCTGCCTCGGTGTACAGATCGGCAGTGGCATTTGCCTGCGCGGCAAACTCCGCGCTCGGCGCGTACTTCTCGTTCGTGGTCGAAGAATCCGACATTACGGCACTCCTATTCGCCTATTTTCATTGTGCGGATGCGTCCATCACGTCGCCCGTCGGCGCGTGCGCGAAGCGAGGGGTGCGCAGCGAGACCGGGCGCGGTGCGTGGGAGCTCCACACCCGCTGTTGTTTGGATCACATCCGATATACATGAGGATAACCGCATCTTTGATGGAGCGGAGAAAATCGCACGTGGGACGCGCGAAAACTCCCCGGGTGGGCAGGCCGTTAATGCGGGTTAGTCGCGGTAAACCGACCGGCGAAGGAATCGCCGATCGGTTAGCGGGTGTAAACAACAGTGCCCCCGGCAATTCGGGTATCCACGAATGTCATCTACGCGAAACAAAGAAGCATTAGAGTGATTTACCAATGTGTAAGGCAATGTTCATATCGTGATCCGTATCACATGCCTTAGGCGGTTGATCAGCGGCGATCCGCTGTCGGGTTTTACAAGGACCCGGCGTCGTCGCGCGGGTGGAGGACGTCATCTCCGCCCGCGAATCGAAACGGGAGGTTTTCTGTGCGTAGGTTCAA
>NZ_DYXM01000148.1 GCF_020742175.1 Dietzia timorensis
GGTGCCGGTGTTGTCCTTCGATGCGTCCTGCGCCGCCTGAAGCCGCGCCGCGAGCGGCTCGGGCAGCAGCCACGTGTGCCCGACGACGCCGACGCGCCAGTTCGAATTCGACCGCGAGATCTCCTCGACCACGTCGCCGATGATGTCGAGCAGCAAATCGAGCTCGGAGGCGTCTCTCTCGAGGTTCTCCACCGACAACAGGTAGATCGTGGCGATTTCGATGCCCAGATCGTCACACCACTGCAATAGCTCGGCAACCTTGACAGCGCCGGCGCGGTGCCCGTGGGAGACGTCCGTGAACCCGGCCTCCTTCGCCCAGCGGCGGTTGCCGTCGCACATCACTGCGACGTGCCGCGGCATGCGCTCCGGGTCGAGACTCGCGCGCAGCCGATTCTCGTAGAGGGAGTAAACGGGAGAGGGCAATTTCACGTGTTCCACACTACCGCGCACGCCTCGCCCCCTCGTTTCGTCGGGCGACGCGTGCGCGGTTCGCAAGGCGTGGCCGCGCGATTTCTCGCGCGCCTACTCGGCCGGTACCGACACGAGCGCCCGGCGGCGGGCGACGGCGTCGTGCAGCTCGCGCAGCCGCTCGGCGGTGGTGTCCCAGTCGATGCACTTGTCGGTCACCGACTGGCCGTAGGTGAGCGGTTCGGCGTCGGTGGACTGTGCGCCGCCGGCGAGGAAACTCTCGACCATGACCCCGTTGACGCCGGTCTCCCCCGCAGCGATGCGCTCGGCGAGTTCGCCGAGGAGCTCGGCCTGGCGCACGTGGTCCTTGCCGGAGTTCGCGTGCGAGGCGTCGACCATCACGCCCGGGTTCATCCCCGCCGCGGCGATCTCCTCGAATGCCGCCGATACCGACGCCGCATCGGCGTTCGGCCCGGCGGTGCCGCCGCGCAGGATCACGTGGCAGTCGCCGTTGCCCGTGGTCTCCACGACCGCGGTCTCGCCGTCTCCGTTGAGCCCGAAGAAGTGATGCCCGGAGGCCGCGGAGCGGCAGCCGTCAAGGGCCACCCCGACGCGGCCGTCGGTGGCGTTCTTGAACCCGATGGGCATGGACACACCGCTGGCGAGCTGGCGGTGGACCTGGCTCTCGGTCGTCCGCGCGCCGATCGCGCCCCACGACACGGCGTCGGCAATGTACTGGGGGCTATTGGGCTCGAGGAATTCGCAGCCGACCGGCAGCCCGAGCGCGAGCACGTCGGTGAGCAGCTTGCGCGCCACGCGCAGCCCGCGCGCGATGTCGTAGGTGCCGTCCATATCGGGGTCGTTGATCAAGCCTTTCCATCCGACTGTGGTGCGCGGCTTCTCGAAGTACACGCGCATCACGATGTGGAGCTGATCGGACAGCTCCTCCTTGAGCGCGGCCAGCCGGCGGGCGTAATCGAGCGCGGCCTCGGGGTCGTGTACGGAGCACGGGCCGACGACCACGAGCAGCCGGTCGTCGCGCCCGGCGAGAATATCGGCGGCGCCGCGACGCCCGTCCTCGACGACCTCGACGGCCATATCGGAGAGCGGGTATTCCGAGCGCACCTGGCGCGGCGAGGGCAACGGGTGGAACTTGACCACACGGCGGTCGTCGGTGGGCCCGTCTGCGCGTGCGGCGGGAGCTTCGCTGCCGGTCTGGGTGCCGGGATGTTCTTGTGAGCTCATCGGTGCGTCTTCCTCTTCGGGGTCATCTTGCGTGGCTGTAAGAGCCTGCGCCCCGGGGACAAAGCCGAAAAGCAAAAGCCCGGGGCAACAAAAAAGCGACGACCTGTGGACAGGCCATCGCTTCCGGCTCCGGGCGTTTCGCGCTAGGAAGTGCAACTAGCGGCGGCTCCACCCGGAGCCCCGCTAAACCAATACCTACGCGCGTTCAACACGCCACGAACGTAGCACAGCTTCTGCTCGGCGCACCAGTCCGCGCTCCCGCCCACTGGCGGGATTCGTCCCACATTTCGGGATTCGCTTCGCTCCCGCGCAGGTAGGAACGTCCGCGTATGACGGCGGAGGAACCTGCGAATTACCGGTCGCCAGGCTGCTGGGTATCTCCGCCGTCATCGCCGGGGGTTATGGGGTTCGCGCCGGAGCCTTCGGCATCCTCGTTGTTCGAGGTGTCCACGTTGCCCTCGGCGCCCTCGGCGTCCCCGGTCTCCTCATCGCCTTCGGGATCGGCGACGACGCCGGAGCGGTCGGTGCCCTCGTCGACGAGCTGATCGGCCTCAGGATCCTCCGGGTCGAAGGAAGCGGGCAGGTTCTTGAGCCGGGAGTTCATGTTCCACACGAGCGCGATGGTGATGATGAGCAGCAACAACACGACCGGGATACCGATCGGCGACGCCTTACCGAACTCGGCGCCCTCCGGCGGCTCCGGCTCGGCCTGCGCGAGGATCGTCGCGCCCTGATACACCGCGAGCTGCGCGTCTACGAGGCCCGGCATCAGATGCTCCACTCCGGCTCATTACCTTCGACGCCGTCGAACAGGTCGTCCTCGAAGTTCGGCTCCCCGTATTCGGGCAGATTCAGGCGCGTGCGGGCGAGCTCGAATTCCTCGGTCGGCCACACGTTGCGCTGCACGTCGAGCGGGACGCGGAAGAACATGCCCGTCGGGTCGATCTGCGTGGCGTGCGCGAGCAGCGCATCGTCGCGCTGGCGGAAGTACTCGCCGCAGGGCACGCGGGTGGTGACCCGGTGCATGATGTCCTTCGTCCCGCGCTCCTCGGCGCGCTTGAACCAGTCCTCGAACGGGTGCTCGCCGGTGAGCTTGTAAGTCGCCTCGTCGAGCAGCTTGAATCGCGACAGCAGGAAGCCGTGCGTGTAGTACAGCTTCTGCACCGGCCACGCCTTGCCGAGCTCCGGGTGGTATTCGGGATCGGCCGCCGCGTCGTAGGCCGCCATCGAGACCTTGTGTACCTGGATGTGGTCGGGGTGCGGGTATCCGCCGTTCTCGTCATAGGTAATGACGACGTGCGGCCGGAATTCCCGGATGATCCGCACGAGCTTCTGCGCGGGCACATCGGGGTCGAGCGTCGCGAAGGAGCCCTCCGGCAAAGGCGGGAGCGGATCCCCCTCGGGAAGGCCGGAATCGACGTAACCCATCCACAGGTGCGACACGCCAAGCGCGGCGGCGGCCCGCGACATCTCCTCGTTGCGCACGGCAGAGATGTTGTCGCGTACCTCCGGGGTGTCCATCGCGGGGTTGAGGATGCTGCCGGCCTCGCCGCCGGTCGCCGTGACCACGAGCACGTCGTGCCCCTCGGCGACGTAGCGCGCCATGGTTGCCGCACCCTTCGACGATTCGTCGTCCGGGTGGGCGTGTACCGCCAGCAGGCGCAAGCCTGGCATGTGTGCTCCTTGAAACGTCATGCTGGGACCGCGGATGCGGCCCGTTCAATCGCTGCCCCTTATTCTAGGAAGGTAAACCGTGTCCGCGTCCACCCGGTGGGTATTTCGCAGCGCGGACGAGGCAAGGAATTGAGGCAGGATTCTCCATGGCCCAGCGTGATCAACCCGGCAAGGGCGGCGATTCCCCGCAGCGCCCCGAGGGTCGCTACGCGAAGTCTTCCGACAATGTCGGGCTCGTGCCCAGCCGCATCATGGCGGTCATCCTCGCAGTGTTGGCGGTGGCGCTGCTCGTCGCCGTCGGCGCCTACATCTACGAGCAGTTCACGGCCGAGAAGATCGAGGGCGAGGTCACCAATTCGCAGGTCATCGACGATCACACGGTCTCGGCGACCGCGTCCATCGACCGCTCCGAGCCAGGTCGCGAGGCTTACTGCATCTTCCGCAGCCGTGAATACTCCGGCGCCGAGGTCGGCCGGGCCGAGGTGTACCTACCGCCGGGCGAGCAGACGACCAATGCGTCGGTGGAGTTCTCCACCACCGACCGCGCCTACGTCTCCGAGCTCTACGGGTGCGCCTATGAGGTGCCGCCGTATCTCGACCGCGAGGCCGCTCCCGCGCAATAGCCGACCAGGTGCAGGTACGCGTGCCGTCGCACGGCGCGCTTACCTGCACCTGTGTTAAGATTCCTCTCGCTGCACGGACCTGCGCCAGTCGCCGGCCGTGCATTTCCATATACCGGCCGCCCTGCCGCCGGCATCTAGTCAACTCACCATTTGAGGGAGGCCACAATGACTGAAGGCCAGACCTGGCTCACTCAGGAGTCGTACGACAAGCTTTCGGCCGAGAAGGAAGCGCTCATCGCGAACCGTCCGGCCATCGCCGCCGAGATCAACGAGCGGCGCGAAGAGGGCGACCTCAAGGAGAATGGCGGCTACCACGCCGCGCGCGAGCAGCAGGGACAGGAAGAGGCGCGCATCCGCCAGCTCGACGAGTTGCTGTCCAACGCCACGATCGGCGAGGCACCGACCGAGTCCGGTGTGGCCCACGTCGGCTCCGTCGTACGCGTCTACTTCGATGGCGACGAGGACGACAAGGAAACGTTCCTCATCGCCACGCGCGAGGAGGGTTCGTCGAAGGCGGACCTCGAGACCTTCTCCCCCGATTCCCCGATCGGGCAGGCCGTGCTCGGCGCCAAGGCCGGCGACACGGTCGAGTATCCGGCACCCAACGGATCGATGATCAAGGTCACGATCGTCACCGCCGAGCCGTACAAGGCATAGCCGGCCCGCACCGGGCGGCACGGCTCGCCGGAAACGGCGCTTCGAAAAGACGGCACCCGCCGCGAGCGGGTGCCGTCTTTTTCGTTCCCATGCGTTATGGTTCTCGGGTAAAACAGCGAGGTAGGCGGCCGTTGGGGGCGCGCTGTGGTGGGGAGGTAAATCACCGTGACGCAGGGAATTTCGACGCATCGTCGGAATAATGCACTCGATGGGCTCCGCGCCATCGCCGTGGTGTCCGTGTTCGCCTTCCACCTCTTCCCCGCCTCGGTTCCCGGCGGGTTCCTCGGCGTCGACATCTTCTTCGTCCTGTCCGGGTTTCTCATCACGTCATTGCTGCTGCGGGAAAAGACCGTTGACGGCGAGGTGTCGCTGAAGAACTTCTGGCTACGCCGCGCCCGCCGCATCCTGCCCGCCGCGTTCTCGGTGATGGCGGTGAGCTGCGCCGCCGCGCTGTTGGTGAGCGCCGACCTGCGCGTCGGCCTGTGGCATCAGGTCCTCGGTATCCTCACCTTCACCACCAACTGGGTGCAGATCGTGACCGAGACCAGCTATTTCGAGTCGCAGATTCCGCAGCTGTTCCTGCACTACTGGTCTCTCGCGATCGAGGAACAGTTCTATGTGCTGTGGCCGCTCGCCCTGCTCGGCCTTCTGTGGCTGGTGCGGCGCATCCCGCTGCGCCGCACGGCTCTCGCGGTGATCATCTTCGCCATCGCGGTCGGATCGGCAGCGCTTATGTGGGCCGGGTTCACCGAGGGCACCGATTCCTCGCCGATCTACTTCGGCACGCACACCCACGCCTTCGGCCTCCTCATCGGCGCGACCCTCGCAGTGGTCACCAGCTCGCAGAACACCTCGAAGCTAGCCTCCCGCTGGACCGGGGACGCGTTCCCGTGGCGCACCGAATCGGCGTGGACGCTCGCATCCAGCATCGCCGGGGTCGTCATCGTTGCCGCGTTCTTCCTCATGAACGACAAGGACGCGCTCGCCTACCAGGGCGGAATCTTCGTCATCTGCCTCGCCACGGCAGTCCTCATCGCCGCGGCCGCGCTCGGCCGGGGCGCGCTCACCGCTCCCCTGTCGCACCCGGCGATGGTGTGGGTCGGGCGCCGCTCGTACTCGATGTACCTGTGGCACTGGCCGGTGTTCATCATCGCCGGCCAACTGTTCGACGACAGCCCCGAGCAGGCGCAGTCCGGCTTCGTCGCGGTGCTCACCATCGTGGTCGTCACGCTCCTGAGCCACCTGAGCTACGTGTGGATCGAGTTGCCGTTCCAGCGCTACGGCTACCGCGGGGTGGCCCGGCTCGTCCGACGTCAGGACACCACACCCAAACCGGTGACCGCGCGCGCGGCGGCCAAGGCAGCACCGCCCGCCAGGGGCCGTCTGCTTCCAGTCGGCACGACGGCGCTCACCGCGGCGATGCTCGTGCTCACCGGGATCGGCGCGTACTCGGTGACCACGGCGCCGCAGAAGACCTCGATCCAGGAGCAGCTCGAGGCCGCAGGCGGCCAGTCCGCCTCGGCCTCGGCGGCCAACGAGATGGAGCTGCCGCCGGAGCCGCAGCCTCTGCCCGCGGGCGGCGACATCTCGGTGATCGGCGATTCGGTGGCGCTCGGCGCGACGGAGGCCTTCACCCGAGCATTCCCGGGAATGGATCCCGCGCAGGTCAACGCCGAGGTATCCCGCAGCCTCATCGCG
>NZ_DYXM01000149.1 GCF_020742175.1 Dietzia timorensis
GTGCGGGACCGTGGTGAACCCGGCGGTGGAATCGACGCTGAACGCGTTGACGAACGCCACGGGCGATTCGCTGGCCGCATAGAACTCGCACACGCGCGGGATGTTGAACCGCTCCTGGACCTCCTTCCAGATCTCCGGGCGGAGGCCGTTGCCCATGATCATCCGGAGATTGTGCTCGCGCTCCTGCGGGCGGACGGGCTGATTGAGAAGGTAGCGGCACAGCTCGCCGATGTAGATGAACGCCGTCGCATCGAAGTGGACGATCTCGTCCCAGAACCGCTTTGCCGAGAACTTCTCGCCGATCGCGAGGCAGCCGCCGGCACCGAGCACCGCGGACAGCGCGACCGTGAGCGCATTATTGTGGTAAAGCGGCAGCGGGCAGTACAGGGTGTCGGTGCTGCGCAGGCGAGCGCCGGACAGGCCGAACGCGACCATCGCCTTGTTCCACCGCAGGTGAGTCATCTTCGACGCCTTGGGCATCCCCGTCGTTCCGGACGTGAATACCTGGTAAGCGGTCTGCTTGGCGAGAACATGGGTGGTTGACGGCGGATTGTCCGTGCTCGCGTGGCCGCCCATCTGCCGGGCGAGATCATCGAGCCACGGCAGGTCCTTCATGGCGCCGGGCCGCGAACCGGCGGCGCCATCGGCGACACGCAGTACGTGCGCGGTGTCCACGCCGACGACGGTGCCGCACCACTTACTCGACCCCGGAAGCGACTGGTACGCCTCCTCGCATTCGGCGCCGATGAGCATGACCTTCGAATCCAGCAGCCTCTGGGAGTGGTCGAGAACGTCGCCGCGCTGGTGCACGTTGATCATGCCCGCCGAGGCGCCGAGCTTGACCGTGGCAAGCACCGCGAGCAGCGCCTCCGGGCGGTTGGTGATGCATACGCCTACCGTGTCGCCCGAACGCACGCCCTGCGCGTCGAGCACCGAAGCGATGAGGTTGACGCGCTCGTTGGCCTCGCGATAGGTCCACACATCGTCGGCGAATTTGAGAAACGGACGGTCCGGGGCCTTGGCGACATTCTGTTCGAAAACCTGCCCGATCGAACGCTTGTGATTGCTACGAATCGTTCGCAGGAGGAACAGGCCGCGAAAAACCGAGGGAAGGTCCGGGACCATGTCGGGCAGCCCCTTGGCGATATCCAGAATCGACACCGTCGAATAGCGGTTTTCGCGAGCTGAGCTGTCTTTGTGCGGCGCGGACAAGATTCTCCCTGACGTTGCGGTTACGTATGCAATATTCAATTGGCGGGGCGCTAGCACGATCGCGCGACCGGTTCCGAGCCCTAGGGCGTTTCGCGAGGTAGGGGGGACGAGTTCGTGCCGGCGAGGCCACCCCAGCTTAGCTGCACGACGAGTTCGGCTGCGGCGTTCTGGTCGACCTCCTTGTTCGCCACCCGGTCGGCGACGGCCTCGCCCGCGCCGACGAGCGCGACGGCGATGAGCTCGGCATCCTCGCCCGAATACGTGTCCGAGGTCGAGCGCTTGAGCAACTCCGCCGTCATCTCGATGAACATGCGGCGGGTGGAGGTGACCGTCTGCCTGAACGGCGGCTCGGCCTCGGCCTGCCGGTAGACGACGTTCCACGAATCGGCGTTGGATTCGACGAACTGGAGGAACGACGAGATGACCTTCTTAAGGCGCAACTTCGGGGAATCGTCCGGCGCGATCTGGGCTTCGAGGGTGTCGATGAGCCGTCCGGATTCGCGGGTCACGCACGCGAGGAACAGCTCCTCCTTCGAGCCGTAGTACAGGTACAGCATCGGCTTCGAGGTCTCGGCCTGTTTCGCGATCGCGTCCATCGACGAGGAGCGATAGCCGTGCTCGGCGAAGACCTTGATGGCCGCGTCGAGCATCTGCTGTTCCCTGATCGCACGAGGGACCCGCTTGGTTCCGGTGTGCTTATTACGCTCGCCCCCGCGCTGCTCGCGCGGAGCTGCGAACGACGACTTCTTGGAGGATGTGGCTCTGGCAGGCACATGCACCTCCCCATGCTCGACTGCGACGTGATGTGGACGGAAACTCCACGCGGCGCGCGGCGGTCCGCCATGCGCTGTGATCTAACTTACCCGTCAGTAATATATCTCGCTCGGCGGGATCCCGCTCAGACGACCTCCGGCCCGTCCAGGTGTGAGCGCGGGGGTAGGCCCGAGACCGGCGAAGCGGGAGCGCACCGGCCGCCACGCGCCGGATGCGCCATGTTGGGCAAGCCTTGTGGCAGCTGTTAAAGTCACCACAGATACGCCCGCGCCCGGGTTCGCGTCATCGCGCCGGGGCCCGCGCAGCAACCGAAAGGGTCACCTCGAAGATGAAGGCAATGGTAGGAAGTCTTGCCGGAGTAGGCGTCGGCATCGTTGCCGGTGTCATCGTGGCTTTCGGCGCGCAGGCAGCCGTCGCGGAGAATTCGGTCCCCGAGCTCGAGACCCCGCCTGCCGACCAGTCGTTGTTCGGGCAGGTCGAGTACGGCTCCCGCGGCTAACCGAAGGTGGCGTCACCGGCGCTGCAGAAGTCCGCGCCGCGCCTGCGAGGACTGGCCGACTTCGTTCTCGCGTTCCCCGCATTCCTCCTCGTCGTAGGGCTGCAATCGCCCGGCAAGATCGTCTCGGACACCAAATACGATCTTCTGGTCGACCCCGTCGGATTCCTGTCCCGAAGCCTGCACATCTGGACCGATGAGTCGTTTTCCGGGCAGGTGCAGAACCAGTCGTACGGATACTTTTTTCCCCAGGGCGCGTTCTTCGCGGCCGGTCAGCTCGCACATGTGCCGCCGTGGATTACCGAACGGCTGTGGTGGGCGCTCGCGCTGACCATCGGCTTCACCGGTATCTACCGCCTCGCCCGCGCGTTCGGGATCGGCCGCACCCCGTGGCAGATCCTCGGCGCCGTCGCCTATGTCGGCGCGCCGAAGGTACTCACCTCGCTCGGCACGATCTCCTCGGAGATCTGGCCGATGATGCTCGCGCCGTGGGTCGTGCTCGCAATCCACAAGGGACTGACCTCCCGGTGGACCCCGCGCCGTGCAGGCGCCGGGGCGGCGCTCGCCGTGGCGCTCATGGGCGCGGTCAATGCCGTCGCCACCGTCGCCGCGTGCCTTCCCGCGCTGCTGTGGCTACTCACCTCCCGACCGAACCGCACGTGGCGTCGCCTCGCCGGCTGGTGGGTCGGCCTCACCGCACTCGTGAGCATCTGGTGGATCGTGCCGCTGTTCGTGCTCGGCAGCGTCGCGCCGCCGTTCCTCGACTACATCGAATCCGCCGGGGTGACCTCCCGCTGGTCCGCGCTCGTCGAGGTGCTCCGCGGCTCGAGCAGCTGGGTGCCGTACATCTCCCCGAACGTCGGCGCCAACGAACAGGTCGTCGCGACCCCGCTGGTCATCATCGCCACGGTCGTCGTCGCCGGCGCCGGTCTTATCGGGCTTGCCTGGCCGGGCGCGGCCCAACGGGGTGCCGCCGCGCGGCCCGAAGACCGCGCGATCGCCCATCGCGGCCGTCTCACCCTCATCGCCGGGGTAGGACTGCTCTTGTTGACGGCGGCCTACGCGATCCCGGGCCCCGACTGGATCACCCCCTCCTTCCCCTTTGCCGGTGCGGTGCAGGATTTCCTCGACGGCGCCGGCGCCCCGCTGCGCAACGCCCACAAATGGGAACCGGTCCTGCGCCTGCCTCTCGTCCTCGCGGCGATCTATTTCTTCACCCGCGCCGCGGGCCGTCTGCCGAGGGGCGCGGGCTGGCGCCCGCATGCGCTGCGCCTCGAGCGCATCGAGCGCTACCCCGGGCTCGCCGGAGTCTGCGCGATCGTGCTCGCTCTCGTGCTCGCGTTGACCCCTGTGTGGCGGGGTGAGCTCGCCGCGAACGGCCCGCACGACGCGCCCGCCGAGCATTGGTCCGAGGCCGCCGACTGGTTGGCGACGAACGCCGCAGATTCCCGCGCGCTGGTTGCGCCCGGCTCCTCCTTCGGCGTCCAGGTGTGGGGCACCTCGCGGGACGAGCCGATCCAGCCTCTCGCCGAGTCTCCCTGGGCGGTGCGCGATTCGATCCCGCTGCAGCCCGCGCCGGCGATCCGGGCACTCGATTCGGTGCAGCGCGTCTTCGACTCCGGCCGCCCCTCGCCGGGGCTGTCGGCGACGCTTACGAACCAGGGCATCGGCTATGTCGTCGTGCGCTCCGACCTCGTGCCCCAGACCGGCGGCACCAGGCCCGCCCTCGTCCACCAGGCGCTGCGAGAATCGGGCGGATTCACGCCCGTCGCCCGCTTCGGCGATCCGCAGGGCGCCGCGCCGATCGTCGGCAAAACCGCGACCGCGACCGTCGATTCCGGGCTGCGCCCACAGGTTCCGTCGATCGTCATCTACCGCGTCGGCTCGGCTACCGATCTCACTCCCTACTCCGTCCCGCTCGACCAGGTACCGCAGGTCTCGGGCGGCCCCGAGGCTCTCGCGCGGCTCGACGATTTCGCCGCCATGCGCCCGGGCGCGGCGGCGGGTTCCGGCGAAGGCGCAGGCGCCGAGCCGACGACCCGGCTGCTCGCGAAGGACGCAGAGGCGGCCGGGGCCGCGGGGGCCGAGGGGATGGGCACGTCCGCCGTCATAGGAACCGACACACCCGGGCTGCGGGAAACGGACTTCGGTAGGGCCTCGCAGTCGACGTCCGCGCTGCGCACTCCCGGGCAGGAGCGGACCACCCTGAGCCCGCGCCTCGACTACGCCGCACGAATCGATCCGGATGACGGCGAGCAGCCCGATCCCGGGGCCGACGATTCCGAGTCCTCGCTTACCCACGTGCGGTGGCGCGGGGGCTCGATCTCGGCGTCGAGCTCGGCGGGTGCCGCGGACGAGCCCGGGCCGGTCGCGCAGGGCGAAGGGGTCGCTGCGCTCGCGGACCGGGACGAGCGCACCACGTGGCATTCCCGCGGAGGCGACGGCGCGTTCGGGCAGAGCGTGCGCGTGGACTTCGACGCCCCGCGCGACCGGCTCGTGCTCACCGTGCAGACCCCGGACTCGGACGAGCTCGCCGGTTCGCCGGTGGTGCGGGTCAAGGTCGAGACCGACACCGGCTCGACTGTCGCGTCGATCACCCCGGGGGAGCCCTCGACGATCGCGCTGCCCACCGGTGCCTCGACGTTTGCAGAGGTGACGGCGGTGGCCACCGAATCCGGGACGCGCGGCTTCGATTTCGCGATCTCCGAGCTCGGGCTGCGCAGCGGCGGCGAGGACGTGACCCCGCGGCGCGAGGTTTACGTTCCGCCGAGCGGGCGGCAGGTGCTTGGCTGGTCGCTCGGCACGCAGTACCCGGGCCGCTCGGCGTGCATGCCGGAGGCCGGGCGCATCGCCGGGCCCGGTGGCCGGCCCGGACCCGAGGCCGCCACGGCGTGCGAGGACGGGTTCGCGGTGGCCGGCGAGGAGCCGGGTGAATTCACGCGCACCCTGGACTCGGCGAGGGACGGCGAGTTCCGCCCGCTGCTGAGCGTGCGGGCCCGCGCCGGCGGAGCGCTCGACGCGCTGCTCGCCGCCGGTCGCGACGAGCTCACCGCGAGCGGGGACGCCGACGTCGACGATCCGCTCGGCAACGCGCTGGCCGCCGTCGACGGGGACCCTGGCACCGCGTGGCGCGCGCCGCAGTCCGTCGCCGACGAGAAAGAGAAGGCGAAGGCCGAAGGTATGGGCGCGGATGCCGGTCCAGATGCCGGGTCGAAGGGGGCCGAGCTGCGTGTCGCTCTGCCCGAGCGCGGCCGCATCGGATCGGTGCGGATCTGGCCCACGGCGGCGGTAAACGGGGCGCGACCGGAAGTCGTCGAGATCGAAATCGGCGACCGCACCGAGCGCGTCGACCTCACCGACACCGCGCCCGAATCCGATGGCTCGTGGATCCTCGACATCCCCGACGCCACGGCTTCGGAGGTCACCATCCGCGTGCTCGAGTATTCGACCGTGCGCAACGATGCCGGCTCCGGCTTCACCGCCCGCCCGCCGGCGATCGGGGACGTACGCCTGCTCGGCACGGACGGGCTCCCGCTCGCCCGGCCACTCGGCACCGGCGACGAGCCGCTGCGCGTGCCGTGCTCGGAGGGCCCCGTGGTCCGTGTTCGAGACGCACAGGGCGCGCTCGTGTCCGAAACGCGCATGACGGTGACGACCACGGTCGACGCGCTGCGCCGCGGCGAGCCCGTCCTCGCCGCGCCGTGCGGCAACGAGCCGGCGCGAGTGCCGGCGGGCGAGGCGACCGTGACGGTCGACCCGGGCCCCGCGCTGAGCGTCGACGGGCTCGAGTTGTCTCCGGCCTCGGCACGCGCGGGCGATCCGGCCCTCGGCGAGGCCGCGCAGGACCGCGCGGACACCGTGGTCGAGGAGAACGGGCCTTCGCGGCGAGTTCTCGAGCTGACCACGCGCACCGGCGACGCGGGAACCCTGCTCGTCGTTCCGCAGTCGTACAACACCGGATGGAACGCGCGCCTGGTCACCGCCGACGGCGACTCGGAACTCACACCGATCCCTGTCGGCGGCTGGCAGCAGGGCTGGATTCTTCCTGCCGGGGTCGACGCGGGCGCGAAGATCGTCATGGATTTTCCGCTCGACGGCTACTACCGCGCAGCCCTCTCCACCGGTCCGTTCGCGCTGGCCCTGGTGTTGTGG
>NZ_DYXM01000150.1 GCF_020742175.1 Dietzia timorensis
TCGATTTCCGCTTCCTCGTGCTCCCGAATCTGCTTCGGCGTCTCCGCAAGATCGGTTGCGAGAAACACCTGCACTATTTCCGTAGAGAAGCCGGGGCTCGTCGCGAGGGTGACGAGGGGCTCGAGCCGCCCGGCCCGCAGGCTCGCCTCTTCCTCGAGCTCGCGCGCGGCGGTGTCTCGCGGATCCTCACCGGCGACGTCACGCAAACCTGCCGGTACCTCCCACAGGCGTTCACCCATGGGATGCCGGTATTGACGGATGAGACACACCTCGTCCGCGGCGTTCACGGCGACGATCCCGACGCCACCCATGTGCTCGACGACCTCACGCCTGGCGGTCTCGCCGCCGGGCATCACCACGGTGTCCATGCGCACCGAAGCGACGATTCCGTCGTAGGCACGTTCGGAACCGGTCACTTCGTAGGTGCGAACACGTGAACCATCCATGGGCGGGAATCTCCTCCCCTACTCCTCGGCGGCGTCGGCGCTTGCATTCTCCGCCTCCGCGGCGGCCGGCTTCGCCTGGCCGGAATTCTCGCGCCACGGCTCCACGGGAAGGGCGAGTTCGTTGCCGTACGAGAGCGCAGCCTCGACGAACGCGGCGAACAGCGGGTGCGGGCGCGTCGGACGCGACTTGTACTCGGGGTGTGCCTGGGTGGCGACGAGGAACGGGTGCTCCGAGCGCGGGTACTCGACGAATTCGACGAGGTGGCCATCCGGCGACGTGCCGGAGAACTGCAGTCCCGACTTGGCGATGGTGTCGCGGTAGGCGTTATTCACCTCATAACGGTGGCGGTGGCGTTCGGTCACCTCGGTGCTGCCGTACGCGTCGGCGACAATCGAGCCGCGGGTCAGCGAGGCCGGGTAGGAGCCCAGGCGCATCGTGCCGCCGAGGTCCGCGTCCCCCGACACCGCGTCGAGCTGGTCGGCCATCGTGGAGATCACCGCATCGGTGGTGTCCGGGTCGAACTCGGTCGACGAGGCGCCTTCGAGACCGGCCGAACGGGCGGCCTCGATCACGACACACTGCAGACCCAGGCAGAGCCCGAGGAGCGGCAGCTTGTGACGGCGCGCGTACCGGATTGCGCCCACCTTGCCCTCGATGCCGCGGATGCCGAAGCCGCCGGGCACGCAGATGCCGTCGACACCGTCGAGCGCCTCCCGGGCGCCCTCCTCGGTCTCGCAGCGATCCGACTCGACCCACCGGATCTCGACCCTCGCCTGGTTCGCGAACCCGCCCGCGCGCAAGGCCTCCGTCACCGAAAGGTAGGCGTCGGGAAGGTCGATGTACTTGCCGACAAGCGCGATCGTCGCCTCCTCGCGAGGATTGTGCACCCGGTCGAGCAGCCCGCCCCACACGGTCCAATCGACGTCGCGGAACGGCAGGTTGAGCTTGCGCACGACGTGCGTGTCGAGGTGCTCGCGGAAGAGAACCTTCGGGATGTCGTAGATGCTCGGGGCATCCGGAGTGGAGACCACGCCCTCGATGTCGACGTCGCACATCAGCGCGATCTTGTTCTTCACCCCGTCCGGCACATCGCGGTCACAGCGCAGGATCAGGCCGTCGGGAACGATACCGATCGAACGAAGCGCCGATACCGAGTGCTGGGTCGGCTTGGTTTTGAGCTCGCCCGAAGGTGCGAGGAACGGCACGAGCGAGACGTGAAGGAAGAAAATGTTCTCGCGACCGACGTCATGGCGTACCTGGCGTGCGGCCTCGAGGAACGGCTGGGACTCGATATCGCCGACGGTGCCGCCGATCTCGGTGATCACCACGTCCGGGGTCTGCCCCTCGGAGTCGGGTTGGTTCATCGCGAGGATACGGCTCTTGATCTCGTCGGTGATGTGCGGAATGACCTGAACGGTGTCGCCGAGGTACTCGCCGCGGCGTTCCTTCGCTATTACCGAGGAGTACACCTGCCCGGTGGTCACGTTCGCGCCGCCGGTGAGGTTCCGGTCGAGGAATCGTTCGTAGTGTCCGAGGTCGAGGTCGGTTTCTGCGCCGTCCTCGGTGACGAACACCTCGCCGTGCTGGAACGGATTCATCGTGCCCGGATCGACGTTGAGGTACGGATCGAGCTTCTGCATCGTGACGCGAAGACCGCGGGCGGTGAGGAGTGCCCCGAGGCTCGAGGCCGTCAGGCCCTTACCCAAGGAGGACGCAACGCCGCCTGTAACGAAAATGTGCTTGGCGCTCTGCCGGGATCCGGCGCGATTTACAGACAATGTGACTCCCCGTGTCTAGGCATTCAGGCGGCCGGTAGAACCGGCGACTTCGGACGTGCTTCCCACGGGGCTTCAGAATATCACGCGCCGCCCGCCGCTTCTCAAACGAAGCAACGGGCGGCGCGTCGGATTCATCTCTCGCCGTCGGGTCGAGCTTCGCTCCACCCGACTCTACGGACTTACTCGAACAGTCCCTGCACCCACATCGCGAAGGTGTTCCACTGCTCCACCAACCAGGAGATGACGGCGGTGGTCTGATCCTGGTAGATCAGCGCCGCGGCCACGACAGCGAGGACGACGAGCACGAGCATGGCGAGCACGAGTGCGCCGCCACGGCTGCGGTACAGGCTCGAGCAAGCATGCGCGGGGACGAGCTTGTCGCGCACGACCATGTTCACCACCGAGGTCGACGGGGACATCCCGTCCTCGGCGTATTGCTCGGCCAGTCCGGCGGTTTCCCCGGCGGTCACGATCATCGCGGCATCGCCGTGGTGCGCAAGCAGCACCGCGAGGTCGCGCGCGGGAGCCGCAGCGGGGAATGTCATCGCTCCGACCTCGAGGGCCGTGATGCGCTCGATGCTCGGGCATTGCCCGTCGCGGTCGGCCGCGAGCACGATCTCGCCCGCGTCGCGGAGCACGTTGTCGTTCATCACGCGCGCGTCGCCGACGACGATATCGGCGCGGATACCGGCCTCGCGGAGCACATTCGCGCCCGCGTCGACTCCGATCATGATCGGGCGGTATTCGCGGATGAACGGCTTGAGGTCCGAGAGCTCCTTCGCCGAGCCTGGGCCGTCGGAAACGATGACCACGTGCTGGTCGGCGAAGTCGACGCGCAGCTGCGGCATACCATCGCCGTCGAGCAGCAACGAGTGCTCGACGTGGAGGAATTCGACGGCGTCGGCGTAGTGAGACAGCGCCGAGTCCACGAGCGCAGTTTCTGCGTCGGCGTTGGAGTCCATGAGCGCCGAGGCGTCGGAATCGAGGCCTGTGGCGAGCTCGTGTTCGCCGAGCCACAACGTGCCTTCGTCGATCCGGACCTTGTCGCCGTCCTTGAGGCGAACGACATCATCCGCGGTCACGCCGGAGAGCACGGGCACTCCGGCGCTCGCGAGAATGCGATATGCGGCGCGCGGGGTGCGCGCTGCGGATTTGGCGACATTGACAACGTAGGCGGGCGAGGAATCGACGATTGTCGTCGCGTCGTCCGCGGAGAGCTCGTCGAGCGAGACGAAAACGATGTCCTTGTCGGACATGCGCCGCGGCAGCACGTCCCCTTTGCGGGGAACACGCGCGGTACCTGCGACACCGGTGAGTTCTGGATTACGGCGAGAGAGAAGCCCTGACATCTTCATGGCAATGACTATGCCTGAAGTAAAGGTTTAGACTTGCACGACTCGCCGTGTCGCATGAGGTTGTACGCAACAAAAATTACACACGTGTCATTCGGGGTCCGAAATTGCGCCAGTGACAAACCGCGACACTTGTGACTCAGGTGATTAAGACCCCGCCGGTGTCATCGGCTGTCCCCCTGCGCCTTGTCCAACAAATCCTTCGCATGCGCGAGTCCCGAGTCCGAATCGTCCATGCCGGCGAGCATGCGTGCGAGCTCGCGTACGCGCTCCTCCCCCTCGACGGCCTCGACGCCGGAGATGATCGACGAAGCCCCCGAGCTCTTGCGCACCACTAGGTGCGTGTCGGCGAATGCGGCGACCTGCGCCAGGTGCGTGACGGCGAGTACCTGGTGATTCTCTGCAAGCATGGCGAGCCGCTTCCCGATCGAAAGCGCGGCCTTGCCGCCGACTCCCGCGTCGACCTCGTCGAACACGAGCGTGCCCCCGGAGGTGTTGCCTGCAAGCACGACCTCGAGCGCGAGCATCACGCGCGAGAGCTCGCCACCCGAGGCGCCCTTTTCCAGCGGGACCGCCCCAGCTGCGCCGGAGAGCAGCATTCGCACCGAGTCAAGGCCCACCTCTGTCGGTACGACACCGCCGATTTCGGGGCCCGAGCTCGCAGGTTCCACTCGGACCTCGAGCTTCGCCCCTCCCATCGACAGCTCGGCCAACTCGCCGCTCACGGCCTTCGCCAGCTTCGTTGCGGCCTTCTTACGGGCCGCGGTGAGCTCGCGCCCGACCGCGACGATCTCCTCCCGCAGCCGCTTCACCTCGCCCTTGAGCGCATTCATCGCCTCGTCGGAGGTGTCGAGACCGTCGAGCTTGCGCCGCGCGGAGTCCGCCCACGCCAGCACGCCATCGATATCCTCGCCGTACTTGCGCGTCAGACCCTTCAAGGCATGACGTCGGGCAAGCGCGTTCTCGAGCGAGTCCGCGTCCACATCGAGCTGGGACAGGAAGCCGCCGAGTTCGTTGCCCACATCAGAGAGCGTCACCACGGCCTCGGCCATCTGCTCGGACAGCGAGATCAGCTCGGGGTCCTCGGTCGCGCGCAGCGCCATCGACAACTGGTCGAGCTGGGAGCCGATGGCGGGTACCGAGGCCGCCTCGTCCCCCTCGGTGAGCGCGACATGCGCGCTCGACGCGGCGAGTCGCAGCTCCTCGGAGTCGGTAAGCCTGCGGATTTGCGTATCGAGGTCGGCATCCTCGCCGGGCTGCGGGTCGAGATCCTCGATCTCGCCGAGCCCCATGCGCAGCATGTCCGCTTCCTGCGCCATTTCCCGCGCCGAGGCGTTGCGGCGTGCGAGGTCCTTTTCCGCGGTTTTCCACTCGGCGTATACGGCGCGGTATTTCTTCAGCGCCTTCTCTGTGGCCGCGCCCCCATAGGTGTCCACGGCATCGCGCTGTTTCTCCGGCTGTAGGAGCCGCAGCTGGTCGTTCTGTCCGTGGACTGCGAGCAGCGGGCTGCAGAACCGCCCGAGGGTTCCGACCGGTACCGAGCGGCCGGCGAGGTACCCGCGGGATCGCCCGTCCTGGGACACGCGTCTCGAGGCGATCACCGAACCGTCTTCGTCGGTCTCGCCGTCGATTTCGTCCACGACGGCCGCGGACGTCTGGCGGTCGCTTCCGGCGACGTCACCAAGCGCGAAACGTCCCTCGACGAACGCGCGATCGGCTCCCTTGCGCACCCTGGAGGCGTCCGCGCGCGAGCCCGTGAGCAACCGCAACCCGGTGACCACCATCGTCTTTCCGGCGCCGGTTTCGCCGGTCAGTACCGAAAGCCCCGGGGAGAATTCGGCAACGGCGCGGTCGATGACGCCTAGTCCGCTGATCGAAAGTTCTGTGAGCACGCGTTCCAGACTATTAGAGTCCCGGGGGTCGTGGGGTATCCGTCCGCCCGCGCCAGCCTGTCACCGGCAGCTGAAACTTGCTCACCAGGCGGTCGGTGAAGGGTTCATCGTCCAAACGCACCCACTTGACGTCGCGGGATCCGGCCGCCACCTCCACGCGTGCGCCCTCGGGGACCGACAGCGACCTGCGTCCGTCGAACGAGGCGAGGCAGCGCTGAGACTTCGTCCCGATCTCGATGGCCACGTGGCTCGACGGGGATATCACGAGCGGCCGCGCGAACAACGCGTGGGCGTTGTTGGGTACGACCATCATCGCGTCGAGCTCCGGCCACACGATCGGCCCGCCGGCGCTGAATGCGTACGCGGTCGAGCCGGTCGGCGTCGATACCATCACGCCGTCGCAGCCGTAATCGCTCACCGGACGCCCATCGACCTCGACGGTCGCCTCGAGCACGCCCTGCCGTTCGATCTTCTCGATGCTCACCTCGTTGAGAGCCCAGTTCGTTCCGATGAGCTCCGCCCCGAGGTACACGGTCGCCTCGACCGTCATCCGGTTGACCACGTGGTAGTCGCGGTCGACGATCTGGCGCACGACCGCCGGCAAAGAAGCGACCTCGGACTCGGCGAGGAAACCAACATGCCCGAGGTTGACGCCGAGCACCGGCACATTTGCCGCCCGCGCATACTCCGATGCTCGAAGGAACGTGCCGTCGCCGCCGATGACGAGCACCAGCTCGCACCCCTCGGCAGCAGCCAGCGTCGACCCGACGATCTCGATTTCGTGTCCGTCGAGAATCGCGGACCCCGCGTCCCCCACCGACACTCCTGGTGCAGGGCGCTGGGTGATCTCCGCACCACGCAGAGCGAGAACGGTCGCCTCAACCATCCTCACGACCACGTTTTGCCGCAAGCACTCTTCGACGACATGAGTGACGGCGGCCGCGCTCGCCTCCCTGGTGATGTTCGCCTCGACCAGGATTCGGCGCTGCGCTGACGGCGAGCCATCCGTTTCGCTATGCGTCGTCACGGCGTTCGCTCCGTTGTCTTGCTCATCGTGGCTAGGGTCCTTCCGTCACGGCGCGGGAAATCAGGTCCCTCGGGCTGGGCAGGGTCGAGGGCATTTCGTGTGGCGCCGGTTCCACAGTAATTGTTTCGAGTTCGGCGGGGCGATGGAGCCAAAGAAAGTATTCGACATTTCCGCTGGGCCCGGGGAGCGGGCTCGCGACACAGCCCTTCACGTTCAGTCCGAGTGACTCGCTGTATCGCGCGACGTGTTCGACTGCGGCACCACGGAGCTCGTCCGATCGGACGACGCCGCCGCTACCCAGCCGGTCCTTCCCCACCTCGAACTGCGGTTTGATCATGGGCAGGATGTCACCGCCGGGCCTGGCGCACTTTGCCAGCGCCGCCATGACAAGTGGCAACGAGATGAACGACAGGTCCGAGACGACAAGGTCGACGTGGCCGCCGATGAGTTCTGGGGTCAACGTGCGCACGTTCGTCTTGTCGAAAACCTCGACCCGGGGATCGTTTTGAATTCGCCAGACGAGTTGGCCGTATCCCACATCGGCGGCGACAACCTGCTTCGCTCCTCGCTTGAGGAGCACGTCGGTAAAGCCACCCGTCGATGCGCCCGCATCCAAGCACCGCGCGCCATCCACAGGTACGAGGTTTCCTCCCTCGTCCTTACCGAATTCATCGAGGGCGCCGACGAGCTTATGCGCGCCACGTGATGCCCACTGCTGGGTGTTCTCCCGAACCGCGATCGACGCGTCGGGCGCCACCTGTGTCGCGGGCTTCTCAGCCCGAACGCCGGCCACCACCACGGCACCTTCGGCGATCAGTTGTCTGGCGCGTTCACGGGAGTCGACGATCTTTCTCCGAACGAGTTCGGAGTCGAGTCGCATTCTATTGGGACGAGCCACGTGTGATCGCCTACTTCCGTCCCGAGTCGAGCGAGGCGAGCGCGTCCGCGAGTGCGTCGTGAGCCGCGTTTAGCGCTTCTAGCTGTTCGGCGGTGACCTCTACAAGCTCCTCTCCGCGGAGCTCATCGGCGGCGTCTGCGTCGGTGGGATCTTCGCCTCCCGCAGAGGAAGGAGCGTCCACGGTGACGAGCGCGCCGTCAGCCAACGCCTCATCGAGCAGATCCTCGACATGTTCACGCAGTTTGGCGAGATCGATGCCCGTCCCTGGCATGGAGCCCGGGTCGGGACGGTTTGTGTCCGCGGGTTCGGTTTCGGAGGTCACGAGTCAACTTCTCCCTTGTATTCGCTGACCGAGAGGGTCAGTGATTCCAACCCGGGAGCGACGAACGTCGGGCGGGAGACGGCGTCCGAGCGCAGCGCCTGGTCTTCGGCAGAGACACCGGTAAGCACCATTAGCGAGTCCATCTGGGCCGCGCATGCCCCCGCGATGTCGGTATCGAGTCGATCTCCGATCACCAGCGGTCGTTTCGATCCGATGCCTTGCGCGGCGCGAATCAAGATCTCGGCTCCGGGCTTGCCGGCGACCTCGGGTTGTTTATCCGTGGTGACTTCCATCGCCTTAACGAAAGCGCCATTGCCGGGAAGCAGCCCGCGTTCTGTCGGCAGTGTGGTGTCGGTGTTGGAGGCAATCCACCGCGCACCGGCACGAATCGCGAGTGCGCCTTCGGCGAGGTCAGCCCATGTCAGTTCCTTACTGAGGCCTTGAAACACAACTTCGGGCCCATCGTCGGCGCTCGTGACTACCTGGAAACCGGCTTCTCGGACGAGGTCCGTGAACGCAGGTGCCCCGACGACCAAAGCCTTCGTGCCTTCTGCCAGGGAATCTTTAGCGATTGCTACAGCTGCTTGCGAGCTCGTCATGACCTGATCGCTTGTGGCCGAGAACCCCAACGAAGAAAGCAACTTCGCGACGTCGCCGGGCGATTTGCTCGCATTATTTGTCACGTATGACACCGGCAGGTCTAAAGCAGAAAGCGCTTCTGGCGCACCTGGGATGGCGATCGTTCCCCGAATGAGCGTGCCGTCGAGGTCAAGCAGCAAACCGTCGTAGAACGAGTGGAGTGGAGACGAGTCTGCTGGCACAAACGCTGGGCCTATCGCTCGAGCGGCGATCTGTGATTGGGCGTTCACGTGCAGGTACTTCCTTTCCCGATTACGGGGAGCGCCTAGGACAGGTTGTCGAGCCGTTCTTGTGCATCCGTTGCCTCTTCGTCGGCTGCCAACGAGGATTCGAACCATACGCGTGCCTCGCCGGTGCGCTCAGCTGCAGCGAGAACGTCTGCGTAGGCGTATGCCACACGTGCGGCCTGTTCGCCCTTTCCGTCCTTGGACAGCCCTGCGTCCTCGAGAGTCACAAGAGCCGCGTCGATCTGTTCAAGATCCAGTCGCGCACCGGCCTCAACGATTTTCAGTTCGACCAGGTCCTCCTCGTCGAGTTGCTGCGCCTCTTCGCTGCGGGCAAGTTCGATCGCCCGTTCCGGACGGCCCAAGCCGCGTTCAGCGTCGGCCATGAGAGAAAGAAGGCCAGGGCCACCCTGGAGCCGGCGTGCTGCTCGAAGCTCCGAGAGGGTTTCCGCCCATTCGCCGCAACTGTATGCGATGACCCCGAGCATCTCTCGAACGACGCCGATTCGGCCTGCACGAGCCTTCGCCGCGCGGCCGTGCCGCAGTGCGAGCTTCGGGTTCTCTTCGAGCGCCCACATTGCAGCCACAAGGTGGCGTGCCACCGCGTCAGCGTTCTCCTTGTTCAGAGTGCGTAAATCGCGACGAATCTCGGGCTCGAGGTCCTGCGGGGTGATATCTTCCGGGATTTCTGGAGCATCAACACGATTGTGCGAGGAAGCACGATCGGAGTCTGCCGAGCGGCGATCCCTGGGACTGCCCTGTCTACGGTCGTCGGGGCGTCCCCGGCGTTCCCCACGACGATCATTTCGGCCGCCTGTGTATGCGCCCTTTGCGCGGCCGGGCCGGCGTTCGCCTGAACCAGCGTCTTCGCGGGGGCTTCGGCGCACTCCCTCGGCCGAGGCGTCGGAAGAGCGATAGTTTCTGCCGCGGCTTTCGCCAAAGGAAGAGTTATTTCTATTGCGGTCACCGCGCCTGGGTACGTCCCTGCCGCTGTGTGGCGCTCGGTTCGAGCCTTCATTTCCGAAATTACTCACTCGGGTTTCTCTCCCTTTTTCGCGATAAGTGCGCCACCGAACTACGACCCCTATGAAGTTCAAAGCGACGGCTTGAGTCTATCTCCTAGTAGCGAAGGAACGGCACAATGGCCGGCACCTACACATGAAAAAACCTGGTTCCCGAACCGCTAAGTGCGGTCGGGAACCAGGTAATCAATTTTAGTTCGGCGGTGTCCTACTCTCCCACAACCTCGCGGTTGCAGTACCATGGGCGCTGGCAGGCTTAGCTTCCGGGTTCGGAATGGGACCGGGCGTTTCCCTGCCGCTATAGCCACCGAAACACGGT
>NZ_DYXM01000151.1 GCF_020742175.1 Dietzia timorensis
GGCGATCTCGAACTCACCCTCCCCGAGTGGCCCAGCGTAGTTGACCGTCAGGGACACGGGCTCGCCGTGCACATCCGGCTGCATGAGTACGGCGCGCAGAAGCGTTGCCGCGGTCGAACCACCGAACGGCCCGACCATGTTCCAGTACTCCGGAGTCGTCTCCCCACGCAGCACCGAGGGGTCTCCCTCGGTTACCGGCGTGAGCGCGATGGCCTTGTCCAAGCGGTGCAAATCATCCGAATCCGTCATGAATCCCAGTGTATGCCGAACCCCATAATTTATGACGTCGGACGCCGCGATCTAGTAGCGGGGAGCGAACGGTATCGGCTTCGGAATCGGCTGGTAGCCGCGGGTCGCCGAGCGGTACACAACGGCCGAACCGACCATCATCATCGGCAGGGTGACGATGTACCCGACGATTACGAATCCGCCAATGAAGTTCAAGACACCGAAAACAATCGCGCAGAGCAGGCACAAGCCGGCGTTCTTCGTCGTGATCTGCCACGAGACGCTGAAACAGCGCGATACGGAATGCCCGTCGACTGCCGCAAAGAGAATGAAATAGAAGAAGAACGCCAGCGGCAAGACGAGGAAGTAACCGGCGATCGGGATGAGCAGGACCGCTGCCAAGGCAACTGTCGAAAGCAGAGAGGTGAGAAAGTACTTGCCGAAGTTATGGAACTTGAAAAAGTCGCCAACGTCGAGTCGCTCGCCATTGGCGATTCGTAGGCTCGAAACGAAAGACATGTGCGTAAACACGAAATAGATGAGGAGGGTTACGAAATAGGTGAGCCCCATCCAAAGGAGGAAACTCGCCCCGGCGCCATTGCCGAAGATCGTCGGCAGATCTTCATTATTCGGATCGAATTCGGGACCTATAGTCGTTATCGACGCGTAGAGCGCGATACCAATGAAGATCACGGCGAACATCGAAGCGAAAAGCGCGACGAGATAGACGACGCACCACAGGATCCATCCGCCGGCGTTCTGGGTGAATCCGTCCCAGCTGTCAGAGATGACCCGGCCGACATCAAGGCCGGGGACCTTGTGAGCATCACCGTTCGGCGGTGGTGACTGCAGTATGTCGAACTGCGTCGAGTTGTATCCGTACTGCTGGCCATACTGTGGCTGCCCATATCCCGGACCGCCGTAAGGCTGTTGACCGTATCCCGGTTGGCCATAGGGTGGCTGGCCGTAACCTGGCTGGCCGAATCCGTACGGGGAATTGGGCTGGGCGCCATACGCTCCCCCATAGGGGTCGTACGGATTGCTTCCGCTGGGGTCCTGACTGAACGACGGTGGCTCGTAGCTGTATCCGCCCTGCTGGTCGCGCGGATCGCCTGGTCCGAACCCGCCGTAGGGGTCTCCTGCTCCGGGGGCACCTGGGTAGTTGGTCATAGTCGTTCCTTCGGCCTATCTATCGTGCTTCGCCATCGTTGTGCTCGCGTTGCGCGAGCTGCTGTCTAAATACGAGTGCCGCGAGAACCAAATGGTTCCCGCGGCACTGAGATTGCCCGGAGTCTGTCCCCGTGAATTAGAAGTTCTGCGGGTAATCGGGCTGGGGAACGAAGTTCTGCTGCTGAGCACCACTGCCCGCGGCGCGGTACACCCATGCCTGACTGATGTACATCAGAGGGGAGACGACCAGGAAGGCGATTCCGAACGTAAAGAGCGACAGGACACTCAACACGATGAAGACCAGACCCAGGAGCAGGCATACTCCGAGATTCTCGCGGACGATGGCGATCGACGCCTTGAAGGAGTCGCCCACGCTGGTGCCTCGGTCGACAGCCGACATGAGTGCGAAATACAGGAGAACGAGCAGCACCAGGCCGACGATCCAACCAATGATAATGACGACGGCACACACGATGGCGATGACGACGAGCACCAGGTAGGTCACCACGTGGCT
Organism: Dietzia timorensis; assembly: GCF_020742175.1. Classification (GTDB taxonomy): domain Bacteria; phylum Actinomycetota; class Actinomycetes; order Mycobacteriales; family Mycobacteriaceae; genus Dietzia; species Dietzia timorensis_A. The sequence goes on from NZ_DYXM01000151.1 coordinate 1,913, forward strand.
ACCGAGGTTGCGCAGTTTGAACATGTCGCCGATGGATAGTTTCTCGCCATCGACGGTCCGAAGCGCTGCCTGGTACGCCATATTGGCGATGAAGAGCCCGACGATTGCCGACAGAAGCGACGTCAGCAGCTGAAGGCCCAAGTTGCCGGTAGATTCCGTACCGCCAGTGGTCGATGCCTCGAACGAGAATCCGCCACCGGCGATACTGGGAGTGTTGACAATCGCTGCCACGATCAACGTCACGATCATGAAGACGATCCACGGCGCGAGATTGTTGGTGAAGCCGTTCCATGCTGCCGAGAGCGCGTTGCCGACGGACAGCTCCTGTCGAGGACCAAATCCACCCGTCTGCGCGCCGTAGGCCTGCTGATCATAACCCTGGCCGAAGCCCTGCTGACCGCCAAATCCCTGCTGGCCGTAGCCTTGGTCTCCGTAGCCCGGCTGACCGCCATAACCGGGCTGGCCACCGTAAGGCTGTCCACCATAGCCGGGCTGGCCGCCGTAACCGGGGTTCCCCTGGGCGCCGAAGTTTTGGTCGCCGTATCCCGGGTATCCGCCGCCGTTATTTCCGCCTGTGTTGTACGGATCATTTCCGTACTGGTTCGGATCGTATGTCATCTCAACCTCTTCAGTCGTGTCGTATATCTACGCCATCGGCAGTCTGGGCAGACTCAACCTTTGCATAAATAGTGGGTCCTGAACATAGATAACGGGCGGGAAAGAAATGTTCCCGCCCGTTAAAGTTCGATCTATTCAGGTTGTTTACGCTTCTACTACTTCGGTGGCATCCGGATGCCACCATCGACGCGTACAACTTCGCCGTTCATGTAGGGGTTGTTGACCAGTTCGAGCACCATCGAGGCGAGCTCGCTGGCTTCGCCGAGTCGCTTCGGGAAAAGCACGTTCTGCCCGAGGTTCGCCTTGAACTTCTCGGAAGCCTCGCCCTCGCCGTAGATCGGCGTGTCGATGAGACCCGGCGCGACGGCGTTGACACGAATGCTTGCAGCGGAGAGGTCGCGGGCAATCGGAAGCGTCATGCCGACGATGCCGCCCTTCGACGCCGAGTACGCGGACTGCCCGATCTGGCCGTCGAACGCGGCAACCGACGCCATCGACACGATCGCGCCCTTCTCGCCCGTATCTGACGGGTCGTTCTGGCTCATCACCGTCGCGGCGCGGCGAATCGCGTCAAAGCTGCCGACCAGGTTGATCTCGATGACCTTCTTCCAGATGTCAAGGTCATGTGCCGAGTCGATGGTGCCGTCGCGGCCGATGGTGCGTGCCGCCGATCCGATGCCGGCCGAGTTCACCAGCACGCGCAACGGGCCCGCCTCGCGGGCCGCATCAACGGCGGCTTGTACCTGGTCGGTATTGGTCACGTCGACGGAGACGAACACGCCGCCGATTTCCTTGGCGAGAGCCTCGCCCTTCTCTGCGTTGAGGTCGGCGACGATGACTGTCGCGCCCTTTTCGGAGAGCTGGCGGGCAACGGCCGCGCCGATGCCCGACGCTCCACCGGTGACGATTGCGCTTGCATTATTGAGGTCCATACCGCCACGTTAATTTCCACCTGCGAGCCGCGCCACAAAAACCGCGATCGCGGAGCGAAATTCTTCGATCTAACGCAACGCCTCGGCCAGCGCGCGCCAGTCGTCGACCGGGGGCTCGAGCACGTTCGGCCCGAGAACTTGCACCAACACGTGCGACGCGCCGGCCTCGAGGTGCGCGTAGACAGCGGCGAGGGTGGCCTCGATGCCGCACGGTACGAGAGCCTCGGCGAGCCGCTCTGAACCGCCGCGGACAAAGTCGGACTCGTCGAAGCCCAGTCGCTTCCACGAGTTTCGGTAGTTCGGCAGCCCCGTGTACATCTCCAGATGGTCGTGCGCCCGTCGCCTCCACTCCTCTACATCTGTGACGGCGGACGGCGCAATCACCGCGCCCTGCTCGACCACGAGCAGCGGACCGCTATCGGCGTCGCCCCCGAGAATCGCCCTCGCGCGAGCGGTGTGCTCGGGCGTCGTGAGGTAGGGGTGCGCGCCGGACGTCTCTTTCGCCGCGAGCTCGAGCATTTTCGGACCAAGTGCGGCAAGCACGATCGTGGGCAGCTTCTCCTCGCTCGCGGACTCGGGCCGAGTGGAGTTGATAGCGTCCACATATTCGCGCATCGCGGCAAGAGGTTTGTTGTAGTCGTGCGAACGGCGCCGCACCAGCGGAGCATGGGAAACGCCCAGTCCGAGGG
>NZ_DYXM01000152.1 GCF_020742175.1 Dietzia timorensis
AGAGCGCCGGAAACGACTCCTGCTGCTGACGGCGCGAGGCACGAACCCGGGGCCGACTACGATGTGGGAATGATGACGATGGGAACCGTGGCGATCATTGTCGCGGCGATCCTCGTGGGCACCGTGCTGCAGCGGATTTCCGGAACCGGCGTCGGGCTCGTGGTCGCTCCGACACTGTCGATCCTTCTCGGGCCGGTGCTCGGCGTGCTCGTGACGAACATGACGACCGTCGTGTCCGGCTTTCTCATCATGATCGCGGTGTGGTCGCGGATCGACTGGCGACGCTACTGGCTTATCGGTCCCGCGGCAGTTCTCGGCGCGATTCCCGGCGCGCTCGTCGTCGGCGCGCTGCCGCCCGGTTGGCTGTCGATTCTCGTCGGCGCGATCGTCGTGTTCGCGCTGCTCGTCACCGTGGGGATGCGGACGCTACCGCGCGTCGACGGCAGTCCGATCGCGATGCTCAGCGGCCTCGTCGGAGGCTTTTTCAACACGACCTCGGGCGTCGCGGCGCCGGTCATGGTCATCTATTCGCGCGTGGCGCGGTGGGAGCAGCTGCGCTTCGCGGCGACGCTGCAACCGATTTTCATGACCATGGGCGCGGCGTCGGTGGCGAGCAAACTCGCGACCGGCGCGACGGCGGACGCAGCAGGCACCGACCTCCACCTCGGCTGGCTCGCTCCCGGCGTCGTCGCCACCGTGCTTATCGGGATCGCGGTGGGCACGTGGCTCGCGAAGCGCGTTCCCGTCGCCCACGCGCGCAGGCTTGCGCTGCTGCTCGCCGCGCTCGGCGGGGTGGGCGCGATCGTCCGCGGGGTATTGGAGGTCATCTAGAAGCTCGAGGTCATCTAGAAATCGGTGCCGCCAATTGTTCGCAGCAAAAGCGGGACGGTTCCGAACCTTGTGTGATTAGCTCGGGTTATTCGGCCCCGTGACCCGCGCCACATCCGATCGGTGTTGCAGCACGGCGAGGGCGAAGCGTAACCGCGCGCGCGATCCGAGGAGTGCCGTCATGTCGACTACCACCGCCCCTAAAGACACCGAAGGCCGGGAACTGTCGCCCGGTGCTCGCGAACACGGCGACGACAAGCCGACGTTGCTGCGCCGGATGATCGGGCTCGGACTCGGCGTCGTCGGCGCGCTCGCCGTCTACTTCCTCATGCCGGGCGACCTCGAAATGTGGCCCCGCATCACGGCCGCGGTCGCCGTGCTTATGGCGGTGTGGTGGATGACTGAGGCGATACCGATCCCCGCGACCGCGCTGCTCCCGCTGGTGCTGTTTCCACTGCTCGTGCCCGAAGGTGACTTCGGCTCCGGCGACGAGGCCGCCGGCGGCATCTCGGTCGACGACATCGGCGCAAGCTACGGCAACAACATCATCTTCCTGTTCATGGGCGGATTCATGCTCGCCCTCGCCATGCAGAAGTGGAACCTGCACCGCCGCGTCGCGCTGCTCACCCTCCGCGCGATGGGGTCAAAACCCGCGAACCTCATCGCCGGGTTCATGATCTCCACCGGCTTCATCACGATGTGGGTGTCGAACACGGCGACGGCCGTGATGATGCTGCCCATCGGCATCTCCGTGCTCATGCTCGTCAACAAGGTGGTCAAGGAACAGAGTCCTGACGGCGAAGGCCTCGAATCCCCGGACGTGGAGTCCGCCGACAGCGACGACAGAGATATCGGGATGCCGCAGGAAGCGGTGAAATCGAAGTTCGGCACCGCCTTGATGCTCGGCATCGCCTACGCCGCCTCGATCGGCTCGGTGGGAACCATCATCGGCACCCCGCCGAACGCGCTGCTCGTCGCGCACATGGACACCACCCACGGCGTGTCGATCGGGTTCGGCCAATGGATGCTTGTCGGCGTTCCCGTCGCCGTCGTCATGCTTATCGCCGCGTGGCTCCTGCTCACCAAGGTGCTGTTCCGGCCCGAGATCGACGAGATCCCCGGGGGCTCGGAGCTGATCAAAAACGAGCTCGACAAGCTCGGCCCGATGAGCACGGGGGAGAAGCGGGTGCTCGCGATCTTCGTGCTCGCCGCAGTCTCGTGGATCGCGGTTCCGCTCGTATCCGACTACCTGCTCGGCCTCGAAGACCCGTTCATCTCCGACGCCGGCATCGCCGTGACCATCGCCGTGCTCCTCTTCCTCCTTCCGGGCGGCGCCGCGCGCGGCGTACGCCTGCTCGACTGGGACTCCGCGGTCAAGCTGCCCTGGGGCGTGCTCCTGCTCTTCGGCGGCGGGCTCGCGCTGTCCTCGCAGTTCTCCGATTCCGGGCTCTCCGAATGGCTCGGCTCGCAGCTCGAAGGGCTCGGCGGCGTTCCCGTGTGGGTCATCGTGCTCATCCTGTGCGCCGGCATCCTGCTGCTCACGGAGATGACCTCGAACACCGCAACCGCGGCGACCTTCCTGCCGGTCGCGTCCGGCGTCGCCATGGGCACCGGCATCGAGCCGCTGCTTCTGGCCGCTCCGCTCGCGCTGGCCGCGACCTGCGCGTTCATGCTTCCCGTGGGGACCCCACCCAACGCGATCGCTTACGGCTCCGGCTACGTCACCATCGGCCAGATGGTGCGCGGCGGCGTGTGGCTCAACGTCATCGCCGTCGTCGTCATCACCGCCGCCTCGCTGACTCTGCTCGTGTGGGTGTTCGGACTGACGATCTAGCCCGGTACCGCCGCTCTACACACGTATGACGTCGGACGCCGCAGCTCCCTCGGGGGATCGGCGCCTCCGACGTCATATGTGGATTTGGGCCGTCCCTTTTCGGCAAAAGGCGCGTAGAACGCGGCCTGCGCTGGGATAATGGTGCTCACTTTCCCAACAGGCGCGCCGAGTGGAGCGTGCCGAGACGAAGGGTGGACGGGCGTGCGACGTGGCTGGAGAAGTATTCGAGCGGTGATGGGACTCGCGGCGGCGCTGGCCATCGCGATACCCGGGGCGGCCGTGGCGACAGGGCAGGAGATTCCCGTCACCGGGCCTGCGCCGGGGCTCATCACGCCCGAACAATGGCCCGCCCCGCAAGGCGTTGCAGGAGCGCCGGCTCGCGAGGGGCAGGAGCAGTGCGCGGCGCCCGCAGCCGGGGCCGGGCCGCAGCAGGTCGCGCCGGGGGAGGTGGGGATAGACCAGGCCAAGCTCGACGAGGCGATAGCGTTCGCGGCCTCGCGCATGCGCATCAACGTCCAGGTGTACCGCAACAACTGCCTCATCGGGCGCGGGCCACTCAACGATCACACGGACGACCTGCGGTGGAACGTGTGGTCGTCGACGAAATCGGTCGTCGCGATGCTCGCGGGGATCGCCAACACCCAGGGCGCTCTCGACCTCGACGCGCCGATCGGAACCTACCTCGAGGCCGGGCAGGGCGACGAGGCGCACCGGGCCATCAAGGTTCGCGACCTGTTGACCCAGACCTCGGGGCTGCAGCAGTCGATCGTGTCCGAGGGGCTGCCGTCGGGCGTCGACCTCGACCTGTCGGTCGTCGAGCAGTCGCTCGCGCTGCCGCTGATCCACGAGCCGGGCACCTTCTTCGAATACACGCAGCGCGGGCCGGATCTCCTCGCGCACGTGATCGAGAAGGCGGTGGGGGAGGACCTTCAGGAGTTTGCGCAG
>NZ_DYXM01000153.1 GCF_020742175.1 Dietzia timorensis
CACCTGGATCAATACGGCGCTGCTCTTCACCGAGAACTACATCTCGCGCGGACGCGGCGGGCTGGCCTTCCCGGGGCGCGGACGCATCGGCTTCGCCGACTACCTGTACTTCTCGCTCGCCGTGCAGATGACGTTCGGCACCTCCGACGTCGTCATCACCGACCGCTCAACGCGGCGCAACGTCACGGTGCACGCGGCGACCGCGTTCGCCTTCAACACCGTCATCATCGCGATGATCGTCTCGCTCCTCGTCAGCGGATGAGCGCGCGGCGGATCCGGGCGTTCGCCGCGACGATCCGCAGGATCCCGTCGGGCAGCCGCCGTGGCGCCCTCACTCCGCGGACGGCGCGTCGCGGCTCCACGGTGCTGTCGCGTGCGGAATGCGCCAGCGGAACCGCAGCGACGCGACCCGGAACGCGAAGACGAACCCGGCCACCGCGAGGCCCGCCAGTGAGGAGTACCAGCCCAGTTCCCACAGCACCGCGACGAGCGCGGCGCCGATGATCGCCGGCACCGCATACAGGTCGTTGGGGTTGAACAGCTGCGGAACGCGGTTGGCCACGACGTCGCGCAGCAGGCCGCCGCCGACACCGGTGGTCACACCGAGCACGGTCGCCGAGACCGAGTTCAGGCCGGCGTTGAGTGCCGTGACCGTGCCGGTCGTGCAGAACAGGGCGAGGCCGCCGGCGTCGAACACGAGCAGCGTGCGCCGGAAGCGCTGCACACCCCGGGCGAGCAGATAGACCAGCAGCGCCGCGAGCACGGGCGGAACCAGGTTGATCGGTTCGTCGAAGGCAGCCGGCGGCGCGCCGATGATCAGGTCGCGGATCACACCGCCGCCCAGACCGGTCAGGGCGCCGAGCAGCAGCGACCCGACGAGGTCGAACCCGCGGCCCGCGGCCAGCAGGCACCCCGAGATCGCGAAGAAGAAGGTGCCGAACAGGGTGGCCACAAGCGCCCAGGTCACTTCGCCGCCTCGTGCGCGTCCGCAGTTCTCATGCTCATCAGACTGCTCCCCGCCGCGCGCGGGCGCAACATCCCGCCGTACGGGCGCGCTGCGAGCGCGGTCGGCAGCGATGGCGCCAATATGCTCGGACCATGACGATCGATGAACGCGGATCAGCCTCCCGACAGGGCACGCCCGCCATACGGAGAACGCCCCACGCGATTGCGCTCGAGCAGGCCATGCGATCCGATCGCTGATCACCGACGAACACCGTCTCGCCAACGAAGAATCCCCCGCGAGCCCTGTGATTCCAGGGCCCCGCGGGGGATTTCTGCTGGCGGTGGCGGTGGGATTTGAACCCACGGTAGGGGGTTACCCTACACAACATTTCGAGTGTTGCACCTTCGGCCGCTCGGACACGCCACCGAGATCAAGCTTACGGATCGGTGACCAGCGCGCAAAATCAGCAGGCTGGGGATCGGCTGAGGGTCAGGCGCGGAATGCACCCGCGAAGATCGCGCCGAACGCCGGAAAATGATCGATTGTGATCTATATGAGCCAAACGAACCTTGACGTTCGTTTGTGTTTGCCTATTGACTGGGTCGCGCAGTGAAGCAGCTTTTCGCGTCCATCGCCGGGCGCACAGGCCGAGCGGCATCGATGCCGCAGACCCACGGAGACATCTGACATGACCTCGATGAGACGACCACGCATGCATGCCCGCAGCAGATCCTGGTGGAGGGGCGGTGCGGCCGGCGTCGCGTCGGCGCTGATCGTCGCCACAATCGCGGTGCCGTACGCCGCGAACGCCGCGGCCGGAGAGGATCCGGTTGCGATCGACGTGACCGGCGCCGACATCGCGGCCGCGGCGGAGAACCGCAATGGGCTCACGTTCAAGGGCTTCGGCGTGCTCTCGGCGAACTCGACGAGCGCCCTGCTGATGGATTACAAGGCCGAGCAGCCCGAGAAGTACTGGGAGCTGCTGACGACGCTCTACGGCGGTGAACACCCGATCATGAACACCGTCAAGATCGAGATGGGCAACGACCGCAACACCTCGACCGGGCCGAACGCCGCCACGATGCGCAGCCGCGACGAGTACCCGAATGTGCTCCGCGAGCCGGGATTCCAGTTCGCCGCCGACGCGCAGCTCGTCGCCGAGGGCGACATCCACCTGAGCATCCTCCGGTGGGCCACGCCCGCGTGGGTGGCCGACAAGGCCGACGAGTACATCTGGTTCAAGAACACCGTGCTCGCGGCATATCGCGAGTACGGCATCATGGTCGACTCGATCAATCCCGATTACAACGAGACGCACGATCCGAAGGCGTCGGTGTACAAAGAGTTCTCGGCGAAGGTGGCCGCAGACGAGGCGGGATACGAGGGCGCCACGAACGAGGATCCGAACAATGGCTACTCGTCACCCGAGGAGAAGGCGCTGTTCCAGGCGGTGCGCACCGTCGCGGGGGATACCGTCGGCACGCCGCCGACCACGTTCGGCGACCAGCTGACCGATCCCGACGATGCTTCGCTGCGCGATGCCGTCGACATCATGGGCTTCCACTACAGCAGCGCCGACGACCAGAACGCGAACATGACGAAGGCCGCCGAACAGCTCGACATGGAGGTCTGGAACTCCGAGGGGCAGGCGACCTTCTCGAACTCGGCCGACCGCCCGCACAACACGCACGACGACGAAGCCGGCGGCACCGGAACCGGCATCGGCGGCACGAACAGCGCGCTCGAGATGGGCAACTGGATCACGACCGGGTTCGACGCATCGCGCCGCACGATGACGATCTACCAGCCCGCCATCGGATCGTTCTACGACGGGTTCCAGTACTCGTCGAAGGAGCTCGTCAGCGCTCGCGACCCCTGGTCGGGGTGGCTGTACTACGACGCCGGGCTCGCCGTTCTGCAGCACTTCACGCAGTTCGCGCAGCTCGGGTGGGAGAACGAGACGGGCGACGCCGACGCGAACGGCATCTGGCGCGCGATCCCGCAGGCCTCGGACAGCGAGCTCGGCCAGGGCAACCCGCCGAGCGGTGCGCGCGAGGGCGGCGACTCGTACACCACGCTCGCCGCCCCGGATGCGTCCGACTTCTCGACCGTCATCATCAACGACAGCTCCTTCACGCGCACGTACGAGATCACGGCGACGGATCTCGACCTCGACGACGA
>NZ_DYXM01000154.1 GCF_020742175.1 Dietzia timorensis
GCCGGGTGAACTGGGTGGACTCGAGCTCGCTGAGCAGGCCGAGCATCGGAGTGATGCCGATTCCTGCGGAGCACAGGACGACCGGGACGCCGAGATTGTTCTCGGTGAGTCCTGCGTGGGCGAGGGTGAGATCGCCGAACGGCAGGGTCACCTCCACCTCCGAGCCCACTTCGAGGTTCCGGTGCAACCACGTGGACACCTCGCCCGCGGGGGCGTTGCCCTCGTCGACGCGGCGAACTCCGATGCGCCACGTGCCGCCGTCGTCCTCCCCCGGCGAGCCCATCAGCGAGTACTGCCGAAGCTGGCGTGCTCCGTCTTCGAGTCGTGCCCCGACGGTGATGTACTGGCCCGGGTGCGAGGCGGGAAGCGCGGACCCGTCCGCGGCACGCAGGGAGAAAACGGCCACCTCGTCGGTGACGTCCTCGCGGCCGACGACGCGGGCGGTGCGGAATACCTCGCCGGGCTCGACGCCTGCATCGGCGTACAGGGCGCGCTCGAAACCGATGAGAGTCTCGGCGAGAATCCAGTACACCTCGTCCCACGCGCCGGCGATTTCCGGGGTGATGGCGTCGCCGAGCACCTCGACGATCGCGGCGAAGAGATTATCGTGGACGACCTGGTATTGGTCCTCGCTGATGCCGAGGCTCGCGTGCTTGTGTCCGATGCGGGACAGGAGCTCGACAGGGGACTTGCCCTCTACGAGGTGAGAGGCGAAGGTCGCGATCGATGCGGCGAGCGCGCGCTGCTGCGCGCCCTGCTTTTGATTGCCGCGGTTGAACAGGTCGCGGATGAGCTTAGGGTGGTTGTCGAACAGCTTCGTGTAGAACACCGGGGTGATGTCGTTGATGTGCGCCCCGATGACGGGAAGCGTCTCGGCAATGATTTGCCGGTCGGCCTCGGAGAGCTGCCGCGGCGACGAGAGCAGATCGAGATGATCGTCGTAGCCCGTGGAGACCTGTTCGGTGGACACACTCATGGTTGGAACCTCTCGTGAATGAGGAAAGTCGCCTTGCGGCGCGGTCAGCGCAGCTGCGAACCGATTGTGGGAACGCCACGCACTCCGAGGTCCTCGGGTGGCGTCGCGGCCAGGGCGGCGATCGTGTACTCGGACAACGCGTCGAGGTAGGCCTTCTGGGCGACCTCCAACGCCTCCGGTAGTCGGCCGATCGACAGCGCGGCCGAGCCGTCGCCTTGAGCCCCGCGAGGCCGCCCGCCCTCGGCGCGCGCCACCACGGTATCCGCGGTGGCGGAAAGTCCGGCCTCGGAAATCTCGAGACCGCCCCCGCGGCCTCGGTGTGCGTGGATGAGACCCTCGTCGACGAACGTCGACAACACCTTCGTCACTTGTGACGACGAGGTGCCGAGATCGACGGCGAGTGACGCCGCCGTAGCCCGCATCTCACTCCGGCGGGATCGAGCCAGGAGAACCAGCGCCCGAAGCGCGAGGAGTGAGGTGGTCGTTAGCTGCACAATTCCGAAGCTAACAGAGCCGGACCTGCGGTTAAACATCTTCGCGCTGTGAGGTTAAAGACGGATTATGTGGCAGTGATTCGGCTCACCGAATACTCACTGCCGCACCGCTCATAGCTCCGCAGGGTCGAGGTTTACCAGCAACTTTGAACGCCCGTCGACGAGGTCGAGCATCGCGTCGACGCGGGGGAGTTCGTAGGTGAAGAAGTACTCGGCCGCCGCTTTCTTTCCGGGTGCGAGGGGGGAACCGCATTCGGCGGCGGCGCGGGAGGTGTCGAGCCAGATCCACGCAACCACGATGTGCCCGGCGGCCTCGAGGTACGGGGTCGCGTTGGCGAGCGCCGTCTCCGGATCGGCGGTGGACCACACGTTCGCCGTCACCTCGACGAGCCGGTCGAGCCTTACCTGCAGGGCGGCGGCGAAGTCGGCGAGATCTCCGTCGGCGGCGGCGATCGCGTCTCCGATCGTGCGGGCGAGTAGTGCCAGGCCGGATCCGCCGGACATAATCACCTTTCGGCCGAGCAGGTCCTGCGCCTGAATCCCGTGGGTTCCCTCATGGATCGGGTTGAGGCGGTTATCGCGATAGAACTGCTCGACGTCATAGTCGCGGGTGTAACCGGAGCCGCCGAGCACCTGGATCGCCAGGTCGTTGGCGACCGGCCCGTACTGGGACGGCCAGCTCTTGACGATCGGGGTGAGCACATCGAGCAGGAGCGCGGCGTTCGCAGCGTCCTCGCCGCTGGCGGTATCGGCCTCGTCGACGAGCTTCGCGGCGTACAGGCACAGCGCCATTGCTCCCTCGGCATACGATTTCTGCGCGAGCAGCATCCGCCGCACGTCGGCGTGCTCGGTGAGCATCACCTGCGGCGCGTCCGGATCCTTCGCCCCGACCGGGCGGCCCTGCGGGCGGTTACGCGCATAGTCGAGCGATTGCAGATAGCCTGTCATCCCCAGCGCGGCCGCGCCCGCGCCGACGCCGACTCGCGCCTCGTTCATCATGTGGAACATGTACTGCAGGCCGCGATCGACCTCGCCGACGAGGTAGCCGATGGCGCCGGCCTTACCACCGGGGGTGTGCGTTCCCTCGCCGAAGTTGAGCAGCGTGTTCGTCGTGCCGCGGTAGCCCATCTTGTGGTTCAAACCGGAAAGGGTGACGTCGTTGTGCTCGCCCAACGAGCCGTCCGCGCCCACCAGGTATTTGGGAACGATGAACAGCGAGAGTCCCTTGACTCCCGCGGGCGATCCCTCGGCACGGGCGAGCACGAGGTGGATGATGTTCTCGGACAGCTCGTGCTCGCCGCCGGAGATCCACATCTTCTGCCCCGAGAGGCGGAAGGCACCGCCGGAATCGGGAACGGCCTTGGTCTTCACGTCCGCGAGGGACGAACCGGCGTGCGGCTCCGACAGGCACATCGTGCCGAAGAAGCGGCCGTCGAGCTCGGGTTCTACATATGTCGCGATCTGGTCCGGCGTGCCGTGGGCGAGGATCAGGTTCGCGTTGCCCATGGTGAGCATCGGGTACGCAGCGGTGGAGATATTCGCCGCCTGAAGCCACGCGAAGCATGCGCGGTGCACGACGAACGGCAGGTTGATGCCGCCGTGCTCCTCGCCGAAGGCCGCGGCAAGCAGGCCGGTGTCGGCGAACGCGTCGAGCGCGGGTGCGACCTCGTCGATAATCGACACCGTGTGCCCGTCGAACGTCGG
>NZ_DYXM01000155.1 GCF_020742175.1 Dietzia timorensis
ATCCTCATCGTGTGGGACAAGCTTTTCGGCACGTTCGAGCCGGAGGATGCGCGGGTCGTCTATGGGCTGACGAAAAACATCGACACCTTCAACCCGGTACGGGTGTTCGGCACCGAGTGGATTGCGATCGCGCGCGATGTCGCGGTATCGGAGTCGTGGCGCGAACGCTGGTCGTTCCTGCTGCGCGGTCCGGGCTGGGCTTACGACAACCGGCGGTCCACGGGATAGCGGGGCTTCTAGGCCCCGAAGTGGTTTTCCGGCTAACCGCCGACAGTGACCGCCTCGAACACGACGATCCAGATGGCGATGTGGTGCAGCCCGGCGGCGACGATCGTCGCAGCGTGGAAGACCTCGTGGAAACCGAACCAGCGCTCGCTGGGGTTCGGCCATTTGAGCGCATAGCCGAGCGCGCCCAGCGAGTAGATCGCGCCACCGACGAGGATCAGCACCATCGCCGGGACCGTTAGCCCCTCGATGAGCCCACCAAGGTCGAACACGGCGATCCAGCCGAGCACGAGGTAGACGGTGACCGACAGCCACCTGGGGTGATCGATCCACACGACATTGAGTGCGACGGCGAGCAGTGCCGCGATCCAGCACACCCCGAGAATGATGAACCTCTGCGGGCTGTCGGAAGCTCCGATAAAGACCGGTGTGTAGGTGCCTGCGATGAACACGGCAATAGCGGCATGGTCGGCGCGGCGCCAGGCGACTACGGCGCGTTCACTGCGCCAGGGGAATCGGTGATACGTCGCGGAGGTGGCGAGCATCCCGACGAGGCACAGCGAATATATGACGACGGCGAACGTCAGCCACGACGCCCGAGACGTCGCGGCGGCGAAGGCGATGAGCGCAACGCCGGAGCCGCCGAAGAACCATGCGGCTTCGGAGTGCAGATGACCGCGCAATTGGGGCCTTGGCCCTCGGTCGAACACGGGTGGCTTGAAACGGGATTTCACTGCACTCCTTCTTCGCCGAGGTAGTTGTGTACGTTCTTTAACTTTGCCACTGCGGGCTCGTGCGCGGGGAGAAAGGTGACAGGAACGACCGAACGCGGCCCCTCCTGGTGAAGGGGCCGCGTTCTTTTACAGGCCAACGGTGGTCCTGCGAGCTAGTCGTTGTTGAAGATTGCGAGGAGGCGGAGGATCTCGGTGTAGAGCCAGACGATGGTCACGGCGAGACCGAGGGCGACGCCCCACGCCATCTTCGCAGGCGCTCCGGCGCGGACGAGCTTGTCGGCGTTGTCGAAGTCCATGAGGAACGAGAACGCCGCGAGGCCGATGCACACGAGCGAGAAGATGATGGCGATCGGTCCGCCGTCACGCAGCGGGTTGAAGCCGAAGAACATCGCTGCAACGAAGTTGATCAGCGCCATTAGCGCGACGCCGATGATGGCGGCGGTCATGAAGCGGGTGAACCGCGGGGTCACGCGGATCGCGCCGGTCTTGTACACGAACAGCATGCCTGCGAACACGGCGATCGAGGCGATGATCGCCTGGAACACGAGCGTCGGGATCGAGGCTCCGGCAACGCCGTACGCCGACGGGATCACTAGCGAGAACGCACCGACGAAGAGGCCTTCGAACGCCGCGTAGATCAGCGTGACGGGCGCGGAGCCCATCTTCTTGCCGAACGTCGCGACGAGCACGGTGATAAACCCGCCGATGCCTCCGACCAAAAGGAACGGAAGCGCTAGTCCCGGGTTGTTCTGCGAAAGGAAGAACGCGACCGCGCCGAGCGCGACGATAATGCCGAGCGTCATCGCCGACTTGGTGACGACGTCGTCAATCGTCATCGGCCGCTCGCTGGCCGGCGCCTGCTGCTGGTAGCCGGGCTGTTCGTACCCCTGACGGAAGGCCGCCTGCTGCGCGAACTGCTGTCCCTGGGCGAAGCCCTGGTAACTGCCCTGCTGGCCTTGCTGGCCGAAGCCACCCTGGCCACCACGCTGCGCGGTGCCGATGCCGCCGCGCTGCACCTGCTCGTTCATGTTGTTGAATACTGGATTCGAGCTTCCGAGCACTGTTCTGCCTTCCCTAGACGAGATTTATTGTCGATCTATACGTACTGATGACCAATCTACGTTCATTAGAACGACCTAAGGCGCCCAGAAGTTCCCGAGACAGGCCAGCTTGTCGAGAATTGCTTATTGCATTCTCGCGCGCCTACCCCGCCCCACGTTTACCTTCATGCATGACGTCGAAGCCTCCCGATGCTCACGCCCACCCTCGGTCGACTAGCCGTCGCCCGTTCGTCCCGGTTGCCGATCCCGTAGGCGTGAAGAAGGAACAGCTGGATCCAATCCCTACGTTCACCACCACACGTCGTACAAGTGACGGCAATGAGCAATAGAGATCGGACACGCGGGGAGTACCCGCGGCCGCTCGGCTTTAGCAGTCACCATACGGAGTCCGACACAGAAAGATCTCCGGAAACAAGGCCTCATCAACCAGTGATTACCTCAAGTTACTCGCAAATAGCGCGCCGGGCGCTCCCATCTCACGGGGCCCACGCATCAATTCCAACGCCGGAAAAGCAGCTACTGCCCCAAAGGATGGGAAAAAGCACTCTGCGCACCAAGTCCAATCGGCCAGGACCCGGTGAAACCTCCTCCCAAGACCAACTTCCAGGTCTTTTCCAACGAAGACGCCTTGACCATGGTTACATACTGCACATGGACCACCCGAACACCAGAGACGTTCTTCGAAAGTTCATGGCAGAGCGGGAATGGGGGCAATTTCACAGTGCTGAGAATCTCGCCAAATCGATAGCCATTGAAGCAGCCGAACTTCTAGAGTGCTTTCAATGGACCGCAGAGCCGGACATCGACTCCCTCCGCTTGGAACTAGCCGACGTCCTCACTTACTCATACTTGCTAGCGGATCAGCTTGAAGAAGTACCTGAAGAACTAATCCTAGAGAAGTTGGCCATTACCGAAGAGAAATATCCGGTTTCGATCGCCAAAGGACGCAGCGACAAATATGACAAGCTTTCGCATTGACCGGTTCGCATTTAATGCCGAATCGGTCGAAGCATGGGCCAAAGAAGACCCACATCATAAAAATTGGCCCGTTGTCTACACCCTTGACAACGACTCCACTATTTACATTGGCGAATCGGTAAACGGATCCGGCCGTTTACGGCAACACATAGACTCCGGCAAAAAACAAGCACTAAAATATGCACGCGTAATTGTTGATGAAACCTTCAACAAGTCGGCTTGTCTCGATCTTGAAAGCTATCTCATCCGACTTGCCGCCGGAGATGGAAAATACTCTGTCTTAAATCGGAACGAAGGAATCACAAACGCCGATTATTACAATCGGTCTCTTTACCGAGAAGTATTCCCCGATATATTTGACAGACTTCGGTCGGAAGGCCTGTTTACCCGCACGATT
>NZ_DYXM01000156.1 GCF_020742175.1 Dietzia timorensis
GCACGGACTGACCGGCGTCATGTATGGCCATTTCGGTGCGGGATGCATGCACATCCGCATCAATTTCGACCTGCGCTCAGGCGCCGGGCGCGGCGTATTCCGCGCCTTCTGCACGGACGCCGCGCACCTGGCGGTCAAGTACGAGGGCTCCCTTTCCGGCGAGCACGGCGACGGGCGGGCGCGTTCGGAGCTGCTGCCGATCATGTATTCGCCGGAGATGCTGGGTGCGTTCGAGCGGTTCGTCCGGGTGTGGGATCCGGCCGGTCTGCTCGCTCCCGGCGGGCTACGCGAGACGCGGCCAATGGACGCGGATCTCGCGCTCGCCGGCATCGGACACCGTGACCTCGGCCTGCTCACCTCGGGCGATGGGCAGCATCCGGTGCAGGCGTGCATCGGTGTCGGCCGCTGTCGGACGAGCTCGGGCGGGGTGATGTGTCCGTCCTTCCGCGCCACCGGCGACGAGAAGGATTCCACGCGCGGACGTGCCCGCGTGCTGCAGGAATTCATTCGCGGCGAGCGCATCGAGGCCGACTGGTCCTCGACCGAGGTCGCCGAGTCGCTCGAGCTCTGCCTGTCCTGCAAGGCGTGTTCTTCGGACTGCCCGACCGGCGTGGACATGGCGACGTTCAAGTCCGAGTTTCTCTCGCACCACTACGCACGGCGCCTGCGCCCGCTCGCGCACTACTCGCTCGGGCTGCTGCCGCTGTGGCTCAAGGTGACCCCTTATCTCGCCGGGCTCCTCAACCGCGTGCTACGGACTCGGCTCGGGCAGCTCGGCGCGCGGGCAGGCGGGCTCGGCAAGAACCGGACGCTCCCGGAGTTCGCGCGAGCGGCCGATGTGCGCGCGGAGATGGGGCGCGTGCCGGCCTCGGTGTGGCATACGAAGGACCCGAAGGCCGCGCCCCACGCGCTGCGGAATTCGACAGAAGTAGTGCTGTTTATCGACTCGTTCACGCGCGGGCTGCGGCCGCAGGTCGCCGGCGCCGCCGCGCGCGCGCTCGGCGGGGCGCACTCCTCGGTCGCGTGTAGCGCCGAGCATTGCTGCGGGCTCACCCACGTCACCACCGGCCGGCTCGGCGCGGCCCGGCGCACCCTTCGTAAGACCGCGGAATTCCTCGACGAGGTGCGGGGCGAAGGCGGCGCCGAGGTGCCCATCGTCGTCGTCGAACCGAGTTGCGCCGCGACCTTGCACGACGAGCTTCCACGGCTGGTGAGCGAGGCGCACGACGGGATCGACGTTGCCGAGGCCGCGCGCGCCCGCCGCGTCGCCGCACGCGTGCGCTCGGCTGCGGGCCATATCGGCGACCTCGCCGCGCAGGGGAGGGCGCCGGCGTGGCCGGGCGGTCAGGCGCCGTCCGCCGTCATCGTGCAAACGCATTGCCACGAGTACGCCACCTTCGGCAACAGGGTGCAGCGCCAGACGCTCTCAGCCCTGGGTGTGGGGAGCGTGGTCGAAGCGACCGGTTGCTGCGGGATCGCGGGGGATTTCGGCTTTACCGCTGGTCACGAGGACGTCGCCGATGCGGTCGCCGAGCAGGCGCTCGCGCCCGCGCTGCGCGAGCACTCGGACGCGCCTATCCTCACGGACGGGTTCTCATGCCACGCCCAAGTCGCCCACTTGTCCGCGACAGATCCCACGACCCGGGCCGCCGGCGGCGCAGGACGCCGCGGCGCCCACCTGCTCGAACTGCTCGACCCGGATCCCGCCGGCGCACATGCCGCGCACTTGACCACTCACGAGAATCGACCCCCAGGAGGCCAGCAATGACCCGCAACGTCGCCGACATCATCGAAGGACTCGGCACCGGAATCCATATCTCGGGCAAGTGGCGTGATGCGAAGTCGTCGGCCACATTCGACGTGGAGAATCCCGCCACCGGCGAGGTCATCGCCACGCTTGCTGACGGCGGAGAGGCTGATGCCCTTGAGGCGATCGACGTCGCCGCGGCCACGCAGGCCGAGTGGGCGGCGACTCCCTCGCGCGAGCGATCGGAGATTCTGCGCCGCGCCTACGAACTGATGATCTCTCGTGCCGACGAGATTGCCCTGCTAATGACCACGGAGATGGGCAAGCCACTCGCCGAATCGAAGGGCGAGGTCAACTACGGGGCCGAGTTCTTCCGTTGGTTCGCAGAGGAGGCGGTGCGCATCTCCGGTGACGCGCGCAAGAGCCCGGACGGCAAGACCCGCTTCATCGTCACCAAGGAGCCGGTGGGGCCGTGCATCCTCATCACGCCGTGGAACTTCCCGCTGGCGATGATCACCCGCAAGATCGGTCCGGCGATCGCCGCCGGCTGCACGATGGTCTACAAGCCGGCCAACCTCACACCGCTGACCTCCCTATACATGGTGGAACTGTTGCGTGAGGCCGGACTTCCCGACGGCGTGCTGTCCATCGTGTGCACGACGTCCGCGGGCTCGGTCGTCGAACCGTGGATCGATTCGGGTAAGGCCCGCAAACTCTCCTTCACCGGCTCTACACCTGTGGGGAAGCTGCTGCTCGAGCAGTGCGCCCGAGGCGTGCTTCGTACCTCGATGGAGCTCGGCGGCAACGCGCCGTTCATCGTGTGCGAGGACGCGGACCTCGATGTCGCCGTCGATGCGGCCATGGCGGCGAAGATGCGCAATATGGGCGAGGCGTGCACGGCGGCCAACCGCATCCTCGTCCACCGCGACGTCATGAGCGAATTCTCCGCGAAGCTCACCGAGCGGATGTCGGGGCTGAAGGTCGGCGATGGCGCGCAGGACGGCACCGATGTCGGGCCTCTCGTCGAGGGCAAGGCCGTCGACAAGGTGGAAAAGCTTGTCGGCGACGCGGTCGAGCGCGGCGCGCAGGTCCTGTGCGGCGGCGAGCGCCCGTCCGGCGCCGGCTACTTCTACCCGCCGACCGTGCTCACCGAAGTCTCCCCGGAAGCGGAGTTGATGACCACCGAGATCTTCGGGCCCGTGGCCGCGCTTATCCCGTTCGACAACGATGATGAGGCGATCGAGCTCGCCAACGGTACCGAGTTCGGCCTCGTGTCATACGTGATGACCGAGTCGGTGGACCGCGGTTTCACGATCTCGGAGAAGCTCGAAGCGGGCATGGTCGGTTTCAACACCGGGCTCGTGTCGAACCCGGCGGCGCCGTTCGGCGGGATCAAGCAATCCGGGCTCGGTCGTGAGGGCGGGCTCACCGGAATCGAAGAATTCGTCGAGTCGAAGTACGTGGCGATTCCTGTGCGATAACGCAGGTATAGCGGCTACCGGTCTGGCCCAGCCCCATCGGGATGTCGAGGGAGTGCGCGCGGCTAATGCGCGCGCTCCCTCATTTTTCGCGTTCGAGCCAAAAGTAGTAGAGCTCGTCCGTGCCGAAGACGGATTCGAGCTTGCCGTTCATGATGCCGACCACGGTGTCGTCGTCGACCTTCTTGAAGTGGTCGAACACCCCCATTGCGTCGTAGACCATCGTGGCCGTGGATTCGCCACGGAATTCGATAGACCATACGCTCGCGGCCCCGCCGCCGGCGGCCGCCGCGTTGGCCTCGGTTCCGCCGTCGTCGGAGCGCACGACGATCGGGCTCACGTCGAGCGGAGCGTCGAACCATTTGCCGTGCCACTTTACCTTCTCCAACAGCGCAGACGCCGGGTGCCCCATGGCGAAATCGCCGCCGGCCCAGTGCCCGAGCATGTCCTCGACCTTGGCGACCTGGAGATCGGCCCACAACTCGTCGAGTTGCGAGGCGGTCGGCGATTCGGCATCGCGGAGTTCGTCGAAACGTTCACGTGTACTCATGGCCCCAGGCTAGATTTTCCGCACTGCGTATATCTGATTTTGGTGAAACAGAGTGTATGTCTCCCCGCCAGATTTGTTAACGGCAATTCAGGAGGGCCGATATAGGAAGTGTGTCTCAGGACACAAGCAGTGGAACCAATCGAGGAGTTCGGAATGCGAAATTCAATGTGGGCACGATCAGCGGCGGTGGCGGGAGCTGCGGCAATGGCGATGGCGATGTCCGCGTCGCCCGCGAGCGCGCAAGAGCCCGCCCCCAATGCTCTCGAGGGCTCGATCCAGACGGACGTTCTCGAATCCATCATCACCAATTCCGGGGAGCTTTCCGCCCACCCCTGGATTTTGTCGATCTACGGCGGCTCGATCGCCTTTTGCCTGTTCAACGATTGCACAGACGACAACGGAATGTAGCCGCGAACTGCTAGGACTCCAGTCGAGCGAGGCCATCGCGCATGTGTTCGTCGAGCGCGGCCCACGCCCGCTCGAGGTCGCCGGCGCGGATCGCGGCGGCGAGTTCGCGGTGCTCTGCGACCCGATCCTCGCCGGGGCCATACTTCGATTGCATGGCGCGCAGGCACATCGAGGTCTCGACGATCACCGTCTCGTGCACGCGCGAGAGGCGATCGCTGCGCGCAGCCTCGACGAGCTCATGGTGGAAATCGAGGTCCGCGGCCACCATCTCCGGCGAGTCGGTGCCCTCGGAAATGCCGGCCATCTGGTCGACCACCGCATCAAGGGCGTCGGCAGCCTCGGCCTCGACGCCGAGCTGGAGAACCTGCTGGATCGCCGAACGCTCGATCGCGCGACGCAGCAAGTACATATCGGATACGGCCTCCGGCGTCAGATCCGGGACGAAAAGCCCGCGATTGCGGTGCGAGACGAGCAGACCTTCCTGCGTGAGCCGTTGCATTGCCTCGCGCAGCGGTCCGCGGCTGACCCCGAGCTGGCGGGCCAGGGCCGCCTCGCCGAGCTGCGTTCCCGGCGGGAACTCGCCCGACGAGATCGCGCGGCGCAGCGACCGGGCGATCAGCGCGGGCGTCGATTCCTGCACGACCGGTTCGAGGGAACCGCCGAGCTCGCCGGGGGAGTCGTCGGCCACGACGTTCACGCCCCGCCCGTCGAGCACGCGTGCACGCGCGGCCGCGGGACGACGTTGCCGAGCGCCTGCTCGAGGGCGGCCCCGGCGCGCATCACCGCGCGGTCATCGAAACGCTTGGCGACGATCTGGATTCCGGTGGGCAGGCCCGCCGACGTCGCCCCGCACGGAATGGACAGCGCTGGTTGCTGAGTCATGTTGAAAAGATAGGTGTACGGCGTCCACGAGGTCCAATCCGGGCTGTGCCAATTCGGCGGCACATCCGAGCCGATCTCGAACGGCGGAATCGGCATCGTGGGGGTGACGAGGAGGTCGTAGCTCTCGTGCAGCGCGCCCATTTTGTTGCCGAGCGACATCCGCACGGCCGTCGCGTCGAGGAAATCCTGCGCGGTGAACCCGTTGTAGCGCTGCAGCG
>NZ_DYXM01000157.1 GCF_020742175.1 Dietzia timorensis
AGCCCGCGTCCCGATAGTCGGCTCCTGCTGCGGGGACATCGCGAGGAAATTCGGGTACAGCTCGGGGTGGGCCAGCGCGAGCTGTACCGCGCAGGTCCCGCCGAAGGAGTATCCGGCGACGGCCCACTGGCTGTGGTCGGTCGAGGCCTGCAGGTTCTTGTCGATCCAGTTGGGCACGTCCTGCGACAGGTAGGTGTCGGCGTTGCCGCGAGGCGAATCGACACACAGGGTGTTGCCGAGGCGATCGGCGATGGGGTCGGCGACGACCACGATCGGCGCGATGCCGTTGTTGTCCGCTGCGAAAGAATTCATCACCTGCGGCATCTGCAGGGACGTCGTCCAGTCCTCCGGCGAACCGGGCTCGCCTGCCATCGCGACGACGACCGGCAGCTCCGGCCGCGGTTCGGCGAAGTACGCCGGCGGCAGGTAGACCTTCGCCGTGCGCGCCGGGAAGTGCGAGAGCGCGCCGGGGATCGCCACGTCGGTCACGACGCCCTCGGTCGGCCGCTCCCCCGAGGGCGTGGACCAGTCCGCGGGCAGCGCCTGAGCGATCGTCTCTCCCGGCCCCGCCGCCACGGTCTTGTCACGCGGGGCGAGGGCGGTCGCCGGGTCCTCGGTGTCGAAACCGTCGACACCGAACAGCGCGCCCGCGTTCGGATACGCGGCGAACTGCACGTTCACCAGAGCCGCAGAACCGATTACGAGGATGACGCCGCACACCACCGCGCCCAACGAGCGCAGCGCCATCTTCTTCCTCGTCCGCGCGCCGCGGCGCCCGACGGCCGCGACCGCGAGGGCGATGCCCGCCACCCCGCAGCCGATCACGGCCCACGTCGCCAGCGGCAACACGTCCGGATAGGGCTTCCACACGTCCTCGACGACGATGCGCGCGATCATCGTGAGCACCGCACCGATGGTCACGGCGGCGAGGGCGCGCAGCAGACCGCGGCGTGGCCGGGCCGGGGAATGTGCGAAGGTCGCCAGCGCCACGAGGGCGAGGGCCGCGATGATCATGGCGATGCCCGCGACTCCCGCGGGCACTGCCCCGTCGAGGCTCACCGCCGTCAACAAGTGATCTATCCAAGTCACGACCGACCGAGCCTTTTCTGCGTATCCGGATCTGACGGTTCACCCCAAGTATTCACGAAAGGAAAGCTATAACCGTTCGCTGTGCGTTGACTGGGAGCACATGGGGAACTCGCCGAGGGGTTGGTGCGAGGCGTTCGCGCCGATTTGCGGGCAATATCGAGGCCATGGGCGAACTCGAGAAAATGCGTAGCGGCGAGTGGTACGAGCCGGGCGATTCCGAGCTGGATGCGGCTCGGCGGCGGTGCCAGGAGCTGCTGGCGCGGTTCAACACTCCGTGGGCGCAGCCCGAAGAGTGCCGCGAGGTGCTCGGCGAGCTGCTCGGCAGCGTCGGCGAGGGTGCACAGCTGATGCCGACACTGCGCGCCGACTACGGGTTTAATATCCACCTCGGCCGCGACGTGTTCATCAACTACGACCTCGTCGCGCTCGACTGCGCCGAGATTTCCATCGGCGACGGCACGCTTCTCGGTCCGCGCTGCCAGCTACTCACCCCGGTGCATCCGGTCGACGACGTGGCGTTTCGCCGCAGCGGCGCCGAGCGTGCCGATCCGATCGTGCTCGAGGAGAACGTATGGCTCGGCGGCGGCGTGATCGTCAACCCCGGCGTTCGGATCGGCGCGGGTTCGGTCGTCGGTTCGGGGTCTGTCGTCAGCCGTGACATCCCTGCGGGCGTGTTCGCGGCAGGCTCTCCTGCACGCGTGGTGCGCGAGCTGCAGACCGGCACGTAGAGCCGGGGGCGCAGGGCTGAGCCGGAGAAAATCTCGGGGCACGACCTCACACTCAGGGCCTGGGAGACGACTACCAGGTAGTGGACCCCGGCAATGGCTCGCGTGCCGTAACTTCGTGCACCGAGGGCCGCACAGGAAAAAGAGAGGAGATGGGGCGAATGGACGAAAACGCCACCGGCGCCGGTGCCGACGTCGCGCGGCGGCGGTTCGGGATTATCTCCTCGCCCGTCGGCGAACTCCAGGTGGTCGCCGACGGGGACGCGCTGTGCGGCCTCTATTTCATGCCGCACCAGTACCCGCCGTCGCCCGAGTCCATCGGTCCGCAGGTGCCCGTCGCAGAGGACCCAGTGCTTGCCGCCGCGGCCGAGGAGCTCGCCGAATATTTTGCCGGGGAGCGTACCCACTTCTCCGTACCTGTGACGACGGACGGCGACGCCTTCTCAGAGTCCGTGTGGAAGCTTCTGCGAGAAATCCCGTTCGGCGAAACCTGCACGTACGCCAACCTCGCGGTGCGCCTCGGTAACAAGCATCTCGCACAGCGCGTGGGCCAGGCCGTCGGACACAACCCCATCAGCATCATCGTCCCCTGCCACCGGGTCATCGGCGCGGACGGCTCGCTCACCGGCTTCGCAGGCGGACTGGACCGCAAGCGGTTCCTGTTGTCCCTGGAAGAGCCGGCGCCCGAAGCGGCCGGGCGACTGTTCTAGGCGCGGGGGACCATGCAGACACGATTCGACGCACTCGTCCGGGAGCACGGTCCCACGGTGCTGCGTGTGTGCCGCTCCCTCCTCGGCCCCGGCGCCGATGCCGAGGACGCCTGGTCGGAAACGTTTCTCGCAGCACTGCGCGCATGGGACACCCTCGGAGCCGAACCCGATCAGGTCAATCACCAGGCCTGGCTGGTCCGCGTGGCGAAGAACAAGTGCGTCGACACCGCGCGCTCGACCGCACGCCGGCCCTCCCCGGTGGCCGACGTTCCCGAGCAACCGGCCGGACCGTCCGCGACCGGCGCCGGTACGCACGAGATCTGGGAGCAGGTCGCGGCGCTACCGGACAAACAACGCCTCGCGGTGGCGCTGCATTTTCTCGGTGGTCTCACGCATGCCGAGACCGCGGAGCTCACCGGCTCCACACCGCCTGCCGTGCGCCGAGCCAGCGCGGATGGTATCGCCGCGCTGCGCAATACGCTGCTGCGCGAGGAAGGAACGACCTAGTGATGGACACGAATTCGCTTTCTAATGACGCCTTCGACATCCCGGACCGCGAGATCGAACGGCTCTCCACGCGCCTCGGCGCTGCCGCCGATTCGGCGGGTCTTCTGGACGTCGCCTACACCGAAGTCGACTCTCCCGTCGGTGCGCTCATTCTCGCTGCCACCGAGCGAGGGCTGGTCAAGGTCGCCTTCGACTCCACCCCGCTCGATCAGGTTCTCGACGAGCTCGCCGCCACCGTAGGCACTCGGCTGATGCGCGCCCCGTCCCGCTTCGACGACGCGGCGCGCCAGCTAGGCGAGTACTTCTCCGGATCGCGGCGTGAGTTCGCCCTTCCTCTGGACTGGCGGCTCGCGTCCGGTTTCCGGCTCGACGTCCAGCGTTATCTTCCGCAGATCACATATGGCTCCACGGCCAGCTACGCCGAAGTCGCCCAAGGTGTCGGGAACCCGAGGGCGGTTCGGGCCGTCGGAACGGCGTGCGCGAAGAATCCGCTGCCCATCGTGGTGCCCTGCCACCGCGTCGTCCGCAGCGACGGGACGTTGGGAAACTACGCCGGTGGCCCGGAGGTCAAGCGGGAACTCCTCGAGCTGGAGGCGCCGCGATGAGCCCGGCAGGCACCACCGGACCGCTGTTCGGCCCCGAGGCCCTCGGCCGGCCACGCCGCGAGGTCGCCCCGGGAGCCTTCTGGATCCCGGACTGGCTTACCGTCCCCCAGCAGGCGTGGATCGTGCGAGCCGCGCGCGAGCTCGGACGCGGCCCCGTCCCCTATCACTCGGCGAAGATCGGTAACGGGCAGATGAGCGTGAGCACGCTTTCCCTCGGCTGGCACTGGTACCCCTACGGATACAGCCGCTACGCGGTCGACGTGAACGGTCGTCGCGTCGCCGACGTGCCCAAGTGGCTTGTGCGTCTCGGCCACCGCGCCATCGAAGAGGTCACGGGCAGCCACGCCGAAGGGGCAGCCCACACGATCGACGCCGCACTGCTCAACTTCTACGACACCAGCGCCCGCATGGGCATGCACATCGACGGCGAAGAATCCTCCGACGCCCCGATAATCTCGCTGTCCATCGGCGATACCTGCACGTTCCGCTTCGGC
>NZ_DYXM01000158.1 GCF_020742175.1 Dietzia timorensis
CCCACCGAGTCGCTGAAGAAGCTGGCGGCCGAGCAGGGCTGAGGCTGAGGCTGCGGCTGACGCGACAGACGGCGGCCGTCCCGGGAAGAAATTCCTGGGGCGGCCGCCTTTCGCATGTGCGCGCTGGTAGCCAGGCGAGGCCGCGCGGCTCAGCGCCCACCGTGGTGCTCATTACTGGCCGCCGAAGGGCTGGATTCGGGGCTCGCGTGTGGCTTGAAATCTAGGCAACATCAGCGCGATTTTGAGCAACATCAGTGAGTTCTAGGGGCCTGGAAACCTCGCTGATGTTGCCTAGAAACTCAGTCATGTTGCGTAGAAACCGTGTCTCTCGACCGCGCTGGGTCAGACGTCGGTGCGGCCTTGCCGACGCAGCATTTCAGCGATCCGTCTCAGAAGCGTCTGTGGGTCTCGGAGCATTCCCGCAGTGATCCGAAGGTCCAGCCATCCCTCGTCGAAGAGACGCGCTGTCACGTTGGAATCCCAGTCACGCTGCTCACGGTCTAGGTGGTGCTCGCCGTCGTAGTGCAGGGCAACCTTCTCCTCGCGGTAGGCGAGGTCGGCGGTGACGATATGGCTGCTGGCGGAGTCCGAGATCTCGACCTGGAGGTCGGGCATGGGTAGCGGCGAATCCTCAATGATCAGCCGAAGCCAGGTTTCTCGCGGAGAGCCTGCGCGATAGTCGCAATGCTCGAGAAGACCCATCGCTCGTTGGTAGTCGTGCAATCCCTTGGTCGTCCTCGCGTAGGTCTGTACTTCGGACACGGGCGTATTGGTGATGTTGCATACGGCGTCAATCGCCATCGTGGCTTTGAGGGGATCGTGCTGCCAGCGAGCTAGGTCGAGGGCGGTCCGGCTCACTGACGTGCATCGCATGCCGTGCTTGTCGACGATGTCTGACTCGGACAGCGGCTGGGGGAGTCTGTGGATTCGAATGCCCCGGGGCGATCGCGTGTGTCGGGGCACGTATAAATCCACCGCACGAAGCACTTCCGGGGATGAGGCTTGATGCTCTCCGTGGATGAGCGCCGCGGCAGCGCCGGCGAGAACCGCTCCACGGGGTGCCCACAGCCAAACGGCGCGCACGCGGGCGTAAGCGTCGAAGTCATGCCCAGTGGCCATGTAGATGCCGGGCAATACACGCGAGAATCGCGACCGAAGGGCGTGACTACCGATGATGCCGGCCTCGAGGGCGGCAGCACCGACGAATGGTCGGCCACTGAAAACCGCAGCGGCGAATGCGTCGGAATCGGCGATGGAGCGTGGGCGGGGTGGTGGCACACCATCACTGTGCGGGGTCAGGCGCTCCGATTGCACCCCTGGTCAGGGAAGTGTGGACAAAAATGACGACGATCCACATTCGGCAAATGGGGCCGATTTCGCGCCGGTGAGGGGAGTACCATCGGCCGGTTGCGAGGTAGGCCCGGGTGGGCTCGGGTGGTGAAAAAGTGCACGGTTTCCAACAGACGTAGCGGGTTGCGGAACGCGAAGAGCAGTGTGAGCGGCGCAACGATTTGGGGCGTAATCCGGGTGGGAAGTGCCGTGAACTGCGAAGTTATGAATTAGGCCAGCCTATCCAAGGGGAGGTTAGGCTTGCCTCATTTTAAAATGTTAGTGTTTCGCTCATGCTCAGACAGCGCACAGGTCCGGCACCGAAGTCGGGCGCTCGACGCGGACCCGCCCAACTCGGACACGACCGTGCAGGTAGGCCCCGCGTCGGTGGGTCGTTCGGCGTCCGTGGATCCTTCCGGGCGGCCGTTGCCGCTGCCCTTGCTTTCTCGTTGACCTCCTGCGGCGTCGCGGCCGGGTCGGGCGGGGACCTCGAGACCGTCTCCGGCATTCCCGTCGCCTCCGAGGTCGAGGCCATCGAGGACCCGCGCTCGTACCAGGGGCAGCTGTCGCTCGAGCTCGTCGACGACCCGGTCGAGCCCATCGCCGCCGACCCGGTTCCGCAGCTGCCGGCCGTGGTGACCGACAACCAGGGCACGCAGGTGGAGGTCACGGATGTCTCGCGCATCCTGCCGCTCGACATCTACGGAACGCTCTCGCGGATGGTGTACGAACTCGGATTGGGCGACAACGTCATCGGCCGCGACATCTCCTCGAGCTTTCCCGAGATCTCGGACCTGCCGCTGGTCACCACGGACGGGCATCAACTGAATGCGGAGTCGATCCTCGCGCTCAACCCGTCGGTGATCATCACCGATACCTCGCTTGGGCCGTGGGATGTGATTCTGCAGCTCCGGGATGCCGGTGTCCCCGTCGTCGTCGTCGACTCCCACCGCTCACCCGAGAACGTCGAGGCCCTCACCCAGACCGTCGGCGCGGCGTTGGGGTTGCCCGACGAGGGCCGCGAGCTCGGCGAGCGGACCCGCGCGCAGATCGTCGAGGCGCAGGAGGCGATCGCCACCATCACGCCAGAATCGCAGACGCAGCAGCTGCGGACCGTGTTCCTCTACGCCCGTGGAAGCGCCGGCGTGTACTACATGTTCGGGCAGGACTCCGGTGCCGACGAACTCATCACCGCGGCCGGCGGCTACGACGTGTCCTCCGAGGTCGGGTGGAAGGGCGCCAAGCCGGCCAACGACGAGGGGCTCATCGCGGCGCAGCCTGACGTGATCATCATGATGAACAAGGGGCTCGAGTCGGTCGGCGGCGTGGACGGGCTGCTCGAGAAATTCCCGGCCATGGCGCAGACGCCCGCCGGCGCGAACGAGCGCATCATCTCGATGAACGACGACCTCGTCCTGTCCTTCGGCACCCGCACCCCGGTCGTGCTCAACGCGCTCGCCGTGGCGCTCTACGCCCCCGACGCCCTGTGACGATCACCGAGGCGCGGCCGGCCAAAGGGGCCGGCGAGCCGGCAGGCGGGCAAGCAGGCGGGCGAGCCGGCGAGCGTGTTGGTAAGCGAGCCAACCGCGAACCAGGCGCTGCGAATCGCCTGCTCACGGGCGGTTTGCTGATTGCGGGGCTGCTGGTGGCGCTCGTGGTGCTCGCGGTGATTGCCGCCGCCTCCGGGCAGTTGTCGATCCCGCCGGCGGAGGTCGCGTCGGGATTCCTGCGGGGCCTCGGCCTCGACATGGGGCCCGCCGAGAGTCATCCGCGCGCCGACGCGACCCTGTGGAGCGTGCGGTTCCCGCGCGTGGCGATGGCGATCGTCGTGGGCGCGGCGCTGTCGGTGGCCGGCGCACTCATGCAGGGCGCGTTCGGCAATCCGCTCGCCGAGCCCAGCGTGGTGGGCGTGTCCGCCGGCGCGGCCGTGGGTGCCGCCTCCGCGATCGTCTTCGGCCTCACCGCCTTCGGCGCGTGGACGAGTGTGCTGTGCGCCTTCGTCGCCGGCATCATCACCACCGCCGCCGTCTACCTTTTCAGCCGTAGTAACGGCCGCACCGAGGTGGTGACGCTGGTGCTCACGGGCATCGCGGTCAATGCGGTGGCCGGCGCGGCGCTTGCGTTCCTCATGTTCCTCGGCGACACCCAGGCGCGCGAGGAGATCGTGTTCTG
>NZ_DYXM01000159.1 GCF_020742175.1 Dietzia timorensis
TCGCGGGCCTCGACGAATACCGCGAGGCCAAGCACATCTACCAGAACACCGAGCCCGCCGTGTCCGGTTGGTTCCCGGTCAAGGACTAGTCAATTACGTCGAGTGTGAGAAAGGTATAGGCGACCGAAGATGTCAGAAAACAACAAGCCCTCGGAGAATCCCATCGCCGAGTACGACTACATCGTCGTCGGCGGCGGCTCCGCCGGCGCGGCGTTGGCCGCGCGGTTGTCCGAGGACCCGGGTGTCGAGGTGGCTCTTCTCGAGGCGGGCGACTCCGACCTCGACCACCAAGAGGTTCTCGAGCTCAAGCGCTGGCCCGAACTGCTCGAATCCGGACTCGACTGGGACTACCCCATCGAGCCCCAGGAGAACGGCAACTCGTTCATGCGCCACGCACGCGCGAAGGTGCTCGGCGGCTGCTCGTCGCACAATTCCTGCATCGCCTTCCACCCGCCCGCCGAGGACATGGACCTTTGGGAGGCCCTCGGTGCTGAGGGGTGGAATGCGGAGAACGTGCTTCCGCTCATCAAGAGGCTCGAGACCAACGCGCGTGGCGGAGACCAGCACGGCACCGACGGCCCCGTGCACCTCATGGACGCGCCTCCCGAGGATCCGCTGGGCGTCGCGCTTCTCGATGCCTGCGAGCAGGCGGGTATCCCCCGCGCTCAGTTCAACGAGTTCTCCACCGTCGTCAACGGTGCCAACTGGTTCCAGGTGAACCGCAAGGCCGACGGCACGCGTTCGTCGTCCTCGGTGTCGTATCTGCACCCGAACATCGGCCGGCAGAACCTGCACGTGCTCACCGGTCACTGGGTTATGCAGGTCCTGTTCGACGAAAACAATCGTGCTACAGGCGTAGAGTACGTCGATAATGCCTTCGACCGCTCCTCGCTCATGTACGCCCGCAAGGAGGTCATCCTGTCGGCGGGCGCGATCGACACCCCGAAGCTGCTCATGCTGTCGGGGATCGGGCCCGCAGAGCACCTTCGCGAGTTCGGCATCGACGTGCGCGTCGATTCCCCCGGCGTGGGCTCGAACCTGCAGGACCACCCCGAGGCGGTCATCTCGTGGGAGTCGACGCAGAAGATGACCCGCGACACGACCCAATGGTGGGAAATCGGGATCTTCGCGGCGACGCAGGACGGTCTCGACCTGCCCGACCTGATGATGCACTACGGCTCGGTCCCGTTCGATATGCACACGCGTCGGCAGGGCTACCCCACCTCTCCGGAGTCCTTCGCGCTCACCCCGAACGTCACCCACGCCAAGTCGCGGGGAACGGTTCGGCTGCGTTCTATCGACTTCCGCGATAAGCCGAAGGTCGATCCGCGCTACTTTACCGACGAGGACGGGCACGACATGGCGGTCGCGGTCGCAGGCATCAAGAAGGCCCGCGAGATCGTCGCCCAGTCGTCGATGGATTCCTTCCGCGGTCGCGAGCTTTTCCCGGGCGAGGCGGTGCAGTCCGACGAGGACATCGCCGACTACGTCTCGAAGACGCACAACACCGTGTACCACCCCGCCGGTTCGTGCCGGATGGGCGCGGTCGACGATGAGATGTCGCCTCTCGATCCGCAGCTCCGCGTCAAGGGTGTCACGGGTCTGCGCGTCGTTGACGGGTCGGTCATGCCGCAGCTGACGGCGGTCAATCCGAACATCACGACGATGCTCATCGGCGAGCGAGCCTCGGACCTTATCAAGGCCGACCAGTAACCCGCACGAGTAGAAGCAACATGCCTCGAGGCGCTCCACTTCACATGGTGGGGCGCCCCGAGTGCCTTTTATCCAAGGTCATGCATGCAGCGGAACATCACGTGGATCGAGACTCCGCGTCGCCTGCCGCGGGCGTACTTTCCGGCTGCGAACTACCGGCATGGCAGGTCCTCACCGGTTCTCGCCGGCCCAGCCGCTCATCAACTCCCCTGCCCGGTCGGCGAGCGCTGCCTGCAGCAGCGGACCGAACGAGACACGCCCGACGCCGAGCTGCGCGAGTTCGGAGAGGCCGATGCCCCCTGGTACCGCCCCATTGACCGGGTGCGCGGTCACGTTGACCGGCAGCGAAACCTCCTCCAGGATCCGATCGAGCGCAGACCGGGACGGCACCTTCACCGGGTACAGCGAATCGGCACCGGCTTCCTCCATCACGTGCAGCCGCTCAAGCACGTCGGCGAGGCGCTCCTCCTCGGAAGCCTCACCGATAAAGCCGTCGGTGCGCCCGTTGATCACCAGATGCACGCCCGCCTCGTCCGCTGCGGAACGGACTGCGCCGATATAGTCCGCATGCTCACGTGGGGTACGTCTCGTGCCGGTCGAGTGCACGGTGTCCTCGATGTTGACGCCCACGGCACCGACGTCCAACACGCCGCGCACGAGTGCTTCCGGCTCGCGGTCGTAGCCGGATTCGACGTCGACAGACACGGGGATCTCCACGCCTGCGGAGATGCGGGCGGTCGCCTCGAGCAGCATCTCGAACGGAAGGCCTTCACCGTCCGGATATCCGAGGGAATCGGAGACGGGATGGGAGCCGATGGTGAGCGCCTTGAATCCCGCCGATTCGATCAGCTTCGCGGACCAGACGTCCCATGCGGTGGGCAACACGAGCGGACGCTCGCGATGATGGAGGTCGAGAAATTCTTGAGCTTTCTGCGCGTTGGTGGCCATGCCCCACCATACGACCGCCAGCCGTCCGACGTCATCGAGCGGCAACGCCGTAACCCCGTACCGCGCGGTACGCTCGGCAATTGCGCAACCGTGCATAGACTAATCGTGCGGCGTGGCGCTCGCCGGATCGCGGTCCGGCGGCGCCGCAAGCCGCACCTTTCATTTCCGTCGGAGGAAAATCGAGGCCCGCACATGACGAACAGCCCTCAGGGTTTTGAGGCACCCGAGGTACCTCAGTCGAAGCGAACCCGCTCGATGCTCATCGCCGCGTTCGGCACGATCGTCGAGTGGTACGACTTTTCGATCTACTTCTACGTGGCGACGATTCTCACCCGCGAGTTCTTCGGAGACCGCCCGGATTCGCTTCTTCTCACGCTCGGGGTCGGCGCGGCGGGATTCCTGTTCCGTCCCCTCGGGGCGATGGTGTTCGGCCACCTCGGCGATCGCGTCGGCCGGCGCGCGGCGCTCGTCATCTCAGCGGGACTCATCTCGGTGTCGATGTTCGGCACGGCCCTGCTTCCGGGAATCGAGACCGCCGGCATCTGGGGCGGCATCGGAATGGTCGTGCTGCGCTGTGTCGCGGGGTTCTCGGTCGGTGCGGAATACACCGGGACCATGGTCTACCTCATGGAATCGGCCACTCCCGGCCGTCGCGGCCTCGCCGCCTCCTGGGCGGCAGCGAACAGCGAGATCGGCTCGTTGCTCGCCGTCGGGCTCGGCGCATTGTTCGCGAGCATGCTCACCCCCGATGCCATGCAGGATTGGGGATGGCGCATCCTGTTCGTCATCGGCGGCATCCTCGCCGCGCTCATGATTCCCCTGCGCAGCATGCTCGAGGAAACAGAGACGACCCGCCGCATCCGCAACGCGCCGCCGCACGAAGAATCCGCGTCGGTTCGTTCCTGGAAATCTTCCCCGCTCGTGCTCGTCCTGCGCCACCAGCCCCGCGCGGTGCTCGTGGCGTTCCTCATTTCCTCGATCGGCGCGACAAGCTACTTTCTCGGCATCACCTACGTGCCCACCTATCTCACCGACCAGGTCCACCTCGAGGAGGCGGGCTCGCTCGGGCTCGGCACCATCGCGGCGGTCGTCGCGATCGTCGTCACTCCCCTGTTCGGGCTGCTCGCGGACAAGGTCGGCCGCAGGCGTTCGCTCATCGTGCTCGTCGCCGGCCTCGTGCTCACCACTATTCCCGTCTACGCGCTGCTCCACGTCGGCACGAGCGGTGTCGGGATCTTCGCGGCGTCCTTCCTCGCGGTACCCGCCGCAGGCTGGAGCGCCATCGCCGCGTCCACGATTCCCGAGCAGTTCACCGCGGTCGGCCGCTTCTCCGGCATGGCCATCGGCTACAACATCGCCACGGTCCTGTTCGGCGGACTGTCCCCGCTCATCGCGACAGGCCTCATCGCCGCGACCGGCCTGTCCCTGGCACCCGCGATCTACGCGACGATCATCATCCTCGCCGCCGGTATCCCCGGCCTGTACCTCATGCGCAACATGGGTGGCGCGCGGCTCGACGAGGTCGACAGGGACGACATGCTCGTCAGCGTCTAACCCTTCTCATCCAACAGTGACGGCGGAGCTACGCTACGCCCTAGCCCACGCAATACTCGGCCCCGATAAAGATTTTCTAGAGTAAGATCACTGGTGATGATGCCGGTCTCGAATTCGGGGGCGCCGTCATCATCGAACGTGGCCGAGCCCCCACGAAGGGGCAGTCATGAGCACCGACGCTT
>NZ_DYXM01000160.1 GCF_020742175.1 Dietzia timorensis
ACAGCATCATGGCCGCCATGCGCCGCGTGCGGGCACCGTCGAGCGTCGTCGGGGAGGTAGTCACCCGTCTGAAGCTACCCGGTGCGCAACCGGGAATAGCGGACAAAAACGTGCGAGTCGGAGAAGGCCGCCGCCTCGGCGACAAAACCTGTGGGCGTCGCTGAAGTCACGGGCGTCGCGGCACCATCGCGCGAGCCGCCGATGTCCGCGGTGCCGCCGGCGGAGTCCCCGCCGAACGTCGCCGGTCCATCACCGACGACGACGGGCGCGAGGGTCAGGAAAACCTCGTCGACGATGTCGGCTTCGAAAAACGACCGATAGACGCTGGGGCCACCCTCGACGACTATTCGCGCGTAACCGCGGTTCCTCAATGCGTCGACCACGAAGGCCGGATCCGTGTCATCGAGCATCAGCACAGTCGCCCCGGTTCGCTCCAGGGACGCCAGACGCGAGGCGCGGTCATCGGGGACCGCCGCGGGGCGGCCCACGAACTCCTTCGGGCCGATGACGATGGGCGGTACCTCCGCGTCGGCGAAGAACCTGGATTCCGGATCGAGCTCGAAGCCGCGGGTGAGCACCGCGATGGGCGGGACGGGGCGGTCGTGGGCCGGGCCGCCGAAGCGTTTCGTCGCCTCGTCCCGCCCGACGCCGCAGTAGCCCTCGGCCCGAACCGTCGACGAACCCACGACGATGACGTCCGCCGAATCCCGGAGCGACTTGAGCAGGTGCAGGTCGGCGTCGTTTCCCAGCCCCGAGGACTTCCCGGAGATCGCGCCGCGCCCATCAACCGAACTAATCGCCACGACGATCACCCGGGCATCGCCGGCCGGGGCAGCGGGCTCAGTCGACGCGGTGACCGCGGAACCGCGATCGCCGAGAAACTCCGGTATGTTGCCGCCGTCGAGCTCCGAAAACCATCGCATGACGTACGACGATATCCGCAACCCCGTTTGCGGGCGCATTGGACCGCGTGTTGAGTTGAGCCCATGACTGCAACGGTGGATTCGATGCTCGCGGGGGACGTCGCGGAGCTGACGGAATCGGAGCTGCGCGGCCTCGACGACGGCGATGCGCTCCGCGATCTATGGGCGAGGATCCCCGAGGATGCGGGTGCCCGCCACCTGTACTCCCGTTATCTGATGGAAGTCCACGGTGGCACGTGGGTGGGCGAGGTCATCGGTTGGGTGCGCGAATGCGAACCCGAGGAAGAGTTCCTCGTCGGGTATCTCGCCGACTTGGGGTGGGCGGGGAGGTCGTGTTGCCGCAGCGCTACGCCCCAGATCCCGAAGCACATGCTGGTCCGCCGTGAGCCCAAAGTCGTGCGATTCGCGTACGCCTACCTGGCGTTGCAGGCGGCGCGATTCGACTTCGACTACCGGTTGATCAACCGGATACTCGGTGTCATCGACGACGATGAGGCCATCGAGTACTCGAACTTCGGCGAAGGTTTCGCCATGTTCGCCGCGCTGGCCGAGGGCGCCGACGTCGACGTGGACGCCATCGAACGTCTCGCGAAACCCGGCGCCAACGTGAAGCTCCAGCACCTGGTCCTCCACGGCATGTGGCTGTATCCGGGTGACCGGTACGGTGAACAGCTCGTGCAGATCGGCACCCGCCTGATCCGAAGCGACGCACGGGACGCGAACGCGTGGATGCGCCGGGCCGAGGGGCATCGGCGACTTGGGGAACATCGCGAGGCCGTCGAAGCCCTCGACACCGCCATTTCCCTCCTCGACGCGAATTCCCGGGAGGTCCACGCCGACTTCGTCCGCCAGCGGATGATGGTGACCTACGAAATGGGCATCATGGCGAACATCGACGAAAAAGTCGCCGCGGTCGAGGCGGTGATCGCGGAGCGCGGTGACGCGCAGGTCGAAAAGCTGCACGGCATCGTCGACGAGCATTCGAACACGTTGAAGCGGCAGTTCCAGGACATGATGTTCCGGATCATGGAGGTCATCGCCTTGTTCGTGGCCTTGATCGGTGTTTTGGCGGCGACCATCGGCACCTCCCTGGCCGCCGGCCTGAGCCTCGGCGGGCGCATCGCGATTCTCGCGTCGGCCTCGATCTTCCTTGTGTTCTTCTTCGTGATGATCCACGTGCTCGCCAGGCCCCGCGCCGAGCGCACCCGAAAGGACCGGACATGAACAGGCTTTTCCGCACGACCCCCGGGGGAGGCTCCTGCGACTACGTCCCCGACCTCGTCGATCTGCGGTCGATCGGGGACGCGGGCCGAGGTGACGGCATCGACCTCGCCGAGGGCGTCGACGGGGTCATTGAGTACCTGGATGAACGCATCGCGGCCGTCATCGAACGTAACCCCGGGCGCCCCTCCCTCTTGTTGTCGGGCGGAGTCGACTCCATGTTGCTGGCGGCCGCGCTGGCGCGAACGGGCGTCGATTGTATGGCGGTGACGTTCAGCGCCGATGTGCCCGGCCGCATTGACGATGAAGCGCATCGGGCCGCGGAAATCAGCGGGCTCTTCGGGTTCGAGCACGAGATGGTGGCCCTCGATCCCACCGAGCTGTCCGCCGCGGCCGCCCGGTTGGTGCCCGTACTCGGCGTATCCGATCCGTGGGAAGTGCTCGCGGCGACGGTGCTGACCCAGTGCGATGCCCGGGCGCGCGAACGCGGGGCCGATGGCCCCATCTTCACCGGCGCGGGGGCCGATTCGTTGTTCCTCGGCGGTTCCGAGTTCGGCCGGGCGGAGGACGCGGACGCGGATCGGGACGCCGAATGGGCCGCCGCCGTGCGCGCGCGGGTCGCGAAGAACTTCACCCGCGACAGGCTGATCCCGGATTTCTACGAGCGGTTGCTGGAACGGCCCGAACGCCACATCCAGATTTGGCAGACCACGGCGGCGGTGGAGTTGGCGCTGTCCTTGCCGCCGACGGCCGTCCGGGGTCCGGAGATGGACACCGACAAGTTGGTGCTCCGCGAAGCGGCGGTGCGTCTCGGCGTGCCGCGGGAACTCGTCCGGCACGCCAAGAGCCCCATGCAGGTTTCTTCCGGGGGAGTGGACGGGCTCGTGGTCGCCGCACGACGGTGGCTTACGACGAGGAAGGGCGGCGGGGAGTACGCGGACCCGATGCTCGAACCCCTCGAGTACACCGTCGCCCGGCTGTGGCTGGAACGCTCCCTCGGATCCGGGGATGCGGGATGACGGGGCCGATCGCCACGCGATCCGGGACACAACCGACCGAAATGTAACCTCCCGAGGCAAGGGCACCCTCGGGAAGCAAGCCGAATGATCCTTGTCGAATTTATCGGTATCCGCATATCCTTGCGGCATGCGACTCAACGATAAGCTCGAAAAGGCCTTCAACGACCAGGTCACCATGGAAATGCAGGCATCGGC
>NZ_DYXM01000161.1 GCF_020742175.1 Dietzia timorensis
CGACGGCCCCCGCCTAAAGGTGCACATTTGGCCCGCGTCCAAGGCGAAGAACTACGAGCTCGGCAAGGCTGACGACTACGGCCACCAGGGCTTTTACGTCTACGACCGCAATCGGCTGATCACGATCGGCGGATGGATCACGACTCGCCGGTCCTCGCGCTCGCAGAAGCTGCTCCGCATCGAAATCGACGACCCGCGGGTCATTGACAGCTATCTCACCGTCAGCGCCCAGAAGATGTCTGTCCGGCCAAACGAGGCATTCCACAAGTATCTGGCATCCCTTTGCGATCCGACGGATGAGAGCATCACTTTCGAATCGTGCATCCAAGCCGGCATCGAGGCCCAGAAGTCCGCAAACCAGCGAGCGCGCAAGAGGAAGCCCCTCGTTGAGCCCGGGAAGGGATTCGAGGGTGCTCTGCGCAAAGTGATCCACGAGGAAGTCAGCTTCGTATCTCGAGACCCGATGGACATTCGGTGGGGCACCGTCGACGACGATGATTTTTTCTATTTCGACCTTGCCGGACGAACCCTGACCCTGAACAAGCTGTATCGGCCTCTGTTCAGCCCCGATGGTGGTCGACTCAACGATGCCCCACTGATCAAGGCCCTCCTGTACCACCTTTTCAATAGTGCGTTCGATGGCGAACGAGTCGGATCCAGGACAGCCGATAATCTTGAGTTGTGGCAATCGACGTTGACCACAGCCGCCCAACTGGAGCTCGGAGAAAGGGAAACCCGCGAAGCCGAGGCTGATGTCGCCGAGCAAGAAGCCGCGGCGGATGCATCCCCCACCGATACGCCGGCACCTGAAACACCAAAGGCACCTAAGAGACGAAAACGAGGCAGGCACCACAGAAATGACGAAACACCCCCCTGGGACGAGCTACTATCCCGCTTCCGTAATCGTCGACACCTGGAAAAGGGGAACTAACCATTCTCTTCCCCTCCAGGGGTCACATGCCCACGTGTTGGAGTTGTATCCGCATTCCAACGTGATCAACCTCGTCTTGCGCGAGCACGAGATCACGTCTGCCATCGACACCGGGCTACGGCACGTGACCGTCGATAGTCGGCTGTACGACTACACGGGTACAAAGACGGAGTCGGTCGTATCCGTCAAGGCCGACGTCTCGACGGTCGAAGCTGCGTATTTCTTCCTGCGAAGCATCGCCGAACAAGTCCAGGAACAGGATGTCGAGCCGACGACCGCGATCTACCAGTCGATCCGAGCCTTCAAGTCCCTGTTGCTCGGCAGTGCCGTTGGCTCGACCCGCAGCGAGATTGGGCTGCTGGGAGAATTCCTCGTCCTCCATGAGCTGACCAAACGCGAAATCGCCTCGTTCGACCGAGCCGTGCGCGCATGGCTCGGACCGCACAACGAGGAACACGACTTTGCCTTTGGCGCCGGAGACATCGAAGTCAAGGCAACCGAAAAGGAAAGCCGCCGACACACGATCTCCTCCGCCACGCAACTGGTCGAAACCGACGGCAAACGACTCGCATTCGCGTCGGTGCAGCTGACACGCACGTCGGAGGGCGGCCAGACGCTGGCCGAAGCCATCGCTGCGCTGCGAGGCGCCATAACGGACCCTGAACTGTCCAGGATCCTCCGGAGCCGCCTTCAGCTCGCCGGCGTCGTCCCCGAGAACGAGGGCAACTACACCACCCGGTGGACGCTGCGGAGTCCGATCGAGTTCTATCGCGTCGACGACGGTTTCCCACGGCTCACTACGCACCAATTCGAGTCGATGCACGAACGCATCGATTCGGTCCAGTACGTCATCAACGTTGATGGGCTCGAGTCCCTGCCCGATGACGACATCCGTTCCCTGATTGGCCCGACTGAAGAGAATTGAACCGACGATGACCACCGACGAGCTGACCACCGCCAGTTTCGAAGCAATCCGCGAAGAAATCGACTACGTTCTGAACACCCGCCGCATCCGGGTCACCAAGACTCTCCTCGAAAATTTGGAGCACGAATCCGACGAGGAGTACACCCTCGAGGACATCAAGCGATACGTCGAGCTTGGAAATGACGCGGACATTTCACCGCTAATCAACTTCATTTTGACCGCTGACGATGTCGATGGCGACGCCATCAAGCCCAAGACGGACACCGAACCAGAGTCTGAAGCCCGCCGACAGTGGGTTCTCGAGAAGCTCGGGCTGACGGACATCGCCGACAGCATCAACGCGCGCATCCCCGTCAAGGAACAGCCGACGGTTATCGACACCGATTTCGTCGACTGGTACAAGGGCGACCGCCGAACCGCCAACGCGAACTACTGGCCCATTTACGAGGAAGTGCTCAAGGGCAAGGGTTGGAATGCCGATTCGATCTCCGCGGTGAGCCGCCAGGCGACGGAGGTCATTCGCCGCCTCGATGATCCGCTCGGGCCGATGGCCGGTGGCAAGCGGGGTCTGGTCGTCGGCCACGTCCAGAGCGGTAAGACCGCAAACTTCACCGCCGTCATGGCTAAGGCCATTGACGCCGGCTATCGGTTCG
>NZ_DYXM01000162.1 GCF_020742175.1 Dietzia timorensis
CGCGAGGCGTTGCGCGACCCGAACTTCGCGCTCCGCGCGGCGCGCGAGCTGCGCGTGGACATCGACTACGTGCCGCGGCCCTACCACCGCGCGTACAAGTAGCTCGGCGGCGGCCGCAGGCACCGCGGGCACTGCGACCGCGCGACACACCAACCTGCGGGGCCACACACCAACCTGCGGACCAAGAAACCAACGTGTGGTCACGAAAAACCGTGTCCCGGGTTGGTGTGTAGCCCCGCGGGTTGGTGTGTGGTCCCGCGGGTTGGTGTCTGGGCCAGAAGTTGGTGCGGCCCGCCGGGGGAGCACGGCATCTCCGCCGTCATGCCCGATACGCCTACGCTTGTCCCATGCGCAGAAATCTTCCCGCGGCCGAACGCTCGGCCGATCAGGTGTATTCGCTGCTCACGTCGTCGATCGTGCCGCGGCCGATCGCGTGGGTGTCCTCGCGCTCGCTCGAGGGCATGCTCAACCTCGCGCCGTACTCCTTCTTTACCGTCGCGTCGCAGGATCCGGCGATCGTGTCGGTGACCTCCGTCGGCCGCAAGGACACGCTCTCGAACGTCCGCGCGACCGGGGAGTTCGTCGTCAATATCGGCTCCGAGCATCTCATCGACCAGATGAACGACAGCTCGGGCGCCTACCCGCGCGAGTTCGACGAGTTCGAGGCATTCGGCCTCACGCCCGAGGACTCCGAATACATCGACGTCCCGCGAGTGGCGGAAGCGGCCATCGCAATCGAGTGCGCCCTGCACGATCTCCACGAGGTCGGCAACGGGACGCTGATCCTCGGGAAGGTCGTGAACTTCTCGATCTCCGAGTCCGTCCTCGCCGAAGACGGGCTGCCGCTGATCGACAAAGTGCGTCCGCCGTCACGCCTGGGTCGAACCGAATGGGGGCTGGCGCCGGAGGTCACGGAAAGGGAGCGCCCGCGGGTGAAGTAGCGGCTGCAGAACCGCCGCCGACCGGGGCAAACGGCGCCAGAAGAATCGAACCTCGCGGGCCCGCCGCGGCAGGTGTATTACTGGTGCCACGCACATCGCGCGTTGCACACCGCGCAGCGCGTCGCCTTACGCGCCAGCCGCATCCCGCAACGCGCGGCGCATCCGCGAGAAGGAGTCCGCAATGGCACAGTCACAAGTACAGGTCCCCGTCTTCGAGCTCGGGGGAGGCGTGCAGATCCCGGCGATCGGCTTCGGCGTGTACCAAACGCCGCCCGAGGAAACGGTCGACGCCGTAACCGCGGCGCTCGAGACCGGCTACCGCCACATCGACACCGCCGCCGCGTACGGCAACGAGCGTGAGGTCGGCAAGGCGATCGCGAGCTCCGGCCTCGCCCGCGACGACGTGTTCATCGAGACCAAGATCTGGCCCACCGACTACGGCTACGAGTCGACCCTGCACGCCTTCGACAAGGCGACGGGCAAACTCGGCGTCGACACCATCGACCTGCTTATCCTCCACCAGCCCGCCGTCGACGCGTTCGATCGCACGCTCGAGGCGTACCGCGCGCTGGAGAAGCTGCGGGCCGACGGCGGCGTCCGCGCGATCGGCATCTCGAACTTCACCCCGCCGCTCCTCGAGCGCCTGCTGGAGACCGCCGAGGTCACCCCGGCAATCAACCAGATCGAGCTGCATCCGTACTTCACTCAGGTCCCGTCGCGCGATGCGAACGCGCGCCGCGGCATCCTCACGCAGGCGTGGTCTCCCATCGGCGGGATCACCAAATATTATGACGGCGGAGCTCCCGGCCGCGTGGCCTTCGAGGATCCCGAGTTGCTCGACATCGCCTCGGCGCACGGAAAGACCGCGGCGCAGGTCATGCTGCGCTGGCATCTGCAGCAGGGGCGGCAGGTGATCCCCAAGTCCACCAACCCCGGGCGCATCGCCGAGAACTTCGACGTGTTCGATTTCGAGCTCACGGTCAAGGAACTCAAGCGCATCGACGACCTCGACACCGGCAAGCGCAGCGGCCCGGACCCGGACGAGCCCCAGCCAGGCTTCTTCGAGGCGGAGATCCCGGAGGCCTGAGCCCGCTCCGACCTCGCCCCGAGGGCGTGGCTCGGGCCCCGACTCCGGCACCCGCCCCGAGCCCGAGACCAAGCCCGCCGGTCACCGCACGACGAGGTCGCTCTCGGTCGCGCTCATCGTGATCGGCGCGATGCGCTTGCCCTTCATCCACTCGTCGACGAACGCCGCCACCGCCGGGTTCGATCCGCGCGCATCGAACACCTCGGGCGCGAGTTCGACGGCGCCGATGAGATGACGCGGCTGCGCATCGAGCCCCGCCGCGCGCGGATACATCCGCATCCCGTCGGCGCTGTGCAGCTGCACGGGAATCGACTCCCCGTCGGGCGTCGTCACACTCGCGGGCCGCGTCGTCGCCGCGGGGTCGAACGCGTCGACGTGCAGGTCGTACCCCGACGGCGCCGCACCCTGCCCGGCCGCGTCGAGGAGCCGCGGATCCACCACCGAATACGGAAGCCCGATATCGAGCAGCAGATCCGCGTCGATCAGCGCGTCTCGCGAGGGGAGCGCGGCGGTAAAATCCCAGGGTGACGGCGGGGCCAGGGTATCCGCCGAGCGGTCCGCGGGCGTGTTCTCGATGAAATCGCCCTGCGCATCGGCGCCCGTGGCCTCGAACGTCCACTGCGGATCCGTGAGCATCTTGTGCCAGAAACCTGTGACGCCATCTTGGCGTCCCTCAACCCGAAGCTCGCGGCGGTCGGGGCCCGGCCCGGTGGAATTGATACTGATGGCCGAGGTGATCTCTCCATCGATCTTGGGTTGCTGCGCCCAGTCAGGTGCCGGAAGTTGCACGGCCGCCGTTCCACGATCGAAAAGCTCGAACATCAGGTTCGAGGCGGACGGCTTGTCCGACTGGTCCTCCCAGCTGTAGCGGAAGAAGACGCTGTCCGACCCGGAGGAATCGAAGTCGAACGTCCGCGTGTACATGTCGCCGTACTTGTTCATCACGAACGTGGTTGACCCGGCGGCCGAAAGCGATGTCGACTTGAAGCGCCCGCCGAGCGGCCCGCCGATCTCGTAGCTGTTGTCGTTGGGGAGCCATGGGTCCGCGTAGGTGATTCGGCTGCCGTCTCCGGTCAGCGCGGGCACCATGGTCATCTTCGCCAGGCCGACGGGGTGGGTGCGGCCGGCGATGTCGGTGTACTCCTTGTTATCCCAGGGCGAGGCGACGGACAGCGCCCACGAATTTGTATCGATCCCGGGCGGGGCCCCGTCCGAAGTCGACCCGGGAACCTTCTGGCCCGGCGCCATCCATAGCATCGCGCCCCATGCCGAGGTCCAGTTCCACGTGATGGGGTCCTGGGTCGCGTTGTCCATCGTGTACATCCAGCCGAGGTCGTCGACCGCGACCATTTCGTCGTCGTCGACCGAGATGGCGACGATGTTTCCGCGCAGGCAGCTCGGCGTCGGTACGTGCCGCCATGGCTGAGGTTCCTCGGAGTGCGGCCGCGTGAGCATCGCTCCGTCGACGAGCGCGAACTCGTAGAACCGATTGAATTGCGTGCGCGGCGTGCGCAGGTCGACGCGCGAAGGTGCAGATTCACCGTCGTAGGTGGGGAGGTTGTCCAGGCCGAATTGGCCGCCTC
This sequence comes from Dietzia timorensis, assembly GCF_020742175.1. GTDB lineage: Bacteria > Actinomycetota > Actinomycetes > Mycobacteriales > Mycobacteriaceae > Dietzia > Dietzia timorensis_A. The sequence goes on from NZ_DYXM01000162.1 coordinate 3,612, forward strand.
CCGAAGGCAGACCAGGCGGGAGCTGCGCGGTGCCGAACGGCACGCAGCCCTGTGGTCCTCCCGGTGCACCTGCCGATTGTGCGTACCCGGCGGCGGGCGAGAGGGTGAGGCCGAGCGCGAGCAGCGGGGCGAAAGCGGCGAGACGGCGTGAGCGTGTGCGGATCCCGGTAGTGGTCATGGTGCCGAATTGTGCCCGAGTCTCCTCAAAGTCGAGGGCGAACGGCGAAGCCCGGAACGCAGCGATGGACGAGTTATAGGGCTGCCGAAGCGCCGTGGCGGACGCCGCCGGGCAGAAATTCTATGTAAGAGTTTTGCGGATCGAAGCGTCTGGGATGCGCTGCACGGATGAAGAAAAATTGCTTGGAATAGACGTGAATTCAATAGTTCTTTGCGTCGGAATGTGTAACGGGTCACGGTGGGCGGTCGACATTCCAGATGTGACGGGTGAGCAAGTCCTCCGGCGAATGCGCTGGTACTCGCCCTGAAGGTCACTCGAAATCGCCGCAACTATTGGTCGGCGAAAACAAGGAGATCATCATGTGGACGACTCATTCCCCGGAAAATGTAAACGCCGATAACGGTGCGGTTGCCTCGCGTAACGTCGGTCGCCGAGTTCTCACCGCCGCCGTCACCGCGGGCGCCTTCATCGGCCTCTCCGGTGTCGTCGCGCCGATGGCCTCGGCGCAGGACGAGGTTAAGGGCAAGATCGGCGAAGAGTACGTCGCCGCAGCAGAGGCGAACGGCCAGACGCCGGAAGAATTCTTCGGCGCCGCCACCTCACCGGAGCTCGATGCGGCCAACGGTGGCAAGTTCCAGACCTTCGAGAAAGACAAGAAGTCGATCTACTGGAATCCTGACGTCGCTGGTGGCCAGGCCAACCAGGTCGGCGGAGCTATCTTCGACCTGTGGGGCGAGACCACGATGAACGGTTCCCCCGGATACGAATGGGGCCCGCTGCACTACCCGACGACTCGCGAGTGGCCGACGAATGAATCCGGCGCGAGCGGCGTCGACGGTCGTGGGAACCACTTCGAGGGAGGCTCGATCTACTGGTCGCCGGAGACAGGCGCGCAGATGGTCTGGGGCCTCGTGCGTGACGCATGGTGGCATCTTGGAGCTGAGTCGAGCGAGCTCGGACTGCCTATCGCCCCCGAGACCTTCGACGGCTCGTCGTGGATGCAGAAGTTCGAGGGCGGCGTCGTAGTTGTCCGAACTGACGGGTTGGCGCGAGTGTCGACGGATGAGTCTCCTGGCGACACCGAACCGGTCCCGATCGATCAGCTGACGATCGGATAGCGGATTCGCAGGCCGGAAATGTTCGGCTGCGAGCCTCGCGATGCGGCGGCGACCTGGATTACCAGGTCGTCGCCGCATTCGTGTGCCGCGTGCTCCTTCATCGCAACGCCGGCGGTTTTCAGCTGCCTCTCCGATAGGCCGGTCGTCGGGCTCCGGTCTGCCTCGGCAAAAGCTAGCTCTGGGGAGTCGAAATTCGCGCTCGGACTCGATGGATGTCGGCCGTTTCGTCACGTTCCCAAGCCCGTCATCGGCGGTCGAAATAAACCGCATCGCCAGTCGACAAACCGTCGTGTCATGAAACGGGTGAAAGGTGACTCGGGAAGCGTTCTGAGGCGTGGGAAAAGTGGCGGCAGCTGGAGATGGGCGACTTCTGGCGATTCCGGGCGTGTGCGAAGGCTGCTATGTGGTGGCCGAAACTGCGGCGGTGCGTAAGTGCAGGTAGACGAGTTAAGCGGCGGCCGGCTTGGGTATGGACAGGAATGGCGATCTCCGCTAGAGCCGGACGGCTGGAGGAAGCGGCCGGCAATGGAGAGCGCGGTGGCCGGCCGCGGCGGAACGGACGCCGGTCGGAACGGTTGAAGGCCCGCCCGAGAGATTCGGGCGGGCCTTGGCGCGTGCGTTGGTTGAGGGTGCTGAAGGTGCGAGCTGGGATCAGTCGTCCCAGTCGTCATCCCAATCGTCGTCCCAGTCATCGTCGTGATCGTCGTCGACGTCGTCCCAGTCGTCGTCAAGGAAGTCGAGGAGATGCCACGGGACTGGGATCCCGACCGAGCCGAAGGCGGCGTCGACCTGGTGGCGAATATGGGCGGGGATGGCGATGCCGTCGTACTGGACGACACCGTGCTCGGAGGAGTCTGCCGGGGCGATCGCGGTCTGCGCCGACGCGGTTCCGGCTCCGAGGCCGACCGCGAGAGCGATGGTTGCAGGGACAGAGGTCAGAAGGGTTAGCGCCCTTGTCGTGTTCTTTGCCATGAACCAACTATCTCGGCGGCAAATGAAGCGTCGATGAAACGTTTATGAGGGCGGCTTCATGTTGGGGAGCGCGCAGGCAGATTGGGGAGCACGGGTCGCTGGCGGGTCGGCGGCTGATCGCTAGGCGCCTCGGTAGCCGTCGAAGGCTGCCTCTACATCCGTAGCGGAGAGCCCGTAGTCGGCCAGCGTGTACGAGTGCTTCGGGGCGCGCGCACCGGACAGCGATTTCGCGTTCTCCGCGATCACCGCCGCCTCGACATCCGCCGTGTACTCCGCACCGGCGGCGGCGTAGACCTTGCGGACGGCAGCTCCGGCGTCATCCAGCAATTCGGAATGCGTGACGTCGACGAACGTGGCCTCCGGATGGTGGGCGCGGGCGGCGGTGAACTCCGAAAGCCCGCGCGACCACAGCTCGAGCTGCGTGCGGCCGATGCGTTCGCGCGTGAAACCGGTGGACCACGTGCCCGCCGCGTGCTCGGCGAGCGAGCACATCGAGGCCATCGATTTCACGGGATCGCGGTGGGTGTGGACGATGACGGCATCGGGGTAGACGTCGAGCAGTGCGTCGAGCGCGAACAGGTGGCTCGGATTCTTGAGCACCCAGCGCTTGCCCGGGTCGTTGGCGCCGATGAGCTGCAGGTTGCGCTTGTGCCTCGCGTACGCCGGCCGCCAGTCGGCGCCCGCGAGCCACCGCGAATAACTCGGCAGGTACGCAAGGCATTCGTAGGAGACCGAGGTGAAGGACTGACGCAGCAGCTGCCAGCATTCCTCGAGGTCGTCGGCGGAAATGTAGTGGACTCCGCCGAAGTCGGGATGTTCGGTCATGAAGCCCGCGTACAGGTCTCGGATTCCCGTGTACGTCGGATCCGAGTCCCACTGCTCACGCGGCGGACGGGGTTGCGGGACCTCGGTGAGCCACAATTCGAGACCCTGGTGAGCCGGGTCCGCGCCGAGGAGGCGGTGCAGTGCCGTGGTCCCGGTGCGCGGCAGGCCGGTGACGAAGATCGGCCGCTCTACTTTTGTCCCGAGTACTTCGGGGCGACGCGCGATGCCATCCTCGGCGAGTAGCCGTGCCGCGATCGCGCCTTTGAGCGTCGCGCGGAAATACTTCGAACCCTCGGGTGTGAGCCCGGCGTCTGCGTGCAGCGAATCGAGCAGGCAAGCGAGGCCCTCGCGGTGGTTATCGCCGTCCGGCCCGAACTCGGTGAGCCCGGTCGCGCGCTCCGCGGAGGCGTGGAGATCATCGACATCGCCGACGAACGTGCGCGTGGCGTCGGTATTCGGTGCGCTCACTTGGGTGATCCTTCGCAGTAGGGCGGGCCGTTGGGTGGCCTTTGTTACTGTATGCCCGCGCTCCCCGACGGTGGCGGGTATTTCCGACCGCCGGAACCGCCGCGCGTGCACCGGCTCGCCGCGCCTCGGGTGCGGTAAAAACTAAGGCAAGCGTGCAGGTCTGCGGGCCGTGCGCACAAGGGTGGGCGACAAGACTAGAGGGGGAGCGGTGGCACGAATTCGGCGCTGGTTGGCAGGGGCGTTGCTCGTGCCCGCGCTCGCCGCGGGATCGGCGAGCTGCAGCTTCCTCTCTGACGAGGTGCCGGTGCCGGAAATCCCGCTGACCTCCGCCGAGCGCGAATGCCTCACCGCTGCCTCCGCACTCACCGATGCCCAGCTCACCGCGCTCGCGCGCGGGATGGACGTGTGGATCCCGCGCGAGAATCTCGACTACCTCGCTTCGATGGCCGCCACCCTCGACGCGCGCGGTGGCGCCCTGGCGCTCGCCGCTTCCACTAAGAATGACGCCGAAGCT
>NZ_DYXM01000163.1 GCF_020742175.1 Dietzia timorensis
TGCCGGTTGTCGATGCGGCCGGTCCACATCCTCGCGACCTTCTTGATGATGCGCGTGGCGATCATCGCGATCATGACGATGAGGACGATCTCCAGGCCCTGATTTCTGAGCCAGAAGAGCATCGAGTCGAAGCCTGAATCAAGTGTCAGCATGATGTGTTTTTACTACCCCGCATTTCACAAACGACGCGGCTGTGCCGTCTCTCGTGCTTACTAGTCGTCGTCCCTCATGCGCCACCTGATACCCGCTTCGAGGAAGCCGTCGATGTCTCCGTCGAGCACGGAGGTCGGGTTGTTGACCTCGAATTCGGTGCGCAGATCCTTGACCATTTGGTACGGGTGCAACACATACGAACGCATCTGATTACCCCACGATGCGTTACCCCCGGCGCCGAGCGCGTCGAGTTCCGCGCGCTCCTCCTGACGCTTGCGCTCGAGCAGTTTGGCCTGCAGAACCTTCATCGCCGCGACCTTGTTCTGGAGCTGCGATTTCTCGTTCTGACAGGTCACGACCACGCCAGTGGGGATGTGGGTGAGCCGCACCGCCGAGTCGGTGGTGTTGACGCTCTGTCCACCGGGGCCGGAGGAACGGTAGACGTCGACACGGATATCGTTCTCCGCGACCTCGATGGAGTCGGTCTGCTCCACGACGGGAAGCACCTCGACCTCGGCGAAGGATGTCTGGCGACGGCCCTGATTGTCGAACGGCGACAGCCGCACAAGACGGTGCGTGCCCTGCTCCACCGACAGCGTCCCGTACATATACGGGTCGTGCACCACGAACGTCGCGGATTTGATCCCGGCCTCTTCGGCATACGAGGTGTCGTACACCTCGACCTTGTGCCCGGCCTTCTCCGCCCAGCGGATGTACATGCGCATGAGCATCTCTGCGAAATCGGCGGCATCGACGCCGCCGGCGCCGGAGCGAATGTTGACCACCGCGTCGCGCTGGTCGTACTCACCCGACAACATCGTCTTGACTTCCATCGCCTCGATATCGGCGCGCAACGAATCTCTCTCCGCATTGGCCTCCGAGAGAGCGTCATCGCTCTCCTCCTCGGCCAGCTCGAAAAGCAGCGGCAGCTCGTCGAGCCGCTGGCGGAGACCGCGGACGCGGCGCAGGTCGGCCTGCACATGCGACAGTTCGCTGGTGACCTGTTGCGCGTGGTCCGGATCGTTCCACAGCTCCGGATCGGACGCCTTCTGCTCCAGCTCGTCGACGCGCGCCGCCAGCTCCTCGACGTCCATCACCTTCTCCACGGTGGTGAGCGTCGAATCCATATCCGCGATATCGGAAGAAATGTCGGCCTGCATGGGCGCCAATGCTACCCGGCCGGGTCGCCGCTTCCCCGAACCATGCAGGCCAGGGCAGGCTTTGCGCGATGTTTCCTCCGACGTCATACAGCGACAACCTTCCCGCTGCCGGGCGGGGGTAGCGTCGGGTCTATGGCTACGGTTGGATCGACCACACCTATCCCCCACCACGCCCCTTCCATCGAGTATGACGACGCAGAGCTCGCCGCTCTGGCCGTCACGGAAGCGGGGCGCGTGGCGCGGTATCTACGCGAGAGCGGGCTGGAGGTGGAGCAGAAAACCTCGGTGAGTGACGTGGTCACCGAGGCCGACCGCGCCGCCGAGCATTCGATCACTTCGCTGCTGCGTCGCCACCGCGCAGGCGACGGCATTCTCGGCGAAGAAGGCTCGCTGGTGGAGGCACAGAACGAGCGGCGCTGGGCCGTCGACCCTGTCGACGGGACCTACAACTTCGTCTCCGGCTCGGACTATTGGTGCTCGGCGGTAGCGCTCTCGGGACCGGACGAGTACCTCCTCGGCGCGATCCACCGCCCCGCCACCGGTGAGACATGGGTCGGCGGCAGCGAGATCTCGGCCCGGCGCGGGGCGACACCGCTGCGTCCGCTCTCTGCCGGCAACCTCGCAGACGGCTGCCTGGCCACCTATCTTCATCCCCCGTTTCTGTCCGAACCGGACCTCGCGGAGCCGTTCCGCCGGGTGAGCCAGGGGGCGGCGACGATGCGCATGCTCGGCTCCGGCTCGCTCGACCTCGCCGCGGTGGCAGAGGGCAAATACTCGGTGTGGTGCCAACACTCGTGCCCGGAGTGGGATTGGCTCCCCGGAAAAGCGCTGGTAGAAAGCGCAGGCGGGCGGACCTCGGTGGTCGAGGTCGCCGGATACGACTGGTTTGTCGCCGGAAGACCCGGCGCGGTCGAGCAGGCCGTGGAGCTTCTCGCCGGGGGGTAATTTTTCCGCGTTTCTCATGGACACGGCACAGGCTTGTGTAAAAAACCCTACTAGCGAGTAAGGTAAGAGCGTCAGTTTCCACCCGCGAACGAGAACAGCTGGTGACGATGAGCAACAAGAAGAATTCCACCCCGGGCAAGAACCCGACCAAGGTCGACGCGATCGGCGCAGCGATGCGCGTGCTGTCCACCGTGGCCGGCTCCGATTTCGCCGAGAAGTACGGGCTCCGCAAGCCGGTCGATCGGGTCACATACCAGGCCACGAAGACCGGCTTCAAGACCCTTGGTGCGGCGAACCGCACGTTCAAGAAGGTCTCCGGCGGCAATAAGCCGAATCCGCTTCCGGACACCCCGCGGAACGATCTGTTCGACCTGACTCTCGGCGACGAGCAGAAGATGATCCAGGAGACGGTGCGCGACTTCGCGACCGACGTCATGCGCCCCGCCGCGCACGACGCGGACGAGGCCGCCAAGGCTCCCGAGTCGCTGGTCGAGCGTTCCGCCGAAATCGGCGTGACGATGATCAACGTCCCCGAGGAGTACGAGGGTGTCGCCACCGAGCGCGGCGTCGTCACCAACTCCCTCGTCGCCGAGGCCCTCGCCTACGGCGATATGGGTCTCGCGCTTCCGATCCTCGCGCCGAGCTCCGTCGCCGCGACGCTGAGCCAGTTCGGCTCCGAGTCGCAGCAGAAGACCTACCTGCCGGCGTTCGGTTCCGAGAACGTTCCAGGTGCCGTCGTGGTCGTCAACGAGCCGACCCCGATGTTCAACCCCTTCGAGCTCACGACGAAGGCGAAGAAGACCTCCGGCGGCTACTCGCTGACCGGCGTCAAGTCCCTCGTCCCGATCGCCGATTCCGCCGAGCTGTTCATCGTCGCCGCCGAGTACGAGGGCGCGCCGACCTTCTTCATCGTCGAGTCGGACACCGACGGCCTCGTCGTCGAGGCCGACCCGTCGATGGGGCTCCGTGCCGCCGGAATCGGCCGCATCAACCTCAACGAGGTCAACGTTCCCGCCGAGGCGATCCTCGGTGGCGAGACCTCGGCCGAGGACCGCAACAAGGCGTACCGCGACATCATCCGTCTGTCCCGCCTCGGCTGGGCTTCGCTGTCGGTGGGCACGTCGCAGGCCGTACTCGATTACGTAATCCCCTACGTCAAGGAGCGCGAGGCGTTCGGTGAGCCGATCGCCCACCGCCAGGCCGTGGCGTTCATGGTCGCCGATATCGCGACCGAGCTCGACGGAATGCGTCTGGTCACCTGGCGTGGCGCCTCCCGCGCGGAGCAGGGCGAGGACTTCGCCCGCGAGGCCGCGCTCGCTCGCAAGCTTGCTGCGGACAAGGGCATGAAGATCGGCCTCGACGGCGTTCAGCTGCTTGGTGGCCACGGCTTCACCAAGGAGCACCCGGTCGAGCGCTGGTACCGCGATCTGCGGGCCGCCGGCGTCGCCGAAGGTGTCGTCGTCCTGTAATCACCGCCTCTTTCCAAGCGCGAAGGAACTCCCAAAATGATCAATCTCGAACTTCCTAAGAAGCTGCAGGCGGCGCAGAATCAGGCGCACCAGGTAGCTACGCAGATCTTCCGTCCGGTTTCCCGCAAGTACGATCTCGCCGAGCACGAGTACCCGGTCGAGCTCGACACCCTCGCCAACCTCATGTCCGCGATGGAAGATGCGGGCGAGGCGGCCGCGGGTGCGAAGGGCGGCCGCGGCAACAAGGAGGCCAAGGGCAACCAGAACGGCGGCAATATGATGTCGCTGCTCAACGTCATGGAGACCTGCTTCGGCGACGTCGGCCTCACCCTGTCGGTCCCCTACCAGGGCCTCGGCAACTCCGCCATCGCCGCTGTGGCCGATGACGAGCAGCTCGAGCGTTTCGGCAACGTGTGGGCCTCCATGGCGATCACCGAGCCGTCCTTCGGTTCGGACTCGGCTGCCGTGTCCACGACCGCGAAGCTCGATGGCGACGAGTACGTCATCAACGGCACGAAGATCTTCATCACCTCCGGCTCGCGTGCCGACCACATCGTCGTGTGGGCGACGGTCGACAAGTCCGCCGGACGTGCAGCGATCAAGTCGTTCGTCGTTCCGCTCGATCACCCGGGCGTCAACCTCGACCGTCTCGAGCACAAGCTCGGCATCAAGGCCTCCGATACGGCGCAGATCACCTTCGATAACTGCCGTATCCCGAAGGAAAACCTCATGGGTGATCCGGAGGTGCGCACCGACAAGGGCTTCGCCGGCGCGATGCAGACCTTCGACAACACCCGTCCGCTGGTCGCGGGCATGGCCGTCGGCTGCGCCCGTGCCGCACTCGAGGAGATCCGCGGTCTCATCGAAGATGCCGGTTACGAGATCGACTACGACGTGCCGTCGAACCAGCAGCCCGCCGTGGTCGCCAAGTACCTCGAGATGGAGTCCGACTGGGAGTCCGCCTACCTGCTCACCCTGCGTGCGGCATGGATGGCCGACAACAAGCTCCCGAACACCAAGGAAGCCTCGATGTGTAAGGCCAAGGCCGGCCGCACCGGTTCCTCGGTGACCCTCGGCGCCGTCGAGCTTGCCGGCACCTACGGCTACTCGGAGCGTTCGCTCCTCGAGAAGTGGTCGCGCGACTCGAAGATCCTCGACATCTTCGAGGGCACCCAGCAGATCCAGCAGCTGGTCATCGCCCGCCGCGTGCTCAACCTCTCGTCCTCCGAGCTCAAGTAAGAGACTCACCGAGGAAGCGCGGCACCTCCGCCGTCACTACTCCCCGGGGTAGGGCCTGAGACTCCAGGTCCACCCGGGGAGTAGTTGTATTTGTGCACCATCTACACCGCCCCCGCTGCGGATGGGAAAAGCCTAGCGAGCCTGCCGGCAGCCGGTCCTTTGACCACGAAATGGTCGAAGATCGTCGCCGCTCATCCGCCCGGAGGCGGGACCGCGCGGGCTACATTCCACTCCGATGGCCGCGTCGAGCATTCCGACAACGCGCTGCGGGCGGGGCCCTGGAGGTAGCGCAGGCAGGCAACTGGCGAACAAATCGAAGGCGCCGCCCCAATAATTTGGGGCGGCGCCTTCGTTTGTATTCGTGAGCCGGGCTAGGCCATCCGGAATCCTGCGCCCGGCCAATTACGCGCCGTGGCATCTCCGACGATCGCGTCGAACGTCGTGCCGTAGGCGGGCAGGAAGAACGGGTGCTGCCAGGAGACGAAGCACTCGGGCAGCACATTGCCGACCGATCCGACGCCGACATCGCGGGCCATCGGCGGCATGGTGCCTCCGTTGAGCATGCCGACAAGGCGGTCGCCGTTCATGACCGGTCCGCCGGAATCTCCGCGGCCGGCGCACACCTGCGAGTAAATCGTATTGTCGTCGACCTGCCAGGTTGGGCCGCACGTGAGGCCCGTCGAAGCGCCGAGCTTACAAATGTTGTCGCCCTGATTCGGCGGCGCGCCGCGGTCGGCAACGCCTGCCTGACGGACGGGGGTGACCTTGTTCGTGTCAACCTCGACGACCGAATAGTCAAGGACCTCGTTACGGGCGACGACGTGGCCGACGGCACCCGCGCCCGGCACCTCCACGGCCTCGCCGATGTCGGAGCTGCAGTGGCCCGCGGTGAACACGACTGCGCGGTTCGCGTTGTCCCATCCGGATGCGGTGGCCGTGCACAATGCATGGCCGCCAGCGAATAGCAGCGGCGTGCCACCGCCGACCACCGGAGGAGCCTCCTGCGCCTGCGCGCTCGGGGCGAACGCGGCGGCTGACGTTAGCAACGAGCCGACCAGGGCAACTGCGAAAAGGATGGCCCACAGCGCGCGAGCGGAGCTGGGGATGAGGCGCAGGAACGTGACCCGCATACGGTCTCCTTTCGGCTCCCGCCCAGTCGGCGGGAAGAGCACAACTACCCGCTAAGTTTAAAGCATTCACCGACAAATGCCGTCTTTCGTGCGCCGACTCTCAGCCTCCCCTTACGCTCCTACACCCCAGACGAACGTTTCTATCCACCTAAAATCTCGACTTACCAGGAACGATTCGCCCCACTACCGAGAGTCAAGAATTATTCACTTTCTATGTGGCAGAACGGCTATCAACCTTAACGGGTCGATATCCGCCGAATTCGGGTGCACTTTTGCGCAGTGCTCGGCCGGTTCCTAGTGAACCGAGGCACCGCCGTCGACGGGAATCTCGCCTCCGGAGACGTAATAGGACTGATCGGACGCGAGCCACGCAACAGCGTTGGACACGTGAATCGGCTCGATCCACGCCTTGCCGAACGGATTTAGCCCGGCGAACGCCGCCTCGGCGTCTTCCGCCTGCGGAGAGTCAAGATCGGGCCGGAAGAGTCCGTAGGTCTTTGCGTTCTTCACCATCGGGGTGTCTATGGAGTTCGGGTGGATCGTGTTGACCCGGATCCCGTGTGGGCCGAGTTCGTTGGCGAGCACCTTCATCAGCCCGACGATCCCATGCTTGGCCGTCGTGTAGGCCGCGACGTTAGCCAATCCCTTGAATCCGGCGAGCGAGGAGATAATAATGACCGATCCGCCCGCCCCAGCGGCGATGAGATGCTCTGCGGCCGCGGCGTAGGTGTGCCACACCCCTGTCAGGTTGATGTCCTGGATATCGTTCCACGACCGCTCGGGAATCAGGTGGGTGTCCTGGCCGAAGGTGAATATGCCGGCATTGGCGACGACGATGTCGAGTGAGCCGAGTTCGGCCACCCCCTCGTTTACCGCGAGCCTGAGCGCCTCAAGATCCCGGACGTCAGCCTCGCGCGCCACGATCCTCCGTCCCAGCGCCTCGACCTGTCGGACCGTTTCGTCCATGTCACCCGGCTCGGCAATATCGTAGAAGCCCTCCAGAGACTCCACGGGCTTCGTGATGTCCACGGCGATGATGTCCGCGCCGTCCTGAGCGAGGCGCACTGCGTGGCTCCTGCCCTGCCCGCGCGCCGCTCCCGTAATGAATGCAACCTTGTTGTCCAGCTTTCCGGCCATGATGGCACCCGCTCTCCTGCTTCGACAGGGACCTGAGTGCGCGCCCACGACGTGGACTGTGTTCCACATCACAGCCCTGTGTTTTCCAGATTACCGAGCGGTCGATCGGCACGCGCCGGGCGACGGATTGCGCCCCCGAAAGGGCCGGTTATGAAATACAGATGGCCCCGACTTCCATCGATAGGAAGTCGGGGCCATAGAAGCTACACCCTGCGCCGTAGCGCAGGCACGTGCGGCAGTGCGCGTATTAAGCGACCGGGCCGCCGCAGTTCGGCCATGCGCCGGCGCCCTGCGTCGCGAGGACGCTCTCGGCAACCTGGATCTGCTGCTCGCGGGTCGCCTGGTCGGCGGTCGGAGCGAACTCGGTGCCACCGTTGGCGGCCCAGGTCTCAGGCGTGAACTGGAGGCCACCCTGGAAACCGTTACCCGTGTTGATCTGCCAGTCACCGCCGGACTCGCAGGCTGCGACCTGGTCCCACGCCTCCGGGGATGCGGCGTTGGCAGCCGGGCCGGAGAGGAGTGCACCGCCGCTGGCGATAGCGCCGGCGAAGAGTGCACCTGCAGTGAGTCGTGCGAAACGGTTACGCATCTGTTCGGACCTCCTTGGGGTCGGTCAGGAAGATGTTTTCCTTCAATCTCGTTTCGATCACTCGGCCGTAATGGCTTAGTGACCAATCCGTGATCTTTTTCGGACTGCCGCGACGCTACTCAGGACGTCGAATCGCATGCAAACCATTTCACCCGATTCGGCTCCAATTCTCGCCATGTGGACTCCGCCGTATCGCACAACAAACCCCGCTGGATGACGTCGGACGCGTCGAGCTATCCCGGCGTCCGCATGCTCGGGCTACATCCGTGAAATTCCTGGCATACGGCAATTTCAGCGTTGCGGCTTCTCCGCATTCCAAGAGCCGCGATCCCGTTCGGAGTGCCGGGCGGGCCACGCCCACGCGACGCCGGGAGCGGCGCGGATTGTGATGATGCTCACTCCGACGTCATCCTGGGGTTTCCTACTGCTGCGGCGCCCACGGAGAATTCGGCGCGAGGGGTGCCACACTGGGCACATGGACCTTCGCCGCGCAGTTCCTATCCTCACGGTCGCCGATGTGGCGGCCGCCGTCGCCGAATACCAGCAGGTGCTGGGGCTCGAGGTGCTCATGGACCTCGGTTGGATCGCGACCCTTGGCACAGCGCCTGGACCGGCCGGCGGCGCCGCGGCCCAATTCAGCGTGATCTCGCGCGACGCCACCGCACGGGTGAACCCGGATCTTTCGCTCGAGGTGGCCGACGTGGACGCGGCGCACGAGCAGGCGAGAGCGGCCGGCGCCGAGATCGTGCACCCGCTGTGCGACGAGGAATGGGGCGTGCGGCGCTTCTTCTACCGCGCCCGCGACGGCCAGGTCGTCAACGTCCTGTCCCACCGGGCGTAACCGCTCGACGCAGAACAATGGCGGAGGGTCGAGGAAAACTCGACCCTCCGCCATTGCCATTCCCGCCGGGAAACGGGAGAACGCGGGAGCTCTGGCTAACGCACGCCGCGCATGAGCTTGACGATGGGCTTCGCGATGAGCGCCATGACAATTCCCAGGACAATCGAGGCGATACCGATCCACATGAAGTACTGGTTCGTCGCCGCGGAGTCGTCCGGATTGTAGAAGCCGGCGAGCCAGCCCGACGCAGACGAGCCGATCGCGACGGACAGGAAGAACAACGCGACCATCTGCGAATTGAACGCTGTCGGGGCGAGCTTGGTCGCCAGCGACTGCCCCAGCGGGGACAGCAGCAGCTCGGCCATGGTGAACAGGAAGAGCACGCCGACCATGACGTACATGGGGATCAGCCCCTCGGTGAAGGGGATGAACACGAGGAACGCGATGCCCATGATCACGTTCGCCAGCGCGAATTTATACGGCGTGGAGACCTGCCGGTCGCCGAGCTTCAGCCACATCGCCGAGAACACGCCGGCGAAGATGATGATGAACAGCGGGTTGATCGACTGCACCCAGCCGGGCGGGAACTCCCAGCCGAGGATGTTGCGGTCGAGGGCCTGATCGGCGAGGACCGCGATCGAGGTGAACTGCTGCTGGAACAGCGCCCAGAAACCGCATGAGGCGAGGAACATCGGGATGAAGGCGATCACCCGCGAACGCTCGACGGCGTCGATCTCCTTCGACGACAGGATCATTCCGAACAGGACGACCGCGGCGATCAGCGTGACGACCGTGACGGTGCTGGCGAGATTGTCGAACGTGAGCAGGCCTGTGAGCGCCGCGATGAGGATCGCGGCGATGACGACGACTGCCGCACTGGCGACGCGGAGGATCTCGAACGTCGTTGCCGGGTTCGGTGCGCCCTTCGGGATCGAGCTGAGCGTCCGGCCGCGCATGGCGACGTACTGGATCAGGCCGGCGCCCATGCCAATCGCGGCGAGCGCGAAGCCCCAGTGGAAGTTCGTCGCCTCCCACAGGGCGTTGGTGAGCAGAGGTCCGAGCAGGCCGCCGATATTGACGCCCATGTAGTAGATGGAGAACGCCGCATCGCGGCGCATGTCCGAGCGTCGATACATCGCTCCGACGACCACCGAGGTCGTGGCCTTGAGCGTGCCCGAGCCGATCGCGACGCAGACGAGGCCGATGCCGACGCCGACCATCCCGGGGATCAACGACAGTGCGATGTGGCCGGCCATGATGAGCACGGCCGCTCCGGTGAGCGTCCGTTCGGCACCGAAAAGGCGGTCGGAGACCCAGCCGCCGAAGATGGCGGACAGGTAGACGAGCCCGCCGTATGCGCCGACGATCGACGTGCCGACCGCCTCGCTGTACCCGAGCCCGCCATCGGCGACCGAATAGTAGATGTAGTAGGCGACGAGCGCCTGCATGCCGTAGAAGCTGAAGCGCTCCCACATTTCGATTCCGGAAAGATTGGCCAGCCCCCAGGGGTGGCCGAAAAAGCCGCGCTCCGAATCGGCAAGCGCCGGCTTCTCCTCCTCGGCCGGCGCTGAATCGCCGGGAAGGGACGTTGCATTAGACATGCGCGAAATATTAAGCCTCTGTTTGCCCAATTAAAATCTTCGCAGGCGAGCGGCTTGGATTCTGCCCGATATTTCCTCGCCCCACCGCGCGTATTGTCGTTAACCATGAGCAACGAATCCGCCGCCTACGAGTGGGAATCCAAGGCCGCCGACTGGGCGCGCCATCACGCAATCTTTGACCGTGCGTTCGCTGCCGTCACCGACGCCGTGCTCGAGCGGGCGGACATTCGAACCGGTCAACGCGTCCTCGATGTCGGCAGCGGAGCTGGGACTCTCCTTGCGCGCGCCCACGACACAGGTGCGCTCCCCTACGGCGTCGACATCTCGGAGTCCATGGTCGCCGCGGCCGGTGACCGCGTGCCCGCTGCCACCGTCGTGAATGCCGACGCGCAGGACGCCGATCTCCTCGCCGCGACCGATTCACCTCCGTTCGACCGCATCGTCTCCCGGTTCGGCGTCATGTTCTTCTCCGATCCGGCCGAGGCCTTCGCGAACCTTCGCCGCGCCTCTGCCCCGGGGGCCCGCATCGCCTTCGCCTCATGGCATCACTCGGCGGAGAACACCTTTCGGCACGGGCTGCGCCGTGTCGCCGCCTCGCTCCCGGAGGGCACGCTTCCGCCGGCGCCGGGCGTCGACTCCCCCGGGCCGCTCGGGCTCGCCACGGCAGCCAAGATCGGGACGAGTATGACGCCGGGCGGCTGGACCAACATCAAGGCCACGCCCGTGAGGGTCGACATCAATTACGGGACCGCCGAATCAAACGGGGTCGACGAGCGTCTGCAGATCGTGCTCGCCGGCAACACCGGGAGCGCCATTCGCGAAGCTGTTGTCGCCGAGCGCGGCGAGGACGGCTGGGGCGAGGCACTTGAGACGATCCGAGCGGAGATCGCCGAAAGTATTTGCGATGGCGGCGTCCGCTTTACCGACACAGTATGGATCGTCTCCGCCACAAACCCGGGCTCCTGATTCCCCGTGCCCCAGGGCATCCGGGCGCAACGCAAAAGTCCCGGTCTTCGATTTCTCGAAGACCGGGACTTCTATTAGTAGCGGGGACAGGATTCGAACCTGCGACCTCTGGGTTATGAGCCCAGCGAGCTACCGAGCTGCTCCACCCCGCGTCGGCTTCACCTACGTTACGCGGAGGTGAATCCGAAAAGCAAATCGGGGCGTGACCAGCGGTTTCCTTTAATTCCCTCCGGCTGCATTGTAGGCGTCGACGGCCTGCTGGAGCGCGTCGAGCGCCTTTCCAAGGTCGCCGAGGTCACCTCCGGATTGCGCGTCCTCGACTTGCTTCAGCGCATCTTCAAGCTGGCTCACCGCGCCTGCCTGGCCAGCGCTCGGCGACGGTGTCGTCGGCGCCGAGCCCTCGCTCGTGCCCGCGTCGCCCGAGCTCTCGTCGGCCGGACGCGTTTCGGTGTCCGTCGGCATCTCACCATCGGCCGCCGTGCCCGTTTCGCGCGGCGAGGAGTCGATGTTCACCTGCTGCAGGGCCTCGTAGACCGAGCGCCCGTAGCCGACCTGATCGTCGTAGAACATCATCACGCGCAGCAGGCGCGGGAAGCTGGTCTCCTCCCCGTCGCCGGTATTTCGCTGGGCATAGATCGGCACGACGTACATCACCGAGCCGTCATCGAGCGCGAGGGAAAGCATGTTGCCCTCGGTGATACGCGCGGTCTGCGTCCAGAGTCGACGATCCTCGGCCACACGCGGCGCACTGAGCATCGAGTTCTGCGCCTGCGTCGGACCGACGCGCGGTTCGGGTGATGGGCCCTGAGCGCGGACGGTGAGTTCGCCGTAGTTGCTCGGGTCCGAGCTGGCCGTCATGTGCGCGGCGAAAATCTCGCGCTGGAAGCCGCGGAATACCGACTGCAGCTGGAACGACGGCTTCCCCGTCTTCGGGTCTGCGGCCACCACGTAGCTCGAGGGCTGAGGCACGAAGTCGTCAGTCGCCTCGATGCCGCCGGTCGGCCCGTTGGTGTTCGTCGCGGACGCCGGGTTCTGCGGCGCGGTCGCGTTCTGCTGAGCCCGCTGGTCACCGCGCGAGGACAGGTCCGCCGGGATCGACCAGAACGCGTCGTTGGTGAAGAACTGGCTCGGGTCCGACACGTGGTACTTGGCGATGAGCTGGCGCTGCGTGTTGAAAAGGTCCTCCGGGTAACGGACGTGGTCGAGCAGTTCTTCGCTCATCTCCGAATGCGGCTTGACCAGACCGGGGAAGGCCTTCGACCACGTCTTGAGAACGGGGTCGTTCTCGTCCATCTCGTAGAGGTCGACCGAGCCGTCGTAGGCATCGACGACGGCCTTGACCGAGTTCCTCGCGTAAGAAACCTCGTTCGTGCCGAGGACGGCCCCGGTGTTCGGGTCTCGGTCGGGCTCGCCGAGAGCGACGCGCTGACCGTACGGATAGGAATCGAGCGTCGTGTATCCGTCGACGATCCACTTGACCCGGCCGTCGACGATCGTCGGGTACGTCTTCTCGTCTGTCGTCAGCCACGGCGCGACCTTCTCCACGCGTTCCATCGGATCTCGATCGAAGACGACCTTCGAGTCGCCGTCGATGAGGTCGGAGAACAGGATGTTGCGTTCGGTGAAGCGCAGCGAGAATGCGAGCCGGTTGAGCAGCCCGCCGATCTGCACCCCGCCGTCACCCGAGTAGGTGTAGCGCTCGGTATCGGTGTCGTACTCGCGCGGGTCGCCGGAGGCGTTGACGATCGCGTAGTCGTCGTCGACCGAGCCGACGAGAGGCCCGTAGTAGATACGCGGCTGCTCGACCTCCGCGGGCGCACTGGCGCCCTCGCGGCCGGTGACGTCGAGGCTCGTGTAGCTGGGGAAACCGCCGGAGTCGGAGCCGGCGTCATCGGCGAGCTCGTTGACGCGGTCGGCGGGGGCCATCACGAGGCCGGTTCCATGCGTGTAGACGGTGCGACGGTTGATCCAGTCCTGCTGGTTCTCGCGCAACGTATTCGGGTTGATCTCGCGCGCGCCGACGACGTAGTCCTGCATTTCGCCGTCGACGTTATAGCGATCGATGGACAGCTCTTCCGGGAAGCCGAAGAAATTTCGAAGCTGCTGTTGCTGCGTGAACGTGGGGCTCAGAACCGTCGGGTCAAGCACGCGAATGTTCTCCAGCGTGGCGTTGGTCTTCGACGCTTCCTTCGGATCGGCTGCCGGTTGGCCCCAGTCGTACTCGTAATTGACCTTGTCCGGCCCGACCCCGAAGGCATCGCGCGTGGCCGCGATATTGCGTTCGATGTACTCACGTTCCTTCTCGGCGCGGTTCGGGTTGACCGAGAATTGCTCGACGAGCAGCGGGTAGGCCGAGCCGACGACGCCGGCGGAGAAGATGAGCAGGACCGTCGCGATCGCCGGGATGCGCAGATCCTTGAACACGACGACCGCGAAGAAGGCGATGGCGCACAGGATCGACACGGCGAACAGGAAGATCTTCGCGGGCATTACCGCGTTGACGTCGGTGTATCCAGCACCCGTGAAGGTCTGCCCCTCCGAGTACATCAGCTCGTATCGGTCGAACCAGTACGCGACGGCCTTGGCGAGCACGAACATCCCCGCGAGAATCGCGAGCTGGATTCGCGCGGCCTTGGAGAACACCCCGTCCTTCGCTCCGATTCGGATTCCGCCGAAGACGTAATGAGTGAGCGCGCCCGTGAGCAGGGCGAGCACGATAAGCACCATCACCCACGTGAGCACGAACCGCCAGAACCCCAGCTGGAAGGCGTAGAAGGAGATGTCCATTCCGAACTGCGGGTCGGTCACGCCGAACGGCGTCGAATTGAAGAACGCGATCACCGTCTGCCACTCGGACTGGGCGAACAGTCCCGCAAGCAGCCCGATCAGCACCGGCGGCACGGCGAGCATCCACTTACTTCCCGACTCGACGGCGTTCTGGTAACGCGCCAGCGCCTCCTGCCCTGGTCCGCGCACGAGCACCGGCCGCTTCCGGTAGGCGATCGTCGCCGAACCGATCATCGCCGCGGCGACGAGGATCGCGACGACGAAGAACAGCGCGATCCGCGTAAGGATCTCCGTTCGGAACACCTGGGTCGCGTCAAGCGAACCGAACCACAGAAATTCTGTGTAGGTGTTGTTCAGGCGGGGCACAACCTGAATGAGCACCAGGAGCGCGACGACAACGCCGAGAATCGTCTTGGACCGTCCGGTGAGCGGAGCACCCTGGCGGGGGCCGACGGGTCCGCGTGGCTGGTCAGTATTACCGAATCGCAAGGGCGATCCCTTCTCAAGAGCAAGCCGGGCCCCGGGTACGCGGCAGCGCCCAGGCCCGAAGGTACAACGTGAGATTCACTTTACGCAGCGAACCGATCTCCGCGCCGTGTGCATTAAGCAAGCGCCCCCGACCCAGGCGGCACTACCCCGTCGTACAGGCCTGCGGCTCGCGGCCGGAGTTGAGTGCGTCCAGCGCGTCTACCGCGTCGTCGAGCGTGCCGACCTTCACCAGGTCGATCCCCTCCGGCGGATCCGTCAATGCCTCGGCGCAGTTTTTGGCCGGCACGAGGAACGCTGTCGCTCCGTCTTCATGCGCGGCTACGATCTTGTGACGGATCCCGCCGATGGGCCCGACCTCACCGTCGCCGTCGATCTCGCCGGTCCCGGCGATGTGCTTGCCGCCGGTGAGCTCCCCAGGGCTGAGCTTGTCGACGATCGCGAGCGCGAACATCAGCCCTGCGCTGGGACCGCCGACCGAATCGTCGAGGTTGATCTTCACGTTCGTCCCGTTCGCTGGCAGGTCCCCGACCATAACGCCCAGGTAGCCCTGATCCGGTTCCGTGCCCTCCTCGGGGTCGCCCGGGGTGAGCTTCACCGTTTCTTCCATCCGCTTGGCATCACCGGAACCCGGCTGCGCGCCACCACCACTGGATGACGGCGTAGGGCGCTCGAATTCCACGTCGAGCTCGTCTCCGGGCCGCTTCGCCGAGACGTACTCGACCAGCGCGTTCGAATCGGCGATCTTTTTGCCGTCGATCGTGAGAATGCGGTCGCCTTCTTCGAGGAGCCCGTCGGCCGCGCCGCCTTCAACTATGCCGCGCACTGTTGGCACCATCGGCAGATCCAGGTGGCGGAACGCCGCTGCGGCTGCGGAGTTCTCCGAGCCGACCATGAGCTGCGCGTTTTGCTTGTCGACTTGCTCCTGAGTGCGGTCGGGCGGGAACACCTGATCGCGCGGGACGACCGTCTGCTTCGGGTCGAGCCACAGCGTGAGAGCATCGGCGAAGCGCAGATTCTGGTGCACGGCGACGGTGGTCATATCGAGTACGCCCTCGGTCGAATCCGGCTCCGCGCCTGTGATCTCGACGATGGGCCTCGCAACGGTGTCCTCATCGCCTTCCTCGCTGCCCGGCGCCGTACCCCCGGCGCCTCCCATCGGGTCGTCGACCGAGCCTTCGGGCACCTCGACGGACCCGAGCGTGTCGAATACCGGGCCGGGCCCCATCGCGACGAGGGGAACGCGAACGGTGAACGAGGCCACGACAGCGAGGGCCAGGGTCACCAAAACGACCAGGAGGGTGCTGATTCTGCGGCTCACGCGGACCAGCCTATCGACCCGTCCGGACAATCCCGCGCTTTGCCGCCGGATTTTCTCGCCGATTCATCAGGTATTCCCAGTTACGCCCAGCGCGAACAGACCCCCTGGGGCGGTGCTTTCGCACCCCGTAGTTCGGTAGCGTGGTGGCATGAACCAGCCCTTCGGATTTTCAGCTTCTTCAGGCGACGACGGTGAGGACTCGTCTGGAAAGGGCAACGACAAGAACAACGGCAACGGCGGCAGCGGCGATAGCGGCAACGGCGGCCAGCAGCCCGGCGGTTTCGGCTTCGGCTTCGGATTCCCCGGCGCCGGCGGGCCCGGCGGTTCCGGCGGCGGCGCCGGAGGACAGCAGTCGCCCGGTGGATTCGGCGGGGATCTCGGCGCGATCCTCAATCAGTTCGGCCAGATGCTCGGCTCCATGGGCACGGCGATGAACCAGTCCACGGAC
>NZ_DYXM01000164.1 GCF_020742175.1 Dietzia timorensis
ACGACCTCCCAGTGCGCGGGAGCGGTAACGGTGAGCGAGTACGTCGCCTTGAGGTCGGGCTGGTCGAAGCACGCGAACACGCGCTTGGCGTCGGCCGATTCGAACTGGCTGTACAGGTACACCTCGTTATCCACCGGGTCCACCATGCGGTGCAGACCCTCGCCCGTGGTGGTGTATTCGACGTCCGCCGTCACCACCAATTCGCATTCGCCGCTCAGCCCGGTGAGCGGCAGGCCCCGTTCGGAGGTGTATCCCGAGGTATCGATGTCCTCACCGTTGAGCGTCGCGGAGACGTTGTGCGCGGCGCGGAGATCGATAAAGGTGGACACATCGCTTTCGAGGGCGCGGAACTTCACGGTGGTCTTCGAGCCATACGTATGCGGGCCCTCCGCCGGGGCCTCCAGCACGCCCGAAAGGTCCAGGTCGATGGTGTAATGATTGACCTCGAGCTGCTCGGAACGCCTCTGCGCTTCGTCCCGGGTGAGGTTCACTGATGTCATCTAAGCCTCCAAAAGTTCGTGCGGCACGCCTGCATGCGAACACCTCGGTTCGCGTCCTGCCTTCAAGTTTTACCCTTTCCGCTCGGGTGTCGACCCCGCTGCCGGTGGCGAGAACGCCGAGAGTGGGCGCAAGCTGATGGTGCGAAAGCGCGCACATGACCGCATTTACATCTGTGAAAAGGGGACCTTTTATGAGCACCACCGAGCACGTCGATTTCTACTTCGATCCGTTCTGCCCGTTCGCATGGGTCACCTCCCGCTGGATCCACGAGGTTCAGGCGCAGCGCGACGTGTCCGTCGGCTGGCACGTGATGAGCCTCGCCGTCCTCAACGAGGACAAGGACATTCCCGACGACTACCGCGCGATGCTCGCCGACGCCTGGGGCCCGGTGCGCGTGTGTATCGCCGCCGCGGAGGCGCACGGCGAGGAGGTGCTCGGCCCGCTCTACACGTCGCTGGGAAAGCGGATTCATGACGCCGGACGCCGCGAGGACCTGGACGCCGTGATCGCCGAGTCCCTCGAGGAAAACGGCCTGCCTGCCGAGCTCGCGAAGGCCGCGAACTCGACGGATTATGACGACAAGCTTCGCGAGTCCCATCACCGCGGCATGGACCCCGTGGGCGACGAGGTCGGCACGCCGACCCTCCACGTCGGAGGCTCCGCATTCTTCGGCCCCGTGATCACTCGGATCCCGCGCGGGCAGGAGGCGCTCGACCTGTTCGACGGAGTCATCCAGGCCGCGAAGTACCCGTACTTCTTCGAGCTCAAGCGTTCGCGCACCGAGAGCCCGCAGTTCGACTGATCCTCGGGGCGTGCTCGACGCGCTCACCGGGGACGAACGACCGACGGGGCGATGCGCATGGCAGAATTCGTGCCATGCGCATTTACCTCGGAGCAGACCACGCCGGATTCGAAGCCAAGAACGCCATCGCCGATCACCTGAAGGCCGCGGGCCACGACGTCGTCGACTGCGGCGCCCACGAGTACGACGCGGTCGACGACTACCCGGCCTTCTGCATCGCGGCGGCCGAGCGTGTCGTCGCCGACCCTGGCAGCCTCGGTTTCGTCCTCGGAGGATCGGGCAATGGCGAGCAGATCGCCGCGAACAAGGTCCCCGGCGCGCGCTGCGCGCTGGCCTGGTCGGTGGAGACGGCGCGGCTGGCGCGCGAGCACAACAACGCCCAGCTCGTCGGCATCGGCGGCCGCATGCACTCGCCGGAGGAGATCCTCGCGATCGCCGACGCCTTCGTAGACCAGGCCTGGTCGGAGGAGGCCCGCCACCAGCGCCGCATCGATATCCTTGCCGAGTACGAATCGAACCACGAGGCGCCGGCCCTTCCCGCCGAGCCGAAGGAGCTGTAGCGCGCACCTTTCGTCTGACGCCGCCGTCCCCGATCTCGGGGACGGCGGCGTTCTTTTGTATCGATACCCTGTCTCGGGCTTTCGAGCGCGCCGAACGTGTCCTTAGCTGGTACTTTCGCCGGGGCGTCCGTAATATTTGCCGACGATGACTGCCCCCGCTCGCGAACGACGCGCCACAAAGAACGATCCACCGGCCACGGGCAACGCCCTGCTTTTGCGGTCGCTGCGAAGGCACCCGGGCCCGGTGGCATTCGGCGTTCTTCTCATGTCGACCTGGCAGGTTTGCGAAACCCTCGTTCCCGTCGCCATCGGTCTCATCATCGACCATGCGGTAATCCCCAAGAACCTCGCTGCGCTCGCTTGGTCGATCATCGGCCTCGCGCTGCTCTTCGTGGTCCTCAGCTTTGGCTACCGATTCGGTGCGCGTGCGTTCCAAAACGTGCGGGAGGAGGAATCCCACGCGATGCGGGTCGAAGTCGCCGACGCAGCGCTCACCACCGAATCCCGCAGCGAAAGGGCGCCGGGCGAAGTACTGTCCCTCGCCTCCGCCGACGCCGACGTCACCGCGGAAGTCTTCTTCCACATCGGACGCGGGAGCGCAGCGCTGCTCGGGCTGCTCGTCGCCGCCGTGTACCTCTTCGTCGCGGATCCACTCACCGGACTCGTCGTCGCGATCGGGGTGCCGCTGTCCCTGGTCGCCGTCTCGCTGCCGAGCCGCGCGATCACGGCCCGCTCGACCGCGCAGCAAGAGGCGATCGGCGCGGCGGGACGCAGCGCCTCGGACCTCATGCAGGGCATCGGGGTGCTCAAATCGCTCGGAGGCGAACGCTGGGCGCTCGGCCGATACCGCACACTCTCGCGCAAGGCCGCCACCGCGGGTATCGCCACCGGCACGCGGTCGGGTCTGCTCGAGGGCATCGGCGCGCTCACCATGATGGCGGTGCTCGCCGCCGTCATCCTCACCGCAGGATTGCGCGTGACCAGCGGTGGCATGGGAATCGGCACCTTCGTTGCCGTGCTCGGCGTCGCCGCATTCTTCACCGAACCCATGCAGTCGTTTGCGCAGATCATCGGCGCCCTGGCCCGCTCGCGCGGCGCCGCCGCACGCATCGCCGAATACCTCGCCGAAGCCCGGGCCCCCGGCGCAACGGCCCCGGTCCCCGGCGCCGAACCTTCCACACCGCAGGCGCTCCGCAGCCACGTCGACTCTTCTTCCGTAGAGGCCTCGGAGGCGTCCGGCCTCCGGGTGTCGCTCCCACCGCTGGATGACGTCGGACCCCTCGAATTCCATGCCCCTCCCGGCGCCCTCACCGCGATGGTCACGCAGAAGCCGTCCGACGCCGCCCGCGTTATCGCCGCCCTTGCCGAGTCCGGTTCGCACGAGATGATCGTTGCCCCGCACGACGTCGACCTGTTCGAGGGAACACTGCGCTCCAACATTGCCCTCGACCACGATGCGGATGTCGAAATCGACGAGCAGGTGCTGCGCGCGTCGGGCGTCGCCGACATCGTCGAGTTGCTGCCCGGGGGATTGGACCACCGGATTCAGGACCTCGGCACGAACCTGTCCGGCGGGCAGCGCCAACGCGTCGCTCTCGCCCGCGCGCTCGCCGCCGCCCCGAATGTCCTGGTCCTCCACGACCCGACGACCGCGGTCGACGCAGTCACCGAGGCCGCCATCGCCAATGCGATCTCGGAGCTCCGGCGGGGACGGTGCACGCTCGTGCTTACTTCCTCGCCCGCATTCCTTGCCGCGGCCGAGACCGTGGTGTTCGTGGAGGAGGGGACGTCCGCCGTCATAGGTGACCACTCGCAGCTTGCCGAGAACTCGCAGGCCTATCGAGAGGCGGTGAGCCGATGAGCGCGCCGGCCACGCATCTCCCGGTCGCGAGCTACCGCGCCTCGTTCCGCTACCTCGGCGCGCAGCTGCCCGGGCGGGCGGCACCCATCGCGGTGGTGGTGCTTGCCGGAGTTATCACCGCGGTAGCTGGGCTCGCGGGCCCGTGGGTGATCGGAGGTCTCGTCGACGAACTGCGCGCCGATCCGGCCGCCGACGCGGTGTGGCGGGGAGCTCTGATAGTCGCAGTCGCAGGCATCATCCTCGGGCTGGGCACGTGGATCGGGAGGGCGGCTCTCGCGCGCGTCACCGAACCCGCGGTGTCGAGGCTGCGCGAGGACGTGATGAGCCGCGCGCTCGAGCTGGACTCGGGGACCGTCGAGCGGACCGGGACGGGCGATCTCGTGTCCCGCGTCGCCGACGATTCCCGCAAGATCTCCGAATCCACCGAACAGATTCTGCCGCTGTTCCTGCAGTCGGTGTTCGTCGTGGTGATCTCGGGTGTGGGACTCGCTGCGCTCGACTGGCGACTCGGGCTTGTCGGGCTCGTCGCGGTGCCGATGTACTACCTGACTATCGCCTGGTATCTCCCGCGCGCCGAGCCGATTTATCGGGCCGAACGGGCGGCGTTCGGGCGACGCGCCGGCCGGTTGCTGTCGAGCCTGACCGGGCGCGACACCCTCCGTGCGTACCGCAAGCAGCAGGTCGAGCTCGATCGCATCCACTCGGCGTCCACCGAAGCGCGCGACCTGTCGATCGGTGTGTTCAAGTTCCTCACCAGCGCGATAAGCAGGAACAACCGTGCGGAGGCGGTCGTGCTGTCGTGCATCATCGTCGCAGGCTTTGCGCTCGTCTGGTTCGACGAGACCACAGCCGGGGCCGTGACCACCGCAGCGCTTGTCTACCACCGGTTGTTCAACCCGATCGGTGCCATCGTCGGACTGTTCGACGAGATGCTCTCTGCCGGGGCTTCGCTCACGCGCATGGTCGGGGTCATCCAGGCGGCGGAAAACACGGAATCGCCGGCCCACGGTTCCGCAGAACAGGGGAGGGGCGCTGCCACGGACGCAGACGCCGCGCTCGCCCTGGGCTCTGTCGAGTTCACCTATCCGGCGTCCGGTGACGAGGCCGACGCGCACGAGCCGGTGTTGCACGGCGTCGATCTCGAGGTGCC
>NZ_DYXM01000165.1 GCF_020742175.1 Dietzia timorensis
CTGCCCGATTCGCGTCCCGACTGGGGCACGGTCGAAGCGGACCTCGAGGACATGGTCGTTATCGTCGGCACGGGCGAGCTCGGGCCGTACGGCTCGGCGCGCACCCGCTTCGAGGCCGAGGTATCCGGTGAGCTGTCCGCAGCCGGCATCGTCGAACTCGCCTGGTCGACCGGGCTCATCGAGTGGGAAGACGGCCCGAAACCGGGCTGGGTGCTCACCGAGAATTCCGAGCCGATAGCCGAGGCCGACATCGCCGAACGCCTCCGCGAGGAGGTCATGGCGCGCGTCGGCATCCGGCGCTATGCCGATGACGGCGAAATGCTCGCGGGCACCTCGCCTGCGCTGTCCTCGGTGTTCCTCGATGAGGACCTGTCCTTCGTCGCCTCCGACGAGGCCGAGGCCCGCGCCTACGCCGAGGCCGACCCGGGCAATACAGCCGTAGAGTTCGATGCCGAGGCAGGCGAGTGGACGGTGACCCGCAAGGCCGGCACCGAGATTCGCGTGCCGCGTCGCACGACGCTCACCCGAGTCGTCGGCGGGCAGATCCCCACCGGGTTCGACCCGGCGGCGTGGGGCATCCCGGCCGAGATGGTCGACTCCATCGACCGTGTCGCCGCATGGAACCTCGTGGCCACCGTGGACGCGTTCCTGTCCTCGGGCTTCAGCCCGGCGGAGCTGCTTTCGAACGTGCACCCGGCGGATGTCGCGAACACGCAGGGCACAGGCATGGGCGGCATGTCCGCGATGCGCAGCCTCTACATCGACGGCATCCTCGGGCGCCCCCGCCAGGGTGACATCCTGCAGGAGGCACTGCCCAACGTCGTCGCCGCGCATGTCATGCAGTCCTACGTCGGCGGATACGGCTCGATGGTGCATCCGGTCGCGGCTTGCGCCACGGCAGCGGTGAGCGTCGAGGAAGGCTTCGACAAGATCCGCGGTGGCAAGGCGGAGTTCGTCGTCGCCGGCGGCTTCGACGACCTGTCGATCGAGGGAATCCAGGGGTTCGCCGACATGTCGGCGACCGCTGACTCGGCGGAGATGGCCGCGAAGGGCATCGACGAGCGCTATTACTCCCGTGCCGGCGATCGGCGCCGCGGAGGCTTCGTCGAATCTCAGGGCGGCGGCACGGTCCTGCTCGCCCGCGGCGACGTCGCGGCCGAGCTCGGCCTCCCCGTGCACGGCGTCGTCGCGTGGGCCGCCTCCTACGCGGATGGTGCGCACACCTCGATCCCGGCGCCCGGCCTGGGCGCGCTCGGCGCGGGCCGTGGCGGCTCACGGTCGCAGCTCGCCCGGAACCTGGCAAAGCTCGGTATGACGGCGGACGATCTCGCCTTCGTGTCGAAGCACGACACGTCGACCAAGGCCAACGATCCCAACGAAGCCGATCTGCACGAGCGCCTCGCCGAGGCGCTGGGACGAACTGCGGGAAATCCGCTGTTCGTGGTCTCGCAGAAGACCCTGACCGGACATTCGAAGGGTGGCGCCGCGGCATTCCAGCTCACCGGGCTGTGCCAGGTGCTGCGCTCGGGCGTACTTCCCCCGAACCGCTCGCTCGACTGCCTCGACGACGCCATGGCCGGCGCCGAGCATCTCGTGTGGCCGCGGCAGCCGCTGCGGCTCGGCGAGTCGATGCCGCTGCGCGGCGCGCTTCTCACCTCGCTCGGCTTCGGGCACGTGTCCGGCCTCATCGCCGTCGCCCACCCGGAGGCCTTCTACCGGGCGGTTGAAGCGCAGCGCGGAGCCGAGACGGCCGAGGCCGCCCGCGAACGCGCCGCCGTGCGTGAGCGTGAGGGCGCGTGGACGCGAGTGCGCGGCATCTACGGCGGCGCGCCGCTCTACGAGCGCCCGGTCGCTCGCCGCCTCGGCGAGGGCAGCGCCGCGGAAATCAAGGACTTGGAAGCGGCCATGCTGCTTTCACCAGACTCCCGAGCTGATGCAGACGGGGTGTTGTCTGCATCGGGTGGCCTCATAGGTCGCCACTCGGTAGGCCAGGAGTGAGGACCTGGTGAACACGCGGGAAGGGCGTGTTGGCGTTAAGGGCGTCGGGGTTGACGTAGTCGACCTCGGCGCCTTCGCCGCGTCTATGGCCGAACCGGGCACCCGGTTCGCGGGCGTATTCAGCGCCACCGAACGCAGGCAGGCGCGCGACGCCGCCGAGCGGCGGGGCGCGCCTAGTGACGTCGCCCGGCATCTCGGCGCACGGTGGGCGGCGAAAGAAGCATTCATCAAAGCGTGGTCGGAGGCCCTCTACGGGCAACCTCCACCGATCGCACTCGAGGACGTGCGGTGGCCGGAGATCTCCATCGTCTCCGATGCCTGGGGGAGACCCGCCATTCGCCTGGGAGGCCGGATAGCCGATGCGGTCCGCGCGAGCCTCGGCGAGGTGCAGATCAACATCTCCCTGAGCCACGAGGGCGAGACTGCGACAGCCTACTGCGTACTCAGTTGATAGACGGTCCGGGAACGACAAAAGTACGCTCGGCAGCATGACGTATGCCGGTGACAAGCGGGACGAGATCACGATCCGGGCAGAACGCCGCGGGGACGAAGGCGCGATCGACGCTGTGACCCGGGAGGCATTCGCGGGCGCCGAGTATTCGGACGGCACCGAGCAGGATGTCGTCGCCGCGCTTCGCGGCACTGGGGCCCTGACGGTCTCGCTCGTCGCCGAATCCGGCGGCGAGATCATCGGGCATGTTGCTGCGTCCGCGGTCCGGCTGGACCCGCCGGCAGCGGGCGAGTGGTATGGAATCGGACCGCTGTCGGTGCGGCCCGATATGCAGAAGCAGGGGGTTGGCGCGGCACTCATGAAGGCAGTGCTCGAGCGGCTCGGCGAACTGGGCGCGGCCGGGGTCGTTCTCCTCGGCGACCCCGAGTACTACCGGCGTTTCGGCTTTGTCCTGGCCGCGCCGTTGCGATTTCGCGGCGCCCCCGCCGAATACTTCCAAGCCATGTTCTTGGGGACCGGCGAGGAGATCGGTCCGGAATTTCCGGCGTCCGACGTCATATATGACGATGCGTTCGGCGTGGACTCCGAGGCCTAGAAGATTGGCGAATGACGGCGGCCCGCCTGCTCGCGAGTGGAGCTGGCGGGCCGCCGGGCAGGGGAGAGAGTTCGGGCACTGGGTGCCTAGACTTCGTCCTCCGGCTCATCCGGGTGGATGACGAAGTTGTAGATGCTCAGAACCAGTCCGCCCCAGATAATGAGGAGGAACAGGATCATCATGATCACTGCGATGCCGGTCATTTGGTGGCCTCCAGGTTCTTGTTTTCGAGCTGCGGGTCGATACCGGGCACCCCGGTGAGCTCCAGGCCCTTCTTCCACGGGGTGAAGGTGAGAGCGATGCCGAGGACGAGCACCATTGCGATGGCGCCCCAGCCCCAGGTGTTGACGACCGCGTCCGGATACTCCTCGTAGCCCTCGACGATGAAGTCGCGAACCGTGAAGAACAGGGTGACCGCGAGCACGATGACCGTGGCGGCGAGGAACACGAACCACGTGTTGCCGACGCGCCACGACGAGACCGCGTTGAGGTGATCGCGCTGGCCCTGCAACTTGCCCGTGAGGGCGACCGCGAGGATCGAGATGAGGGCGCAGGCGACGATGCCGACCTGGTTGGAGAACGCGTCGAGGGTGTCGAGCGTCATCAATCCCGTGGCCGTCGGCATGAGGAGCAGCGAGATGATCGCCAGCGGCACGCAGACGAGCAGAGTGCCGTTGACGCGGTTGATGTTGAGCTTGTCGCGCACGGCGGCGATGACGACCTCGACGATGGAGATCATCGA
>NZ_DYXM01000166.1 GCF_020742175.1 Dietzia timorensis
TGCACCTCGACACCAAGCTTTTCCAACGTTCGTCGTGCCTCGTCGCCGAGCTTCGGTCCAAACGGGGGAAGTACCGCGGGTGCCGCATCGAGAAGGACTACGCGGGCCGATGAAGGGTCGATGCTCCGATACAGGCCCTTGAAGGTGTTTCGCGCGAGCTCGGCGACCTGGCCTGCCATCTCGACGCCGGTCGGGACGGCCCCGACGATGACGAAAGTGAGGAGTCGGCGCCGCTCAACCTCGTCGGTGGTGAGCTCGGCCTGCTCGAACGCGCCGAGGATGCGGCCGCGAAGCTCAAGAGCATCGTCGACGGTCTTCATGCCGGGTGCGTACTGCTCGAAATGATCGTTTCCGAAGTAGGACTGGTTGGCGCCGGCCGCCAGAATCAGGCTGTCGAAGCTCGTCTTGATATCGATCCGACCAGACACATACTTCACCTTTTTGGACGTGACGTCGATGTCGGAGACGTCCCCGAGCACGATCTTCACGTTCTTGAGGTCGCGGAGAATAAAACGGGTCGGCGGAGCGATCTCGCCGACCGACAGGATGCCCGTGGCCACCTGGTAGAGGAGCGGCTGGAACAGGTGATGTCCGGTCTTCGCAATGAGCGTGACATCGACGTTCTTGTCCTTGAATTCGCGGGCTGCGAAAAGCCCGCCGAACCCGGATCCGATGATGACGACATGGTGACGCGAAGTGGAATTCGTTTCGCCGGCGGAAGGGTCGCGCGTGGCGGGTGTGGACATTCATCACTCCTGGACAGTCAGTGACGTCGGTTCGGGCAAGTAGGTGGCCAGCAACAACTCTAGAACACCCGGGTCCGCCGCGTGTGTCGGTGCACCACGATCTCGTCGCCGCCGGTTCGTGCTTATCACGTCGCGCCTTCCCGGAATCCTCCACCCCCGCAGGTAATCTCGCCTCACACGGCACACCCTCAAGTGTTCGGCGGCAGGTGGTAGTACCGACCTGGAGGAAGGCAGAGTATGGCGCGCGTAGAGCCCTCAAGCGTAGATCACACCCGGTGGCCCGAGCTTGCCCCGCCGGAACGCGATCAAGGCCGCGTGCGAAGTAGTACGGTCCGGGAAATCCGGGACGCCTTTCGTGCGGCGATCCCCGAAATGGGCCTGCGCGTCGAATTCCCCGACGACTCGTCGATCGGTTCGCTGGACGCGTCCACCTCGATCGTGTTGCGCTCGCCGGAGGAATTCTTCATCAGGCTCGCCTCCGGCGCCACGGCCGGGGTGTTCGAGTCGTATATGGCCGGCGAATGGGTGTCGAGTGACCTACCGACGGTGTTGTCCGCCCTGGTGCCGTGGCTCGCACGCCACCCGGAATTGGAGAGCGCCCGACGTCATAAGGCGGAAAGACAGGGCCGGCGGCGCGCGCAGCAGGGCGCGAGGAACTCCGATCTGGAAATGGGCATCCCCGGCGACCTGGTCGCCTTGTATACCGACGCGACTATGGCGACCAGCGCCGCCCTGTTCGCCTCCGGTGCGCGCAATCAGAGCCACGACCGGCGTGGGCGGACCGTGGTCCGGGTGAGTGCGCCGACGAACTCCCCGCATCGCCTCGACCTCGGCGACGCCCAGCGCCGGGCACATGAACTCCTGCTCAGCCTCGCCGGGGTCAACGAGGAAAGTCGTGTCATCGTGGCGCCGCCAGGCTGGGGCGAGCTGCCGCTGCGTGCCGCAGAGCGGGGCGCGCAGGTGCGCAGCGTGACCGAATCGATCGACCGGCTCCACGTCGTCGGCGCGCGCGTGCAGGCGGCCGGGCAATCCCACGCCGTCTCGCTGAGCCTGGGCGAATTCGAATCGCTCGGCGGTGGGGCGGACGCAATCGTCATCGCCGAACCGCACGCCGCGACACGCGAGGGGATCTCGGTCGTCGCCGAACGCTCCTCTACGCTTTTGGATGACGGCGGGCGGCTCGCCCTGCAGGTGGACGTGGGATCCGACTCCCATGAACACGAGATTTCCGAGCTCACGTCCTGGCGTCGGCGCTACGTCGATGAACGTTGCGCGATACCGCTGCGCTCGGATCTCAAGGAAGCATTCTCCCACCATCCCGAGCTGCGACTTCGCGGCCGGATGGAATTCGGCGAGCACGCGGCCCACACCGCGCGATTGTGGCGGGAGAACTTCACCATCCGCGGCCGCGACGCCGCGGCGCAGGGGTTCGATCCGGTGTTCCGCCGCATGTGGCAGCTACACCTCGCCGCCTTGGAAGCGTCGTACCGGAGCGGCTGGGTAGACGCCTGGCAGCTCCTGGCCAGTCGCGAACCACGACAAGGCCACCGATAGCGCTCCCCGGGGACCGGGCCGCGCGGGCGGTGTCCGCCGCGCCGGGGGCTAGGCTGAACTCGGCGGCCGGGGCCGCCCGGAAAACTCGTAAGTCGCAAGGGGAGTGTTCGATGGAATTGAATAACGCGCGCAAGGTCTCGTCGGCGGCGGTCTCCGCCTTCGGTCTCGTCGGTGGCTATCTCGTCGCACGCGAAACGGGAATTCGCCCGCTCGGCGGAGTCGTGCTCGCGGCGGCCGGAATCTACGCGGGTCGCACGTGGAAGGACACCTCCGGCTCGGTCGTCACCGCGGTCCTGGGCGGCACCTATATCGGTGCCTTCGGCGCCTCCCACCCGCTGGCGAAGAAGATCGGGGCCTGGCCGGCTATCGCGGCGGTCACCGCCGCTACCTCGGGTCTGTCCTACGCGCTGGTCGACTCGAAGAACTAGCCGATACCCACACACGATGACGTC
This sequence comes from Dietzia timorensis, assembly GCF_020742175.1. Taxonomy (GTDB): domain Bacteria; phylum Actinomycetota; class Actinomycetes; order Mycobacteriales; family Mycobacteriaceae; genus Dietzia; species Dietzia timorensis_A. The sequence goes on from NZ_DYXM01000166.1 coordinate 2,753, forward strand.
GGGCGTCCCGGATTTCCGGGACGCCCGACGTCATTGCGTAGGTCTTATGGTGCCGGGTGCGAATCAGTCGCCCGAATGGCCCTTGAGCAGGTTCTCGAACGAGGTGAATCCCGCGTCGATCGACGTGCCCGAAGTGCGACGCGGCGCCGCGGCATCGACGGCCGTGAACCCCTCGACGGCGCCGCTCTCGCTCACCACGAGCGAGGCGAGCTCGGTTGCCGCGCGCTGGATACGGCCGTCAAGGTGCTTTCCTTCGGCCCCACCGAAATCCTCCGTCGCCGCGAACACGCCCGTGGGTACGACGTTCGCGCGGAAGTAGGTGAACAACGGCCGCATGGCGTAGTCGAGTACGAGCGAATGCCGGGGCGTGCCCGCCGTCGCCGCGATAAGTACGGGCATGCTTGTGAGCGCATCGGGATCGAGGATGTCGAAGAACATCTTGAACAGTCCGCTGTAGCTCGCCGCGAACACCGGGGAGACCGCCACGAGAGCATCGGCCTCGCTCAGCGCGTTCTTGACGTCGTCGAGCTTCTGGTTGGGCATGGCGCCGGTCTGCATCGCCTGGGCGAGTTCGCCGGCGAGATCGCGGAGCTCGACAAAAGTAAAGTCGACGTCCTCACCGCGAGCGGTGATCTGGCTACGGACGCTGTCGGAGATCTGGTCCGCGAGCAGCCGTGTCGAGGACGGCGTGGACAGGCCTGCGGAGATGATGACGATCTTGCGCATTACGACCGCACCTCCTGGTTTGCCATCCGGGCCTTAGCGGGCTCGACGAGATGGTGGAACGAATTCGGTCCCTCGGCGACGAGACTCGCGTGCGTAGGCGGGTCCGAGGGGACGTCCGCCGGGCGGCGTGCCTCGAATTCCTTGCGCAGCACGGGTACGACCTCCTTGCCGAGGATCTCGATCTGCTCGAGGACGACGTCGCGGGGGAGACCGGCGTGGTCGACGAGGAAGAGCTGTCGCTGGTAGTCGCCGACCCAGTCGGCGAACGTCAGGGTGCGCTCGATGACCTGCTCGGGGGTTCCCACGGTCAGCGGGGTCATCTTCGTGAACTCCTCGAGGCTCGGACCATGCCCGTATACCGGCGCGTTGTCGAAGTAGGGGCGGAACTGCTTCTTCGCCTCGGCCTCGGAACTACCCATGAAGACCTGACCACCGAGGCCGACGGTGGCCTGGTTGGCCGCGCCGTGCCCATAATGCTCGAAGCGTCGGCGGTAGAGGTTGACCATCTGCGCGGTGTGCTCGAAGTTCCAGAAGATGTTGTTGTGGAAGAAGCCGTCGCCGTAGTAGGCGGCTTGTTCGGCGATCTCCGGCGAGCGGATGGAGCCATGCCAGACGAACGGCGGAGTATCGTCCATCGGCCGCGGCGCGAGGGTGAATCCGCGCAGCGGCGTCCGGAATTCGCCCTCCCAATTGACGACGTCCTCGCGCCACAACTTCCGCAGAAGGTGATAGTTCTCAACCGCGAGCGGGATGCCCTTACGGATGTCCTTACCGAACCACGGGTAGACCGGTCCGGTGTTTCCGCGCCCCATCATCAGGTCGACACGACCGCCGGCGAGGTGCTGCAGGAAGGAAAAGTCCTCGGCGATCTTCACCGGGTCATTGGTGGTGATCAGCGTGGTGGAGGTGGTCAGCTGGAGGTTCTTCGTCTTCGCGGCGATGTAGCCGAGGTGGGTCGTGGGCGAACCCGGCACGAACGGCGGGTTGTGGTGCTCACCGGTCGCGAACACGTCCAGCCCGACCTCTTCGGCCTTGAGCGCGTAGTCGGTCATCGCTTGAATCCGCTCATGCTCGGTGGGCGTCGTGCCGTTGGTGGGATCGGTCGTGACGTCGCCGATGGTGAAGATTCCGAACTGCATGGTGCGCTCCTCGCTAAGGTTGTTGATGTATCAACTAATACAACCGTACTATGCCCGGAGTTATTCCGTAAAGCCTTCGGTAGTGGTTGTGCGCAATCGAGCGTGGACAAAAAAGTGCCGCGGACACCTCCTTGTCGGCGAGGTGTCCGCGGCGTTTTCGTGGCAGTGCGGGGCGTGTTAGCTCAAGCGGACGGCCGCCTCGTCGCCCGGCACGCGGAACGCGAAGGTTTCCTGCAGGTACAGGTTGACTTCCTCATCGTTGTGGGAGTGGTAGCCGATGGAAAGATCCTGGCCGATGTGCAGCTCGAAGTCGCCGCCACGGGTGGACACGAGGAGCGCGCCCTCGAGGGCCGGGGCCCACTTGATGTCGCCGTCCTTGAGCGCCCGGCTGATGTGCTCGTGCACCGGGTAGCCGTGGTCGGTGGTCTCGAGGACCTGTGTGTAGAGGTCCGCGGAGAGGACAAGATCATAGGGGCCGGCGACACCGTCGAGGCGGAGCGTGCTCAGCGCCTTGGCAACCGCGGCGGGAACCTCGCGGATCTCGGTCGGAAGGTCGACTGGCTTGTGCGAGGAGGACATCGCGATGCCCTTGATGCCGAGCGTTTCCGAGCCGTAGAGCACGGCGTTGTCCTCGGCCAGCGCGATGCGCTCGGCGGCGTCCTTGACGGGCTGCCAATCCGAGTCGGCGGAGCCCCTCTCGACGTCATCGATGGCGTCGCGGGTGACCGTGAACGGCACGCGCAGCTCGAATACGGGAAGCGACTCGCGGCGGCGCGTTTCGACACCCTCGACGCCGGAATCGATACGTGTGACGTGGCCGGTGCCGAGCGAGGAGAACTCCAACCCCTTGGCCTCGGGCATGTCGACGATTCGGCGTCCGGCGATGTTGCGCTTGAAGGTCCTGCGGGCTTCTTCTTCGATTTCGTCCCACGCCGCAGACGTGATGGGTGCGAGGTCACGGTAGAGATTGCTCATTTTCGTTCCTTTGGAGAGTAGTGGTTCAAAAAGTTACGAGGAGGCGGCGATGGCCGGCCTGGCGGCACTATTTGAGGCTGCCGATTCCCAGGCTTCCGTCGCTGGCGTCGACTGCGGCCGCTTCGGTATCTGCCGAGGCGGGCTCGTCGCTGTTATCTTCGGGCTGCTCGCCGGGCGTCCTCGCAGGGGGAAGCGTGTCGATCTCTTCGAGAAGCCCGACTGATGGGACATAGAATAAGGTTCCCGTGATCGCCGTCGAGAAATCGAGAATGCGATCGTAGTTACCGACGGGGTCGCCGAGAAACATGTTGTCGAGCATCTGCTCGGTGATGGACGGGTCTGCGGCGTACCCGACAAAGTACGTGCCGAATTCGTCCGAGCCGAACGTGCCGAAAGGCATATTGGTGCGGAAGATGTCGAGGTCGTTGCCGTCCTCGTCGGACACATCGTTGAGAGCGACGTGCGAATTCGTCGGCTTGACGTCGTCGTCCAGCTCGACGTCATCCAGCTTCGTGCGCCCGATCACGCGTTCCTGCTCTTCGGTGCTGATGGCGTTCCAGGACTGCAGGTCGTGGGTGTACTTCTGCACGAACACATACGAGCCGCCGTTATAGAGCTCGGCGTCTTCGTTGTCGTGCACGGCCTCGTCCGCGTCGTTGCCCTCGGGATTCTCGGTCCCGTCGACGAAGCCGAGCAGGTCGCGGTTGTCGAAATACGTGAACCCGTGAACCTCGTCGACGACGCTCGCGTGGCCGGCGAGCTTGTTGGTCATGATCCGCGCGAGCTCGAAGCACAGATCCATTTGCGGTGCGCGCAAATGGATGAGCAGATCTCCGGGCGTCGATGGTGCCGTGTGCTTATCGCCGTAGATCGGATCGAAGGTGTGCAGATGCCGGGGACGCTCTGCGTCGAACAGCCGGTCCCACATTTCTGCACCGAGCCCGACCACGGTGAGAATGTCCTTCGACGGGCTCGGCCCGGTTGCGCGAAATGACACTGTCCTGGTGAGGCCCGGCACATCGGTAAGGAAGTCCCGGACCTCGTCCTCCGAGCCTTCGTTCACGGTAAGAACCAGAAACATCGCGGCCCGGGCAGGCGGTGCAACAATCTGTTGCGTTGGCACAGTTACATCCCTCTTTTCGTTCGAAAGATTCTCCCTACAGCTTACGCGGATTCCCGCTCCTCATTTTCCCTTCACCGTTTCGTGTATCCGAGCACAGCGCAGGCTCGCCAAAGTCGACGGGCAAGCGCCACAGCGTCTATCGCAGGGAAGAGGGCTACGATTCGTGCAACGCTATCCCGGAACGCACTATTCCTCGGAACGTCCGCCGTCAGGCGTCCTTCAACTTCCTGGTGGACACGAGGAACACCACGACGGCCATACCCCAGACGAAGAAGAGCGGATCCCATACGAACGCGTGGCCGATCAGCTCATTGCCCTCGGCGCTGGAATCGAGGACCCCGAAGAAATTGAGATTTGCGGTGACGGTGTTAATGCCGCCCCACAAGATGAGTATGAGCGAGCCGATCCCGAGGATGATGCGCGCCTTACGCAGGCGACGCCGCATGAGCAGATAGAGGAAGGGTAGTAGCGCGAACAGGGCCTTGACCGCCCCGACCGGATAGAGCCATTGCTCGTTCCCGTCGAAGATCGAGGTCGCGCGATCGCTCACCGTGCTCAGCAGGAACTGTCCGCCCGAAGCCCAGTAGAACGTGATCGCTGCGTGGACAAGCCCGACCAGCGTGGCGACGAGAAGCGAAGGGGCGCCGGCACGCGCCGCATTGACCGGCTTTGGGGCGGTGCCGCCTTCTGCGCCCACATTCTGAATCGTCATGCCTTCGAGATTTCCACTCGGGCGCGGAAACCACATCGGGGAAGCTCCCTATTCGATGTCAGGGTTTCTGCCGAATATTTGCTCGTCGGAGTCGAAGGAAATGGCGCGGATTCAATCCTGTGCGAGGACCATGTCCCGGCACACCTCGAGGTGCCCCAGGTGCTGGGACAGTTCGCGAACCATGTGCGCGAGGATCCACTCTGGCCCGACGTCGGCGACATCGGTGCGGCTCGTTCCCCTCGCGCTGGGGTCGAGAACACCGTGCCGCGCCGCGTTGTCGGCCCATGCTGGCAGCTCTGAACGGATCTCGTCTACGAGGTTAAGGGCGTCGTCGATGGTGCCCTCCGCCTGGAACTCCGCTTCTCTGTCGCGCGGGAAGGCGAGGCCCGAAATCACCGACCCTCCCCAAAAGCGGCTCATTCCGTGCACATGCTTTACCAGTGCGAACGCGGTGTTCACCGTGCCGGGAGCCGGCGAGAGATTCGCCGTTTCGTCATCGAGAGTTCCCAGGGCGGCCACATAACCATCGAGCACCTCGTTGGCGATGGACAGTAGGGCAGAGGTCGCTTCGTCGCGCATGTGCCGATTATGCACGGCGAGATAAACATCGGCGCGCCGAGATTCGGAATACGCGGATATGACGTCGGACGCGTGGCCTTGCTCGAAGACATGCTTGATGCCTTCTCAGGTGAGTCAGGGGCGCACGAACTGGGGGAAGCTCTGACTTCGCCGTCGCGCACTGGTCCTCTGACCTGGAGCGCGATGGGAGGTTACCCGGTGATCCGCTGCGAGATAACGGAATATTCGCGGCAGAAGTGTGGCATTCCCGAATTGAATTTGCCCCTTCGAATTAATTGGGTCCCAGGTGATAGTAAGGTTTTAAAAGCTCGACAGTCCGATGACGCGGAAAGAATCGAATAGCAGCGGGCCCGATTTCGACCCCGGCCGCTCAAGGAGAAACGAAGAGAGGTCACCCAACGACAAGACAACACACTTGCTGCGGGCCTACCAGGAGTCGGCCGGCCGAAAACCGGGGGAATCGAGTCCCCATCTGGACAAGATCGTATTCGGCATTGCGGCCGTCGTCGCCGTCGCATTCGTTGTGTGGGGCTTCGTGTCGCCTGATGGACTGGGCAACGTCGCGTCGACGATGCTCAACGGGACGATGAAGAACCTGGGCTGGCTCTTCGTCATCGCGTCCAGCCTGTTCACGATCTTCGCAATCGTCGTGGCGGTCTCCAGGTTCGGAAAGATTCCGCTGGGTAAGGACGGGGAGCGCCCGCAATATCGGACCGCGTCGTGGATCGCGATGATGTTCGCGACCGGCATGGGTATCGGCCTTGTCTTCTACGGCGTCGGCGAGCCGCTCTTCTTCTATATGTCCCCGCCGCCCGGCACGGTCGACGCGAGTACGACGCAAGCCGTCGACGTCGCCATGGGAACCGCGCTTTTCCACTGGACTCTGTACCCGTGGGCAATGTACGCCATCGTGGGACTGGGCATGGCCTATGGCACGTATCGCCTCGGCCGTTCCCAGCTTTTCTCCAGCATGTTCGAGCCACTTTTCGGCCGTCGTGCCGTCAATGGCGTCGCCGGTAAGGCGATCAACATTCTCGCTATCATCGCCACGCTCTTCGGCTCGGCATGTTCGTTGGGGCTCGGCGCACTCCAGATCGGCGGCGGCATCGTCGCGGGCGGGTTCGCTGACAGCGTCGGTTCGAACCTGCTCATCCTGATCATCGCCGTGCTCACCGCCTGCTTCGTGGCGTCCGCCGTATCGGGAATCGAGCGCGGCATCCAGTGGCTGTCGAACATCAACATGGTGCTCGCCGTGCTCCTCGCGGTTCTCGTCTTCGTCGGTGGACCGACCCTGTTCATCCTCAACGTCATCCCGCGCAGCGTCGGCTCGTTCATCGACATGCTGCCCGCGATGGCTTCGCGCACGCCCGCCGGCGACGATCAGGCGCTCGTCGAGTGGATGTCGACCTGGACGGTGTTCTACTGGGCATGGTGGGTCTCGTGGACCCCGTTCGTCGGTCTCTTCATCGCGCGAATTTCGCGCGGTCGTACCGTCCGCCAGTTCGTCACCGGCGTGCTTCTCGTCCCTTCGGTGATCTCGCTCATCTGGTTCGCGGTCTTCGGTGGCGGTGCCATCGGCCTACAGGAGCGTGCGGAGCAGGCGCGTAATAGCGGCGGCATGCTCGCACAGCTCGGCGAGGGAGGAGAGGACATCAACTTCGACACCGTGCTGTTCGATCTCCTCGGACAACTCGGCTTGCCGAGCATCATCCTCACGATCGTCACCATTATCACCGTGGTGCTCATCGCAATCTTCTTCGTCACCGGTGCGGACTCTGCGTCGATCGTCATGGGCTCGCTCTCGGAGAATGGCGCGGAGGAGCCTTCGAAGTTCAACGTCATCTTCTGGGGTGTATCCACCGGTGCGGTCGCGGCAGCGATGCTACTCGCGGGCGGCGACCAGCCGGACGAGGCCCTCGAGGGCCTGAAGAACATCACGATCGTGTCGTCCGTGCCGTTCGTCATCGTGTTGAGCATGCTGTGCGTGAGCATCTGGAAGGATCTCTCGCGCGATCCGCTCGTCATTCGCGAGGACTTGGCGAAGGCGGTCCTCGATAGCTCCGTGACCACGGCTATCCGTGCCCACGAGGGCGAACCTTTTGTCATGCAGACGACGGAGGCGGAGCTCGACGAGATCGAGCTTTCGCCGCTGGAACAGGGGCCGGAGGAAGACCAGATCGACCCCGCTGACGGACCCGCGACGTCATAGGCGAACCCGCACTTTGCGGACTTTGTCGGTGCCCGGGCCGCTGGATTGCCAGCGACCCGGGCACTCTTATTGTGTCCCTAGTGGCGTCTTCGGCTACTGAACACGTCGAAGAGCACGCGGAAGGTCAGGGTTCCGGAGACGGGGATCAGGATGAACCCGAAGAGTTGGAACAGGGTGAGCGTCTCGGTGACTTGAGGGCCGGTCGAGCTCACCAAAAGTAGAACCGCCATGATCCCGAACACGCCCGCGAGGAATGTGATCGCGGCGAAGTGGAGAAACTCTCGATACACGCGACGGTCGTGCTCGTCCGACATCGCCTTGACCCCGATGGAGAAGCGGTCCTCGGCGAGCGCGCGTGTCACGCTATCGGCTCGCTGCACGAGGCTGTGCAACAGAGGTAGAGTCTCGATGACCTCGTTTTCCACCGACTCTTTCACCGACTGCGGCTCGAGGCGGGACTTCATCGACGCTGATCCGAACTCGGTGGCGCTGTCGAGGAGGTTGAATGAGGGATCGAGTTTTAGCAGTGTGCCCTCGGCTGCTCCCATAGCTCGGAGCGCGGACATGAGTTCCGAGGGGAGTGCGATCCCGTGGAGGCTGAGGATCGTGAAGATCTCCGACAGGGCCGACGGGTCCATGTTTGACCCGGGGGACAGGTGATTCGCCATGAAGGAGCCGATCTCCTTCCGGAGGTCGACCTCGTTGACTCCCGGCGGAATCTCGACGAAGGCCAGGAGCGCATCGGCGAACGCGCGTGAGTTGCGGCGGGAGACGGCGAGAAAGACGTCCGCCAATCGGTGACGGGTCTCGGAATCGATGCGACCCACGGAGCCCAGGTCGAGAAGGGCAGGGGAGCCGTCCGGGGTGATGATGACGTTGCCCGGGTGCAGGTCCGAGTGGAAGACGCCGTCATCGAGAATTTGCAGGAGAAGAGAGCGGAACACGGTCTGCGCGAGCGCCGACCGAGTCTCCTTATCGAGGGAGTCGATCGCGGCGGGACGGCTCACGGTATCGCCCTCCATGAACTCCATGACGAGTACGCGTTTGGTGCACAGTTCCCGGTGGCAATGGGGGACCCTGATGCGATCTTGTGGTTTGTGCCGATTCTGCGCAGACGCCATGGCTCGTAGGTTGGACGCCTCGATCCGGAAGTCCGTTTCTTCGCGCAAGCTCGCCGTCATACTGGATACGACATCGATGACGCCGACATCGCGTGCCCACTCGGAGGACGCTTCCAAGCGGCGCGATAGTCGCAAGGCGATATCCGAGTCTCGTTCGATGAGCGGGACGATGCCGGGGCGCTGCACCTTGACGGCGACCTTTTCGCCCGAGGCGAGTGTCGCGATGTGGACCTGGCCGATCGAGGCCGTGGCGATGGGAGAGTGGTCGATCGAGGCGAAGATCTCGTCGACGTGCCCGGGTAGCTCCTCTTCGAGAACAGCCGCGACTTCGTCCCACGGAGTCGGCGGGATTTCCTGCTGGAGCAGACTCAACTCGGTGAGGTAGGCGTCGGGAAGTAGGTCGCTCCGAGTCGACAGCAGCTGGCCGAACTTGATGAACGCGCCGCCGGCCTGCTCGCACGCAGTGCGAAGGTTCGAGGCCTGTTCGAGCCGTTTCCGCTCGGCCTCCAGTCCCTTGCCGTCCTCGATCCGGAAGGGGATGAGTCCGTTGCGCGAGACGATCCGCATGAGTTGGGTGTAGCGGCGCCCCCGAGAGAGCGACTGGCGCAGGATTTTTCCCCATTGATGGACGGCGGGCACGCGGCCTTGAGGGACGACGATCTCCAGCACAACGAGGATCGCGATCGTGACGAGAACGAGAATCCCGAACTGGACGGGAATGAGTGCGAAGTTGGAAGAGTCCGACGGCCACACGACCTGAGATTCGAAACTGAGCTCGGCAGCGAGGCCGAGTACGCCGGCGAAGAGGATCCTCCCGATGCCCAGGTCAGTTCCGAGTATCCGCCGCGAGGCCACGATGATGAACGCGAGTAGCAGCAACGTGGCGACGGAAACGAGCACGATGTTGGGAACGATTCCGAAGCTCACGCGGCGCCCTCACTTTCTTGGATCGAGCACCGCAGGAGGGGCGCCGTCGGAGTTCGCAAGTGTGGGGAAGGTGTACGCATTGTTCCTTCAGCCTAGCTATTCATGACAGCGGGCAAGCTTGGAACTTCCGGCGAAAAGACCGATGCCTACTCCGCCTTTCGGTTGATGTCGGACAGCGATCCTGCGCCGAGAATAGAGCTATCGGCCCGCAAAGGCCCAGGAACATTCGTCGAAAGGAAAGCAATGCGCCGTCTTTACTATGCAGCATTTACCTACACGATTCTCGGTTTGCTCGGGGGTCTCTATTATCGCGAGCTGACCAAGGCGCAGGATTTCCCGGAAGATGGCTTCACCCAGCTCAGCGTCGTGCACACACATCTTTTTGCGCTCGGACTGCTGGTCATGCTCGTCGTCTTGGCGCTGGAGAAGTCCTTCGGCCTGTCCCGCTCGAAGCTCTTCGACTGGTTCTTCTGGCTCTACAACGCCGGAATCGTCCTCACCGTCGGCATGCTGTTCGCACACGGCACGATGACCGTGATGGGTACCGAAGAAGTCTCTCCGGCGATCTCGGGAATTGCAGGGTTGGGACATATTCTGCTGACCATTGCGCTGGTGCTGTTCTTCCTCGCACTCGGCAAAGCGGTCAAGGCGGAATCAGCGCAGCCGCAGAAGGTACACGCTTAAGGAACTCGGCCCCGTCTTGGAAAATCTGGGAGAGTGGGCCGGCAACCAAGGCGCCGCGTGGGATGAGAGTCCCGCGCGGCGCCTTGGCTATATGCACGCAGAGCGGAGATATGGTGCCGACGGAGTCTCGTCAGCGTCGAATCAGTTTACTTTACATAATGTAGATTATCGGCGAA